>CAZXVZ010000017.1:18772-28785 GCA_964644085.1 uncultured Syntrophus sp. | reverse complement strand
CCGCCAAATGTAACAGGCTCACTCCATATGGGACACGCCCTTAACAATACGCTTCAGGATATCGTCACGCGGTTTCACAGGATGTCCGGTTTCAACGCTTTGTGGCTGCCCGGAATGGATCACGCCGGCATCGCGACGCAGAATGTTGTTGAACGTGAACTGGCGAAAGAAGGTTTCCACCGTGATGAGGTCGGGAGGGAAAAGTTCATCGACCGTGTGTGGGAATGGAAAGCCCAGTCAGGCGGCACAATCATTGAACAGCTGAAAAGGCTCGGATGTTCTTGTGACTGGTCAAGGGAACGTTTTACCATGGACGAAGGTCTTTCCCGTGCCGTTCGCGAAGTTTTTGTGAGACTTTTCAATGAAGGCCTCATCTATCGCGACAATTATATTATCAACTGGTGCCCGCGATGCAAAACGGCCCTCTCAGATCTCGAAGCGGAACACGAGGAGACAAAAGGATTCCTTTATTATATCCATTACCCCCTCGCGAACGGCGAAGGGCATCTGACGGTTGCCACTACACGGCCGGAGACAATGCTCGGTGACACGGCAGTGGCTGTCAACCCTAAAGACCCGCGCTTCGGGAAGTACGTCGGACAGGATGTTATCCTGCCTATCGTGGGAAAAAAGATCCCTGTCATCGGCGACAGTTACGTTGATATGGAATTCGGCACCGGTGCCCTCAAGGTGACCCCCGCCCACGATGTCAATGACTTCGAGATCATGAAAAGGCACAATCTGGAGATCCTTCGTGTCATTGATGAAGAAGGTAAAATGAACGAAAATGCCATCCATTATAAGGGCCGGGACCGTTTTGAATGCCGTGAGAAGATCGTGGATGAATTGAAGGAAAGGGGCTTCCTCGAAAAGCTCGAGCCGTATAACCTTGGCGTTGGCAAATGCTACCGCTGCAAGACTGTCGTTGAACCGGCATTGTCACTGCAATGGTTTCTCAGGATGAAACCTCTCGCTGAACCGGCCATTGAGGCGGTTCGGGGCCACAGGGTCCGCATCATTCCTGAAATGTGGGAAAAGGTCTATTTTGAGTGGATGGAAAATATCAAAGACTGGTGCATATCACGTCAAATATGGTGGGGACACAGGATACCTGTCTGGTACTGCGACTCCTGCGATGAAATACATGTTTCTGTGGATACGCCCGATAAGTGCACAAAGTGCGGCGGTACACTCCGGCAGGAATCTGATGTCCTCGATACCTGGTTTTCTTCCGGCCTCTGGCCTTTTACCACCCTGGGATGGCCTGACCAGACTGATGATCTGAAAAGATTTTACCCTACCTCACTCCTTATCACCGGTTTTGATATCCTCTTCTTCTGGGTGGCCCGTATGATCATGATGGGCATCAAATTCATGGGCGATGTGCCCTTCAGAGACGTTTACATCCATGCCCTCGTCAGAGATGCTGAAGGAAAAAAGATGAGCAAATCGAAGGGGAACGTCATTGACCCACTCGTAATAATCGACCGGTTCGGCACTGACGCATTCCGTTTCACCCTCACTATGCTTGCCGCGCAGGGCCGTGATGTGTTGCTCTCCGAAGAGCGGATTGAAGGCTCCAGAAATTTCGTCAATAAAGTCTGGAACGCATCCAAGTTGTCCTTCATGCTCATGGGTGAGGAAAAACCGTCCCCGACAGCATCTCAATCTTCCTTCCTGCCCGATAAGTGGATCCGGTCGAGGGCGCAGAAGGTCATGAGAGAAGTTAAGGCCAGCATCGAGGAGTATCGCTTTAACGACACGGCGAATACTCTATATACTTTCATATGGCGTGAATTCTGCGACTGGTATCTCGAAATGATCAAACCGAATCTTTACGGCAAAGTAAATGCTTTCGATACGTCTGCCACACGATCGACGCTCTATCGGACGCTTTCAGAAATCCTCAGGCTCCTTCACCCCATCATGCCCTTCGTTACCGAGGAAGTCTATCAGCGCCTGCCGGGACACGAAGCTGAGAGTATCATGATCGCGCCCTTCCCCGTTTTCGATGAATCGGAAGTCGACGAAGAAAGTGAAGCTCAGATGGAAACTATCATGGGCGTCATTGATGTTATCCGAAACATCCGTGGTGAAACCGGTATCGCACCTAACGTAAAAGTTGAAGCCGTTGTCCGAGCAGACACTCAGGTAGCGCTTTTAAAATCGTATGAATACTACATCAAGGAGTTGGCAAAAGTTGACACATTACGCTTCATAGACGGCTCGGCCCCTGAACACGCGGCAGTAGGCGTCGCTAAGGGAATTGAAGTGTTTGTGCCCGTCAAGGACCTCATAGACATCGCAAAAGAACTGGGCAGGATTGAAAAAGAAATAAGCAAAATTAATGAGGAGAGTGAAAGAATTTCCAAAAAACTCAACAATGTCTCATTCCGCGAAAAAGCCCCCGAAGAGGTCATCGAGAAAAACGAGGCTGCTTTCGCGGAACTGAAAACAAAACGGGAAAAACTTGAAACAAGCAAAACGATGCTCGAGAACATACGGTAGGAGCAGGCACTAAGAAAAGGAGCATTCAACAGTGAAGATAACAAAAGAAACAATCGAACACGTGGCGCATCTCGGAAGGCTCGAACTGGAGCCGCAAGAGATAGAGCTTTACACACAACAGATCGACAAAATACTCCAATATATGGAGGCGCTTAATTCTCTCAATACGGATGGTGTTGAATCAACAAGCCACGCGGTACCCATGGACAGTGTGTTCAGAGAAGATGCTGTGAAAGATTCATTGGCGGTAGATGATTCTCTGAAAAACGCGCCGGAAAGAACCGGATCTTTCTTCAAAGTCCCGCCGATTATCGAGGTGGAAGAATAAAAAATGTAGTATTTAAAAGGCAGAATGAAAATTAAAAATACCGAAAACATCAATACATGATAAGAGATGGAAAAAGATGAATAGGAGACGGCGTGGAAAACATTCTTGATAAGACAATAATTGAATTGAAACAGATGCTTATAAGAAAAGAAATCAGCGCGGTAGAGCTTGCAACATTCTATCTGGAACGTATAAAAAAATATGATGGTGGGGTACTCGCATACCTAAGGACAACTGAAGAGTATGCTCTGCAGATGGCCAGGCAGGCTGATGAGAAAATCGCCCGCGGCGAGGATGCCCCGCTTCTCGGCATACCCTTCGGCATGAAGGACATTCTCTGCACAAAAGGGATTGAAACAACCTGCGCCTCACAAATCCTTTCAGGTTTTATACCGCCTTACAACGCGACGGTGATTGAAAAACTAAATAAAGCAGGATATGTCCATCTTGGCAGGCTCAACATGGACGAATTTGCCATGGGTTCGTCTACAGAAAATTCCGCCTTTCAGACAACAAGAAATCCCTGGGATCTGGACCGTATCCCCGGAGGCTCCAGTGGTGGTTCTGCCGCGGCTGTAGCCGCGGGACTCTGCGCCGTCGCGTTGGGCACCGATACAGGCGGTTCCATCAGACAGCCCGCGGGCCTCTGCGGTGTTGTCGGCATGAAACCAACCTACGGGAGGGTATCACGGTTTGGCCTCATCGCATTCGCGTCTTCTCTCGACCAGATAGGCCCTCTTGGGCGCAACGTCACCGACTGTGCTTCAGTGCTCAATGTCATTGCAGGTCATGATCCTCTTGACTCAACCGCTCTTCCTCAACAGGTGCCCGATTATACGTCCCTGCTCGGTCGGGATATCAAAGGATTAAAACTTGGCGTTCCCAAAGAATACTTTGTCGAAGGTATGGAACCCGACGTAAAAAAGGCAGTGACAGAGTCGATTGCAATACTTGAAAAACTGGGTGCCGTTCCTGTCGATATTACCCTGCCACACTCAGGATATGCCGTCGCAACATATTATGTAATCTGCACGGCAGAGGCATCTTCAAACCTTGCCCGTTATGACGGGGTCAAGTATGGACTGAGAGAACCGGGGAAAGACATCATTGACATGTACAAGAAAACACGCCACAAAGGATTCGGCAAAGAGGTAAAGCGGAGGATTATACTGGGGACTTATGTGCTCTCTTCCGGTTATTATGACGCGTACTATGGGAAAGCAGGTAAGGTAAGAACTCTTATCAGAAAGGACTTTGACGAAGCCTTTAAAACATGTGATATGATCGTGGCGCCGGTTTCACCAACGACAGCTTTCAGGACGGGAGAAAAAATGGAAGATCCTCTTGCAATGTATCTTTCTGATATCTGCACCATTCCTGTCAATCTCGCCGGGCTACCAGGACTGTCCCTGCCCTGCGGTTTTGACGGAAAAGGCCTCCCCATCGGTCTCCAGATTATCGGCCAGCCCCTCGATGAAGCTCGCATGCTCCAAGCGGCTCATGCATTCGAAGCCGAGAGAAACGTGAAAAAGATGCCGGATAGGTACAATCACCAATGATCAAGAGCCAAGATACAAATAAAAAACTTTTAAGTGTTTCTCTTCGGAACCTGCAATTTGGCCATTAGTAAATGTTCTTAGATTTGGCTCTTGCTTATTATCTTTTTATTTGGAATTTGTAATTTGGTTATTGGTTATTCCCTTGTAAGGATTCACGCATGAACATAGACCCGACTAATGTAAGACGATTCCTCGCCTCCCTAAAGAATATGGGTATTCACTCCTATGTCTTCGAGAAGAAAGAAGGCCCTAGCCTTGCGCAGTTGCAGAAGGCCATCAAGGGATGCACGAAGTGTAATCTCGCCAAGACACGGAAGAATGTCGTTCCCGGCGAGGGTGATCCCAACGCCCGGCTTGTCTTTGTGGGAGAAGCACCGGGTGAGGATGAAGACATCCAGGGAAGACCTTTTGTGGGCAGGGCCGGCAAACTCCTTGATCAGCTCATCGGTCGCATTGGCTTGGGGCGCAACGAGGTCTACATCTGCAATGTCCTTAAATGCAGGCCTCCCAACAACCGTGATCCTGAGCCTGACGAGATAGCAGCCTGCAAAGATTATCTCACGGCCCAGCTCAACCTTATTAAACCGAAGGTCATCTGTACTCTGGGACGCCATGCGTACAACACGCTCTTTGGTGTTGACGAAAAAATCACCCGTATCCGCGGTAAACTCACTTTATATAACGGAACAAACCTCCTTCCTACATTTCATCCGTCATACCTTCTTCGCAATCAGACAAAAATGAATGAAGCGTGGGAAGATATGGAAAAGCTTAAAAGCCTCTTATCACACTGACCAATTTCACAATGCTTGGTAAATAATTTATTTAGTGTTTGCGCTTAAAAAACGAATCTTAAACCGGAGGGGCCAGTGGCGCGGACTCTTGATAATACGCCATGCTGACAGAACCTCTTTCATGCTTTCACCTGACATATTCAATTCCCCATATACCTCCCTGTTGAAAGCCCTGACAATCAGATCAATTTGCCCTTTCAACCGGGGAAAATATTTTGCCAGACGGTCACCGAACTCAAGAGGGGTTTCGTGAGTGAAGCAGGCAAGCCCGCTCCGTCTTCCCCATCTCAGAAGTACATCATACAGTTCGGACGCTTTTGCATATCCTCTGATGCTGAACAGTGCTCTTCTCCAGAGCAGAACCAGAACAGCCCATAACCGCGTAATCCACGATATGGTTTCATGGGCTTCCACGGTGACCCCCGTGACATGTCTGGTCCTTGACAAGAGCCATCTGATAAACAAATAGATGCACAGACCGCAGCCGAAAACCAGAAGAAGTATACCTAAACCTTCAATGCCCCATTTCATGACCTTTTCGACATATTCCATCCAGGGACTCTGCGAGGATAAAGATACATCCCACGTATCCGACTTTGGAGAACTTTCTGCCGGGTCTTCCCGGACACCTCTACCCATGAACACAAAGCGTAATACACGCTCAATAACGGGCAGCACAAACCCTGCCCCGCTTTTCAGTACCGTATATCCCGTGTCCGCTGCGGCAGTCAGAAAAGGTAGGAAAAAAAGGGACACCGCACCAACATATAACAGGATTATCAGCGCGAACGTTAATACAATACCAATACTCCGGTAACCCGGCAAAAATTGTGTTGGCGCTTGATGTTCTATTCTCGTCATACCTGTTGCTAAAAAACTGAGCAGGAAGAAGGGAAAAATCAAAAAAGAAGAAAAAGGATCATTAAGTTTTATACCCCCTTTCGCAAAAAGCACCAGCTTGATAAGGAAAAGGCAGAAAAATGCCGCAAGACCCAGATCAAATCGGCTACAAATAACCGGGTAAATCCTCTGTCTCTTTGACTGTGCGTAGCCCCCGATCCAGAATAGAAAAATCCAGACAAGGATCAGAACAAGAATAAGCCACTCCAGGGCTGTCCTTGCCTGGTGAAACAACGCGTAGAACCAGCCTGTATCGGCTATAGGGTATGAAGAATAATAGAACGCGTAGATTGTCCCAAACGCCGCACAGGCAAAACCAAGTATGTGAAGCCCACCCACCTGGATTACCCGCCATCCCTTCCCGTAGGAAATATGCGTGAGGACTGACGACAGGATAAAAATGATAAACGCCCAGGTGACGGGGAAGGCCTTGCCTGTAATGGCTGTCAGAGAAAAAGCCGCCCACGCACAGAGCCAACATATCTCCATTCCACCGCTTATCAAGGAAAACGTTATGCCCTTTCTATTTTTCACCGCCTTCACGCTCCCATGATCAAAACATTCTCGGCAGATAAAGCACCATCAGCATCAACGAGAACATCTCTCCTTAGCGCTGACGCCGTTTTATGCGTAAATGACATAACCGGGGTTTTACGGCGCCTGAAATGCGCTTTTACAACATCCAGAGCAGGATCCTCCTTCAGGGTAAAATAGAAACAGCTTGTTCCCCAGGGTATCTCATAAGCGCGAAGCATATCGATGAAGTTTTCTCTCTGTTCCATCTTTAACCTCGCCAGCGCCTCCAGAATATCCGATAACTGCTGAGGGCTCCTCGAAATAGAAACAACAGGTGAAAACTTTCTCATAACCCCATTTGTAAAAAAACCAAGAGCGCTGCCCTGATTGTCCAGCCTGACAGCCATGGAAGCCACCACTTCAAGAATGCCTTCAAACGCGTCTTCAGCCTGAGCCTCAACGAATTGATCCACATCGACCATGAGCAGAATTTTCTCCTGCTCTGTTGATTCAAAAACCTTTTCCTGCAAACGGTGATGCCGGGCGCTCGCTTTCCAATGAATAAATTTCGCCGGCCTGCCGTTCTGATAATCAGTGGTGCCGAGGATATATACCGGATCGTCAACGGGGCTTTCGCCGCCCGGAGTACCGAAGAAATCACGTCTTGGAACTGAAAAAAGACCCAGCGGAATGAGTCTCGGGTAAACAACAGCTTCAAGCCTTTTTTCCGTTTCTCTCTCCTCTTGGAAAAAACCGAAAAGATCGCCTGAGCATATCTTTGACGGCCCTATCTCACAGATACCTCTCGCTGCCGCGGTGAACTGCCACTGAAAATCCGTCATCTGATGCCACAGAAGGGTACCCTGCCCCACAAGCGGAGATCTGTCGATAACCGTCGACAAATAGCCGGCAACAGGGACTTCAACCTCCAGCCAGACAGGGAGAAATTTCCTGTTTTCAGCATGCGCCTTGAGAGAAAGAGTGTCTCCGGCAAAAACTCTTTTTTTTTCAAGCGCCAGGTCACACTGTATCTTATTGGAACTGAATTTCGCCCAGAGCTTTAATCCTCCCATCATCCCGAAGACAAGGACGGACAGGACGATGAGGTCCCGTTGTTTATTCAGGAGGGCAATAAACAGGAATATTCCCACAAAAAAGAGTATGACCGAGGTTGTAAAAAGACTCGGTACTCTGCGAAATCTTGTTGGTGTCATTACTTACCCCTGCTGAGATACAGCGGGCACGGGAATACGATTTATAATCTCTTCCAGAATGTGTTCACGGGTAGAGCCGCGTAACCTTTCTTCCTCTTTGAGAATAAGACGATGGGCAAGAACAGGTACAACGAGATATTTAATGTCATCGGGAAGGACATAATTACGGCCTCTCAGTGCCGCCAGGGCCTGCCCCGCCCTCATAAGGCCAAGGGAACCGCGAGGGCTGGCACCAAGACGCAGTGCTTGGCTTTCCCGCGTAGCGTTCACGATGCCCACAATATATTCCTTGACAGGGTGAGAAACAAGGATCTTCTTCCGGGCCTGCTGTAATGCGGAAATTTCCTCCGGGGCTGCAACAGAAGAAAGTCCCAACAAGGGATCATCCTGTTGAAAACGGTCAAGAATGCTGATTTCTTCCTTGGTATCAGGGTAGCCGAGGCGGACACGCAACAGGAATCTATCAAGCTGGGCTTCCGGCAAAGGGAATGTGCCTTCAAGCTCAATAGGGTTTTGCGTGGCCATAACAAAAAAAGGATTCGGTAATGAATACGTCGTGCCGTCAACAGTCACCTGACGTTCTTCCATGCTTTCAAGGAGACTTGATTGTGTTCTGGGGATTGTTCTGTTGATCTCATCCGCAAGGAGCACATGGGTCATGACAGGACCGGGCTGAAAAACAAACTGTCCGGACTGCTGATTATATACATTGAATCCCGTAATATCTGCCGGCAGTAGGTCCGGCGTGAACTGAACCCTCTTGAAGGATGCTCCGATACTTCTTGCCAATGACTTAGCCATGAGGGTCTTGCCCAAACCCGGAATGTCTTCAAGGAGTACGTGACCGTCCGCGAGAAGACCGGTAAGGAGGAGTTCGATTGAATCAAGTTTGCCTACAATGACACGTGAAATATTTTCAACAATACGCTTGCATAATTCGAAATCCATGTCCACGCCTCCGCTTAAGTTTTTCGCACTTTTAGACTGCGACTATCAGGTGGGCATAATGTAAAACTATATAATATTATTATCATATTTACCTGTCATTTGTAAAGAAATATGGTAAGAAATACGTTTTTTGTCATTACCAGTAAAATACATGTATATTCAATACCTTTGTAATAAAATATAAAGAACATTAAAGAGAATATTGTCTTATTGACGTTTTTGCTATATAATTACTACTTGAACCGTTAAAGGGGGTGCTCTTTTTTGAAGAGAGTTGTAGTCTTTTTTTTCTCTTTTTTCCTGGTCTGTACCATGTCAACATCTTATTTTGATGATGCAACAGGCCAGACCATTGGAGCATCTCCGGGTACAACTCCTCCTTCAACACAACCACAATCGATACCACAGCCAGTGCAGGCAAGGCCCCTTCCGCAGGCGGTTCGTCAAGCTCCATCGCAACCGGTTCCGCAACAAATACAACAATCGCAGCTTCAGCCCATTTCTCAACCCGTTTCACCCCAAGCGTCCCCTGCCCCGGCCAGAACAGCCTCCCGCGCCAGCGGGATGATCAGCCTCAATTTCGATGACGCTGACGTTTATTCCGTGGCACAAACTGTTTTCGGAGAAATTCTTAAGGCTAATTATGTCATTGATCAGCGTGTAAAAGGCCGGGTAACGTTCCGTTCCGTAGCCCCTGTGCCTACTGATCAGGTATTGTCCGTTATGGAAGTAATCTTTCGGCTCAACGGCATCGGCGTGGTGGAAGAAAGCGGTCTCTACCGTATAATCCCTATCGGCGATGTAGCCAAAGAACCCGCGCAGGTATCAATCGGGAAAGAACCGGAAAAAATAGCGCTCCAGGGAAAATCAATCATACATATCATCCCCCTTTCATATACCAGCTCTACGGATATGGTAAAACTTGTTACCCCTTTTCTGACAGCAACCGCCATTGCCATTGACGTGCCCACCATGAACCATATTATCGTGGTCGACACTGATGCCAATGTAAGGAGGATTTTAAGCCTTATCAAATTATTTGACAGCGAAGAGACGAGGGCGAAAAAACCTCAGGTCTATGTCTATCATATACAGAACAGCAAGGCTAAGGATGTGGCAACGATTCTGCAGCAGGCCTTCTCAACCACGACTGTTGTGATGCCCGCAACTGCTACCACAACCACGGTCACGACAGGAACTTCGACTGGGGCAGCCCAATCATCCCCAGATCGGAAGAGCACACGTC
>CAZXVZ010000017.1:0-18762 GCA_964644085.1 uncultured Syntrophus sp. | reverse complement strand
GCTCTTCCGATCTATCATCCCCGTTGGCGCCTCAACCTCAGCAAGTCCGTCCGGCAACACCGGTTGCCGGAGCGCAGCCCACTGTCACCGCGGGAACAGGCGGATCTCTTGTTTCACCGATGACAAAGATTATCGCCGATGAAACCATGAATCTTCTTGTGGTGCTCTCTTTACCGGATGACTATGAAATCATAAAAGAAGCAATTAAAAGAATAGATATTATTCCGAGGCAGGTGGTTATTGAAGGCCTCGTGGCCGAGGTCAACCTGGTTGATGATTTTAGTCTCGGTATATCCTGGGCGCTTCAGTTGAGCCGCGGCGGTATGGGCGGTGTGCTGGGAGGTGTAAGCGGTATCGTTGGGTTTAATATGCCCGATGGAGCTTCTATTTCAAGACCAATCGCCGTTCCCACCGATATCGACAAAGGCAAGTTTTCCTTTGCGGGTACTGTCGGTGCAGATTTCAGGGCGATTATCAACACTCTCGCTACCCAATCAAAAGCAAAGCTCCTCGCGGCACCGCGCATTCTTGTCTCCGACAACAAAGAGGCAAATATCAATGTCGGTGAACAAGTACCTATTGTCACCTCTTCTACCACGAGCGGTGCTGGAGCGGACCAGAGTATCACCAGCACGATCCAATACAAAGATGTTGGCATTATCCTTAAAGTGAAACCTCGCATCAACGAGGGCGGGCTTGTAACCCTCGATTTAACCCAGGAGATATCTTCGTATTCCCTGCAGGATATAAGCGCAAGCGGTACCACGACTGAAAAGGGAATTGTTGTCAGTAAAACATCGGCGCAAACCAGCCTTGTCGTTCAGAACGGTCAGACAATCATGATCGGTGGACTCATCAGGGAGGATGTCAGCGATGGACGTTCCGGTATACCCCTTCTCAGTAAGATACCCGTTCTTGGTTACCTTTTTGGAAAAACAGATCAGACAAATCATCGAAAAGAACTCATTATCCTTCTGACGCCCCGCGTAATCACAAATCTGGCCGAAGCGCAAGCGGTTACAACGGGCTACATTGACACCATCACTGAAACAGGCAAAGGAAAAATAAAAAAAGAAGAACTCCTGCGTGAACAAAAACAAAAGGAACCTGAGAAAGGCGCTCCCGATAACACTACACAGAACAATTAAGACGGCAGCAGAAATGGCGAAGAAAATAGCCTTGAAAGACAGCATAGATCACAAACGGCATATTCTTTCAGGGGGTATGTATGGATAACAATTCCATCATTACCATCAACCCTGAAGATTTTCCCAAAGTCCCCTTTGTTATCGACGGCATCTCGACACGCTTTATCCGTGAGAACAAGATCATACCCATCGAATTAAAAAACAATGTCCTGAAAGTCATTATGACCGACCCCGGTAATCGCGAAATCATAGATGCCCTGAAAGTGGCATCGGCGGCCGATGTTGTTGTTTATACAGGAGACCCCGGCGTAATAGAGGATCACATAGCAAAATTCTACAGTCAGGAAACACAGAATATCAGCAGGATTATCGAAGGTATCGAGGAAGAAAATCTTGAATTCATAGGTGATGAAGATGAAGAGGACATTGGCCATCTGAAAGACCTCGCGTCTGAGGCGCCCATCATAAAGCTCGTTAACCTTTTCATCACCCGTGCCGTCGAAAGCAGGGCCAGCGATATCCACATTGAGCCCTTTCATGATGAATTGAAGATACGGTACAGGATCGACGGCGTCTTGAGCGATGTGGAATCCGCACCGAAAAGATTGCAGGCCGCGATCGTTTCACGCATCAAGATCATGGCGAAACTGAATATTGCCGAGCGGAGGCTCCCGCAGGACGGGCGTATCCGTCTTCGGGTAGGCGAGCGCGAAATCAGCCTTCGTGTTTCCACCATACCGATCCTCCACGGCGAAAGCGTTGTCATGAGGATCCTCGATACGGAAAGCATCGTTATCGATCTTGACAAGCTCGGATTTCTGCCCGCTATCCTCACGGCCTTCAACCAGCTCATTAAAAAACCGAACGGGATTATCCTTGTCACGGGGCCCACCGGAAGCGGCAAGACAACAACGCTCTACGGTGCGCTCGATAAGATTAATTCTCCCGATAAAAAGATCATTACCGTGGAAGATCCGGTAGAGTATCAGCTGAAAGGTATCAATCAGATACAGGTCAAACCCCAGATAGGGCTCCACTTCGCGAATACGCTGCGTCATATCGTCAGACAGGACCCGGACGTAATTATGATCGGTGAAATACGCGATCTTGAAACAGCGGAGATTGCCATTCAGTCAGCTCTCACAGGACACCTTGTTTTTTCCACCCTTCACACCAATGACGCGCCGAGCGCCGTTACACGGCTCCTCGATATGGGCGTTGAAAATTTTCTCCTCTCTTCTACCATCCGGGGAATTCTGGCACAGAGACTTGTGCGGACAATCTGTCCTTTCTGCAAAAAAGAAGTTACCTCATCTGAACAACTGCAGGAACTGAAAGCTCTGGGCGTTGAGGATGACATAGTCCTTTACAGGGGTGACGGTTGCCAGAAATGCACCAATACCGGGTTCATGGGCAGGATGGGCATTTTTGAATTCCTCATTGTTGATGATGATATGCGCAGACTGATACTCAGGAACGCCGATGAGAGCGAAATCAGGCAGACAGCCCGGAAAAACGGCATGAAAACACTCCTCGAAGACGGTCTGGAAAAAATAAAAAACGGCATGACAACTTTGAGTGAACTCTTCAGGGTTACCCAGGAGGACTAATTGGCAATTTTTTCTTATACCGCCGCGACCCTTGACGGTACTGTTATCGAAGGAGTTGTCGAGGCCCCAGACGAAAAGATTGCCGTGGCGCAGATTCAGAATACCGGGGTCATCCCTCTACGGGTAACGGCCCCTAAAGAAGGTCTGAAAAAAAAATATTTTCTCAAATCCGCGAAAGGCGATCTGCTGACCTTCACAACGGAGTTATCGGCCCTCACCGGCGCCGGGCTTCCCCTTGACAGAAGCCTCAATATCCTGTCCACGATATCGGAAGGAAAGGAAATGAAAGGCGTGATCACGTCCGTGCTGAAACTCATCCGGGGAGGCAGTGCTTTTTCAGACGCGCTCGCGAAATATCCGAGGGTCTTTCCAAAACTCTATGTAAGCATGATACGTGCCGGAGAAACAGGCGGGGTCCTCGATGTTGTTCTCGATAAACTGAACGAGTTTTTAGAAACCGCCAAAGAACTGCGAAACAGCATCATCTCCGCCATGATATACCCCACCATACTCGCTACGGTGGGTACGGTTTCGCTTGTTTTTCTTCTAACCTTTGTAATTCCACAATTTTCGGCTATATTCAAAGATATCGGCGGAGCGCTGCCTCTTTCCACAAAAATCATCCTCGCTTTTAGCAGCGGCCTCAGGTCTTACTGGTGGGTCATACTATTGGTGATTGTGTTGGTTTTTTTCGCTGTCCGCGCATACTGGAAAACAGAGGCCGGCGCCTATAAATGGGATGAGATAAAACTGCAGCTCATCGGTGATCTCGTGAGAAAACTGGAAACCGCCCGATTCTGCAGGACCCTGGGAACGCTCCTGAAAAGCGGCGTGCCGTTTCTGCAGGCCCTAAACAATTCAAAAGACGTTATCGGTAACAGGATTATTGCCGGTTCCATAGACTCTGTCACAAAAAATGTCAGAGAGGGAAAGGGCGTAGCCGGTCCCCTCATTGAAGCCAATGTCTTTCCTCCCCTCGCGCTTTCTATGATCAAGGTCGGCGAAGAAACAGGCCAGCTTGACACAATGCTCCTTAAAGTGGCATCAACATATGAAAAAAACCTGAAAGAGGTCGTCAAGAGATTTACGAGTTTGTTCGGATCAGTGGTCATACTTGCCATGGCGTTGGTTATCGCACTGGTTATCGCTTCCATGTTCCTTGCCATATACGGGATACTCGATCTGCCTTTCTAATGAATATTACGTGTTGACAGAGGAGTGCTTACGGGACTATCGCGTGAATATAGAGCGAGAAACAACAAAGATAAGAACAATGGATTTACGCTCATTGAAATTCTTGTTGTCATCACCCTTATTGTGCTTATTCTCGGATTTACAACACTCTTTTTCGGCAACGCACTTCCCGGTGCCCGATTGAACTCAGCGGCAAGAGAACTATCGGCAATGATGCGTTACGCGAAGCTGCTGGCACAAAATAACGGCGAACCCCAGGTTGTCCTCATCAATCTCGATACAGGCCGTTACAACATTGAAGGGGTGCAAACAAAAAACCTTCCCGAAGACGTCAGCATCAGCGTGACCGACCCTGTGGCCGGCGAAGTCAGTACAGGAAATTACGCGTTCCTGTTTCATGAATCAGGTATTTCAGAAGGAGGGACAATTACTCTCCGGACCACGAGGAAAACAGTAAATATTGAACTGGATCCCATAATCGGATCAGTTATACTGAAATAGTAAATTATGAGAATTGACAAACATAAAACACCCGGAGCACAGATCGTCAAAATATCGGGAGCTTTGAAAGAAAAAGATGGTTTTACCCTTTTGGAAGTGCTCGTCGCTTTTGTCCTTCTCGCTACAACAATAACCGTCATTTTGCAGTTATTTTCCTCGAATATAAAGGCCCTGTCCACATCTGAGGATTATGCTTCAGCCGTTGTCACCACGGAGTCGAAAATGAGGGAAGTACTGGATAATGAGCTGCTTTCGGAAAGCACCTGGAGTGAGACGTCACCGGAAGGTTACAGGTACGATATAACCATAGTTCCGGCTTTTGAAACACGGACAAAGGACCTGCCATGGAAAGTTCTGGATGTCAGTGTCACCATGTCATGGACGAAAGATGGAAAAGAAAAGTCCGTCACATTGAATACAATGAAGACAGTAAAATCTCAGGTATAGTAAAGAATGAAGGAAACCCTGCGAAAACAAACCAGACATTGTAACAATTCTCAATCTGGTTTTACGCTCCTTGAACTCCTTGTCTCCATTGTACTGATCGTTATGATAGTGGCTATTGTAGGGGCTGCCATGAGGCTGGGATATAAGTCCATGGATAAAGGAGAGAAAAAGGCCGAACTGCAGGAACGCTTTAAGGTGTCCCTGGACCTCATGGATTCTCAAATACAATCGGGAATCCCCCTTAAGACAACGGATGAAATAACCGGCGGTATAAATCAATATGTGTTCGAAGGAAAAAAAGATACTCTGAGGTTCGCGTCAAACTATTCACTCCTGGCCGGACAGAAAGGATATGTCGTTGTAGCCTATAGAATTGAAACAGGGCCGGATAGCAAGCAAACCCTTTTCGCGCAGGAAAACACGGTTGGAATTGAAAATCAGAGAGAAGTGAAACTGCTCGAAGGTCTTGATGATATACATTTTGAATACTTTTACAAGGGGGCCACAGATGAAGAAGGTCAGTGGATCGAAGAATGGGTAGATACCGTGACGATTCCCGGAAAAATAAGAATCCACCTTGCCTTGAATAACTGGAAACTTTCGCTCATTGTGCCCGTAAGGACAAAACCGATTAGCGCGCAAAGAGCGCCGATTTTTGCCTCTCTGCTTCATCCGGGAGGTGTTTTTTCCTGATGATAAGAAAACCCGCGCAAAGAAGAGGAATAATCAACACGGAAACCGGCGTCGCGCTCCTCATCGTTTTATGGGTGATTACCCTGCTTATGGTCTTTGTCATGTCTTTTTCAATGCTCACGAGAACTGAGGCAAATTCAACCTTCTTCTTCAGGGACAGGATGCAGAAAAAGTTTTTCGCTGAAGCGGCTCTGGAACGGTCAATCATGGAACTATATCACAGACAAACCTACAAGAATCAAACGACCGTCTTTGAAGGCAACGAGGTTGTCAGGATCGACGGCAGGAATTATGAGGGCGACATAGGGACAGGTCGTTACACGTTCAGGCTTTTCAATGAATCAGGTAAAATCAACATCAACAGAATGGGTACCCGTTCCGGTGTCATACTGAACAATCTCCTGGTTAACCTTGGTGTCGCGAAAGAAAAGGCCGATATCATCGTTGATTCCATTCTTGACTGGATCGACACCGATGATTTGCGGCGGCTCAACGGCGCTGAGAGTGAATATTATCAGTCTCTCCCTAATCCTTACAACGCAAAAAACGGCCGTCTTAACACCCTTGAGGAACTTTTGTTGATAAAAGAGATGTCTCCTGATATTCTCTTCGGTACAAAGGAGCAAAAAGGACTCATTCATTTTTTGACTATTTACAGCAACACCATAAGGGTAAATATCAACGCGGCGCCAAAAGAAGTACTCACGGCCATACCGGGAATGACGGAGGATAACGCGGTTAAGATTATAGAATTGAGAGAGGCCTCTGAATTCAAGACGATTCGGGATCTGCAATCCATTGCGGGGATCAATTACACTTCATGGATACGATTTGTTGATGTAACGGAATCAAACGTTTATACTATAGAAGCTGTCGGTTTCCAGAGAGAGGAAAAGAAAGGTTATGGGCTTCGGGCTGTCGCGTTTACTGAAAGTGGAGGCACTCCCAGATTCTTATATTATAAAAGCCCCGCGGAGATACGAGAATGAAGGCCGGTGATAGGTTTTTAAAATACAAAACAATGACCTCCGGATACGGGACCGGACTGAAAAAGGCTTTGCATAAAGTCTGGAAGGTGCTCACATTCAACCTCGTCGACGGGGTTATCCTCCCAAAAAAATGTCTCTGCCTTTCACTTGAAAAAGGTCTTGTTTCAGCAGCCTATGGCACGCTTTTCTTAACCAGGTCGCGCGTTAAAGGATTCAGGAAATATACTTTCGATGAGGGTAAATATGCCGGTCCGGAAAATTTGGCATGGGCCGCTTCCCGCGCTATCACTGAATTTAAAGCATCCCGCGCTGAGATCACGCTCTGCATTCCCCGTGAGTTTCTTGTTGTGCGCACGGCCGAACTACCCTTGGTGGCAAAAGAGAATATCGCTTCTGTTATATCCTACGAACTGGACAGGCTCACCCCTTTTGCATCGAGTGAGGCAATGTATGATTTTAAGATATATGACGAAAAGGATGGGAAGCTGAAGATAATCATTGCCGCTGTGAGGACCGACTTCGTCAAAGCCTATCTGGAGGCCTTAAAGGAAAAGAATATTCATACCGCGCGGATTATGTTGTGCGCTGCCAGTCTCGGAACACTGTCTAACGCTTTTGACAACACACAGAACAACCTTTGCCTGTCAATAAATGAGGAAGGGTACGAAGGTTGCGTCACAGAAAAGGGAGTTGTAGCCTCAACGTTTTATGGAGTCTTTTCTGATCGTGACAGGGACAATAACCTTAATCAGGTCGCCGAGGAAATTCTCCGTCTTCTTACTCCATTCAAAGACAGAAACATCTCCCCGTCTGTTTTTCTCTATTCAGATGAAGAGTGTTTTCTGCTACAGGAAAAGGTAGACGCTCCCGTGCGCACGATTTTAAAGGAAGAAGATATTCGATCGCGGTTTCAAATCATTGGCAGGGAGATCGCCTTTACCCCCCTCGGCGGATTGCTTGAAGCTCTCCAGCCCGGGACAAACGGCTTCAACCTGATGAACAAAGGCGCAAAAGAAACAGCAAAAGCACCGCTCACTATCACCATTGCCCTCCTTTGTCTCGTTATCGCCATGATTATCCCGTATCTGGTGGTGCCTCTTGAAATAGAAAAGAACAGGCTCAGGATAATAGATTCTCACATCACTTCACGAAAAGGAGAGGTAAAGAAGATAGAAGTCCTGAAAAAAGAGATCGACACTTTAAGTGGTGAAATCTCGCAGATAAAAGATTTCAAAGAAGCAAGGCCGATGGCTTTGAACATTATGAAAGAACTGACAATGCTCCTGCCGGGTACCGTGTGGTTAACGAGGACAAGGATAACTGATGAAACGGTTGAGATTGAGGGATATGCCAGTACCGCGACAGAAATTCTTACCAGGCTCGAACAATCAAAATTGTTCAAGAAGGTTGAATTCACTTCACCGACGATCCGTGATGCCAGGATGAACGCGGATCGCTTTGTCATAAAAATGGGAATAGAGGGTTTTGAAAAGAAACAGATTGAGGGTGAGAAAGATGAAAGGCAGGAATAAGCTTCTCATAGCCGCAATTCCGGTTATTATAATACTGGCAGGCCTTGTCGCGTATCAGTATGGATACCAGGGTATCAGAAATGAGATGAATAATGTAAAAGAAATGCAGGCTTCAAAAACAAAGATGCTGGAAAAATATATTGCCCTTATCGCGGAAAAACCCGATCTGGAAAGAAAGTTTCAAGCTTTACAGGAGGAAAGAAAAGCTGACGATTCAAAGATTATCGACGCCCAGACCGTTTCCATAGCGGCAGCGTCATTGCAGGAAACCGTCAAGACATTTATAACGGGCAGAGGAGGATCAATCACGAGCGAGCGCGTTGAGAAACCGGATACGTTAGGTAATCTTAGGATAGTCAATGTCAGCATTGACGCTATATTGCCCGATACGAGGGTTTTAAACGATCTTCTCTACGGCGTAGAGACACGTACACCATACCTCATTATCAGGGAAGTGGATACACGGGTAAGGAACTTCAGGGATCCCAAAGACCTTATGGTGAAAATACGCGTCTCGGCCCTTACAGGTGGTCAATAACATGCACATCATGCGATACCTTTTCAGAAGCATAAATCTGCTTAATATATTGCTTTTCATTATTCTGGTTATCTCCGTCATCTGGGTTATCTTTCCTCTTATGAAACTTAATACCGGATACCCCCTGCCGCAGGTAAAATCAAAAACAACGGAAGAAGCGGAACCACCTCAGGAAAAATCACCTGCCGGACAGCCGTCTGATTATGCGGTCATCGCTGAGCTCAACCTTTTTCATCCCGAAAGGCGCATTCTCGCCGAGAAAAAGGCAGAGGAGATTCCGAAGCCGGAACTCATTCTGTACGGCACCATGATCCAGGATGATATTCAATACGCCTTTATCGAAGACAAAAAAAATCCTAAGACAACACCGGGACGAGGCACCCGCCAGACCACAGTAAAAAAAGGAGATGTAATAAGCGGATTCATTATTTCCGAGATCAAAACAGACAGGATTGTGCTGGCAAAAGGTGACGAAAAGATAACCGTGCTTCTTACCGATACCAACAAACAAAAAAATGGGGCGCTTTCACAGTCACCAATACAAACTCCAACCCCCTCCAGGCCGGCGCAGCTGCCTGCTTCAGCAAGACCGGCACAGACATCCCCGGCAAGCCCCTTTGCGCCAGTTCCCGGTCAGACGGGGCCTGTTCCACAAATGGGCGGGAGGCCAGCATCGGCCGCCCCGTCATCTCAGCCGCCGGGAGCGGTTCCTCAACCCTTGCCTCGTCCGGCGGGCCGTGGATTCGGAAGAAGTATGGGCGACAACGCCTCGCCATCAGTGACACAAACACCATAAGGGATTGCGAGCAAAGATATATTGACCGTCTCGCGGGTCTGTGAGTATAATTATCTCATATCGGGAGGTACTTATGTCGCTTAGATTGAATCAAATAAAAGATCGTCGTGGCTTTACCCTCGTTGAAATACTCGTAGTGGTTGCCATTGTAGGGCTTCTCCTTGCCCTTGTGGGTCCGAAAATAATCAGAGGTCTCGGCAAAGGCCAGCAGGGTGCCGCAAAAGCCCAAATAGAGCTTCTCGGCCAGGCCCTCGACACCTTTCGTCTTGACGTGGGGCGATATCCGACTTCACAGGAAGGCCTGAATGCTCTGATAACAAATCCGGGCATTGAAAAATGGGATGGACCGTACCTGAAAAAAAACACTGTACCGAAAGATCCATGGGATAAACCATACGTGTACCAAGCACCCGGAACCCACGGTGAATATGACCTGTATTCATACGGACCGGACGGCACACAGGGCGGAGAGGGAGAAAACAAAGATATAGTCAGCTGGGAATAATAAAACGATGCAGGCCGAAGGACGTCCCTCGGTCTTATCCTTACTGCCTCTATGGTTTATAGAGAAACTGTATTGGCTGTCCGGCATTCCTGAAAACAACATCATCTATCGCGGCGGAAAGAAGCCACTTCAAAAATGAGAAAGGTCTCTTGCCGTACACGAGGGATGGTTTCCCTTTGATGCCCATTTCCTTTTTCAAATCATCGACAGCATCATAAAAAGTACCGATGCTGTCGATGAGCCCCATTTCTTTAGCCTGGAGACCAGTGTAAATCCTGCCGTCCGCAAGTTGTTTCGCCCTGTCGATGGGCATTTTCCTGCCTTCGGCGACATCGTTTACAAACTGCTCGTAAATGCTGTCGATAATGCCTTGAAGATATATTTTTTCGTCTTCCCTCATTTTGCGGAACGGCGTACCGGTATCTTTCAGCGCGCCGGATTTGATGGCGTTCGCTTCAACACCAATCTTTTTCATGAGGTCCTCCACAACAGCGTGCTCCATAATAACCCCGATTGAACCGGTGATCGTTGAGGGGCTCGCGAACACTTTGTCTCCGGTAACAGCAAGATAATATCCCCCTGAAGCGCAGACAGACCCCATGGAAACATACACTTTCTTTATTTGCTTCAGTTTTTTGATTTCGCTGTATATCTCCTGTGTCGGGCCGACGGCGCCCCCCGGAGAGTTTATTCTCAAAATTACCCCCTTAATACTGTTATCCTCTCTGAATTTCACCACATCTTCCATAGCCTCTCTCGTGTCGGCTATAGGGCCTTCTATTTCAATAACACCAATCTTCCCTCCCATGCCAGTTGAAATGAGAAGGGTCCCTATGAGGTAAAGAGCACTCAAGATAATGACAACCACAAGGGCAACGATAAGAAATATCTTTCTTCCCTTCTTGCCTGACGTTCTTATTTTCCTCCTTACTATCAAGTCGGATCCGTTTAATAAATTTTGTTGTTTATCACCGGACATCACACCACCCCCTGATTTATAGAACTATCTCCCCTCCGAGAAATGGAGCAAATGAGATTTTTCTTTAGTTCTTTCACTTTTTTCGCTTCTCTACTATTCACTAACGACTATTCACTGTCTTTATCTATCGTCCCTCGTCCCAGCGAAGCGGACGTCATTCGGCTCTCCTATTCCTGTGCCTGCGTCACTTCCGTCTCATCCGCGCCGAATTCTCTTCTCCTGAGTATAATCTTTCCGAAGGGCCTCCGCTGCATCAATGTGGCGGCTCTGATTTTGGCCAGTTCCAGCATGCCGAGCACCGTGGCCACCCGCTCATTGCGATCCTGGTCGCTGTAAAGGTCCCACTCGAAACGTCCCGACATGTTGAGGATGCCCTTCAGCATCTCAAGCTTCTCTTCGAGCGTGGGCCGTATCTCACGGACTGAAAGAAATCGCTCCTCTTTAATCTGTATCAATTCAAAATAAAGATTAGAGAGGCAGAGAAGATCATACTCAGGTTCGCGTTCTATGGCGCCGCTGCCGATAGGGAAGACATCCCTTTCCAGCATGGGGAGTTCGCCGATAGCGGTGGCCATATTTCTGATCCGTTCATATTCGATAATCCTCTCGACAAGTTCTTCTCTGGGGTCTTCTTCATCGCCCTTGCCGCCGCTGCTCGCCGGCAGAAGCATCTTTGATTTAATAAAAATGAGGAGTGAAGCCATCTCAATAAAATCCTCGGCGATCCTCAGGTTCATATCTTTGACAATCTCCACATATTGGAGGAACCTGTCCGTGATGGGCGAAATGGGAATGTCCCAGATGTTTACCTTATTTCGTTTGATGAGGGTGATGAGCACAGCCATTGGCCCCTCAAAGCATTCAAGCTGCACTTCAAGTGACGGTATCATAAGACTCATATTATCAGACCTTTTTCCATTAAATAAATATCAACAAAATGTGTTTCATCTTCTTTTGTTTTCAGATTCATATCTATTTTAGCATCTTTTAACGCCTCAAGCACTTCTTTATAGATTGGACCTTCCTGAATACCGAGTTTTTTTAAGTCTTCCCCCGTGAAAAAGAGCCTGTACGAATCACGATTAGTGATATAGCCTGATATGGCTTTCTTGATTTCCTCCGACTTGGTCCTGGCCATAATAAAAAGCTTCGCCTCTCTTGACAGAGGTTCCAGTAGCCGGTATATAGCGCTCTTTTTCATGACAGATATACCCATTGAAAGCTTCGCCATGACATCCTGGACACGCTCTTCATTTTCGATAATTTTTTTCTTCACTCTTTCGCTCATCTCCATGTTATTACAGAATTCAGGGACATCTTCGCGCTTCATATGGTCAATAAGACCAAGAACATAATATTGAAGCTTCTCCAGAGATTTTCCCTGATAGAGAAATTCATGCCATTTGACAACAGCATGCATTTGTCCGAAAAGCTTTTCTTTTTCCCTGTTGAAAACAATAGAACTGGAGATGAATTTCAGCAGATCGAGCTCTTTTAGCCGCTTCAATATTGCCTCAGGGGCATCCTCCTCGAGGATAAGGGCAAGCTCCGTCCATATCCTCTTACCACGAATCCTGGCGAGGAAATTGAGTTTTACCGCATTCTTAATCAGGTCCAGTGTGTGTTTCCCGATCTTGAAACCAAACCGAAGTTCAAAACGGATGGCCCTGAAAACCCTGGTAGGGTCCTCAACGAAACTCAAGCTGTGAAGCACTCTGATCGTTTTTTCCTTGATGTCCCTCTGGGCGCCAAAGAAATCGATGAGCTCCCCGAAGGTATTTTTATTGAGAGAGATCGCGAGGGTGTTGATCGTAAAATCACGCCTGTGGAGGTCCAGCTTGAGCGAACTGTGTTCCACGACAGGCAGCGCCGCGGGATGTTTGTAATATTCAAGCCGGGCCGACGCGATGTCTACCTTGAATCCGTCGGGATAGATAATTTTTGCCGTGGCGAACTCCTTGTGCGAACGCATCTTTACGCGAAAACGTTTCGACATTTCTTCCGCGAAGATAATACCGTCACCTTCAATAACGATGTCGATATCGTAATTATCATTCTGGAGGATCATGTCCCGCACAAAACCGCCTACAAGATAGGCATGATAACCAAGTTCATCGGCCAGATCGCCTATTTCTTCCAGCTTTTTCAGTATCTCTTCTGACAGCCTTTCTTCCATGACCTTTTTGAAATTTTTTCTCTTCACATATTTTTCATGAAACTCGAGCTTTTCAAGGACCGTTTTCGCTATCTCGTCTTCAAGTATTCTCAAAAGATCGGTACGTGTTATGGCGCCCTTTAATTCATTATTCCGCACAACCGGCAGGAATCTCTGGCTGTTACCGACGATCTTTTCTTTCACTCTTTCAATGGAATCGTCGGGGTCAACAGTCTGAAATTCAGTAAGCATATATTCACTGACAACCACATTTTCCAGTTTATGGAAGGCCGCTTTCTCAGCGATCTGCCGGGAAATAATACCGACAACCCTCTCTTCAGAAAGGACCGGCAAGGCATTGATATTGTATTTTGTCAGGATGCTCTTCGCCTCATGAATGGACGCGGCGGCATCAACAGATTTGACAGGGAAAAACATAATATCTTTCGCTTTCCAGAGAGGTTTTACGTGATGCCGAAGAATTTCCACGAGACGTTCTTTCGCCTCGATAAGGGTCATGTCTCTTATCGTCGTTGAGGCGGCCACTTTATGACCGCCGCCGCCCATGAGTGACAGGATATACCCTGAATCAACCTCCGGTATTCTGCTTCGCCCGATAATATGGATCCTGTCTTCCATTCTGAAAATGGCGAATAAAGCATTAATATTTTCCATATCACGGAATTTATGAACAATGACGGCCAGGTCTCCAACGTATTCTTCCGTGCTCGCCTCTGTAATGACAATATCGATACCATTGATGTTATAGACCTCGGCATTCTTGATAATATCATTGAGGAGAAAGACCTGTTCCGGTGTCAGTTCGCGGACAAGCATATCGGAAACAAGGTTGATACTGGCACCCTTTGAAAGCAGATAAGAGGCTGCCTGAAAATCAGCCGGTGTTGTCGAGGAAAATCTGAAACTTCCTGTCTCTTCATAGATGCCGAGCATCATGATCGTCGCTTCTTCGGGAGTAACACGGAGATCCCTGTCTTTTATCATGCCCACGAGAATGCTGGCCGTGGCTCCGATAGTGCGAATTACCTCAACATCCCCTTTAACATCATCCTTTGAAGCCGGATGATGATCATAGATATGTATTTTTACTTTTCCGTTATCCGTGATTTTCGCAAATTCGCCTATTCTCGATTTCTGCCGGGTATCGACGAGGATGAGTGTATCAATGGTATTGTAATCGATCTTCGTCATCTTCTCGATATCAAAAAGATAGATCGTTGAGTGGATGAGAAAATCGCGAAGCGTCTTCTCCTGTGAACCGGGAAAGGAAAGAATGGCATCGGGGTAAAGCTTTTTCGCCGCGATCATTGAAGAGAGGGAATCGAAATCTGCGTTCAAATGTGACGTAATAACTTTCATCAATCCCTCGGATGGTACTTCTTATGGATTTCTTTGAGCCTTTTACTGTCCACATGTGTATATATCTGCGTCGTTGAGATATCCTCGTGGCCGAGAAGAATCTGGACGGAACGCAGGTCGGCACCCCCTTGCAAAAGGTGAGTCGCGAAGGTGTGGCGTATCGTGTGGGGAGATATATGTCCTCTTTCCATCTGCCTGCTGTACTTTCGTATAATTTTCCATATGGCCTGGCGTGTCAGCGTCCCATTTCCCCTGTTGGGAAAGAGATAGGGACCTTTCGGTTTTTCCGTCTCGAGATAGAGCTTAATGGCATCCCGTGAATAGGTGCCGAGAGGCACTACCCGTTCTTTTGACCTTTTTCCCATGGTAATCACAAAACCCGCTTCAAGGTTTATATCGCTCCTTTTGAGCTTGATCAACTCAGAGACACGAAGCCCTGTTGCATAGAGAAGTTCCAGGATGGTCCTGTCACGAAGCGATGTCCTTCCTCCGTCAGGCATGCGGATAAGTTCCAGTATCTCTGTCTCGCTCAATACATGCGGCATAGGCGCCTTGAATCTGGGGACTTCAACATCTTCGAGAGGACTTGCTTTTATCTTTCCATCCATGAGGAGAAAGCGGAAAAAACTTCTCAAAGACGACATGGCGCGAACAATGCTTCTGGCCTGCCTGCCCTGCCCCTTGAGACGGCCCATGTAGGTCTCTATGTGTCTTCTTTCCGGTATGTCAGAAGACATTTCCTCCATGAATTTTATGAATGCGAGAATATCTCTGTTGTAGGCATCGACTGTGTGCGTAGAGGCGCCCCGTTCCGAAATGAGGTATTGGATAAACCTGTCAAGATTGTTGTATAGAGACATGGATTTTCGTTAATTGAACTGTATGATGTTATCGTATTGGCCATATTATGTCAACAAAATTTGAGCAGATAGAGGCTTCGCGCTTTTTGCAGCTAACTTTGTTATCTTCGTCGTCAAAAATCCTCAAAGTAATGATAACTTTAGGGTATTTTGTGCTCGGTCAATGGATTGTTCGAAAAAGCACCTATGCGCGTTCTGTCGCGTCTCGTGCCCTCCGACATACATACAATATAGTCTCCGGTCAACGAGCCACACCCGTCCATCGCATATTCATCTTTCCACTCCAAGCCATCGCCCGTTCCACCCGGGGCCCTCAGCTACGTTGCTTAAGTCCGCGGATGCTTCGCCTGAATTTACTATTAATTTGTGCGCCGCGCAAGCGCAGCTTATAGTTTTCAGGTAGACACACAATGTTTTTTTCGAAATTCATTTGCAATTGCGGGGAAATTTGAAAATTGGTGGGATTCAGTTGTCTTGTAAATGGTTTAAACGGAATCAGTATTCCCGATTTGACCATCGCTCACAACGCAAAATAGAATCGCTGCGAAATTTACTCACTCGATAACCATTTCAGACCCATGAAAGACATCCTTAATCTCCAGGTAACAAGTTATGGGAGTTACTAACGTCCCAGTCCCTGGCCCCAAGACTCCAGGACAAAATGGTGATATCTTTCAACATTCAGCTTTAAAAAGATTGCTATTATAGAATACTTCCTATATACTATTCTATAATAGCATGGAGGTGTTTGTGGGTACAGCTACCAAACAAGCAAATTTTCTTTTACCCGAAGACCTGATTGAAAAACTGAGACAAGTTGTTCCCAAGCGAGAGCAAAGTAAGGTTGTTGCCGAGGCTTTGAGGAAGGAACTGAAAAGATTGAAACTCCGGAAGGCCATTGACACAAGCTTTGGGGCATGGGAAAACAAAAAGCATCCCGAATTACGCGACGGTACCGAAGGGTATATAAGACAGATCAGAAAATCAACCAGATTGAATCCATCACGATGAAAAACATCCTTATCGACACGGACATCTTGATTGATTTCTTGCGAGGGAAAGAAAAAACAAGAGAGTTTCTTCTCTCTGTCGAGCAAGAAAACACACTTTATTGCTCGGTTATAACCGTAGCCGAAATCTATGCCGGTATGCGTGAGGTCGAGAAAGAAAAAACAGACGATCTGCTGGAAAGTTTGAATATTGTGGAAATAAATCGTGCGATAGCTGAAAAAGCAGGGACATATAAACACCGGATTACACGTCAGATACTTGAACTTGACGATTGCATGATTGCCGCATCCGCGTTCTACCTGAAGGCACTTCTCGTGACCGGTAATGGAAAACATTATCCCATGTCCGATATAGAAAAGATTGTTATTTCCACCTGAGATCATAGACCATGCAAGACATCAATATACAATTGACGGCTATTTTCCGTGAGGATAAAGATGCCCAGTATCGGCGCTTATGCGTTGCCGTCCGGTGCCGGTATCTGTAGGACGCTTGATGGAATTTCTCACAATACTTGTATGGGGAACCGACAGTTAAACCGGCAGCCTCTCACAAAAAAGGAACAACATAGGCACATGTCGGTCATGCCGGCAGCCTCCCAATCCTGAACAGTGCGGATGGATAGCCCACCCTACCCCCATAGATTATTTTCTTGAAATCAACACTGCAATTGCGGGAAAATGAAATAATTGGTGGGAAATTTCCGTTACGAAAGCTACAGAGATTATCGACATTTGGACAAGCGAAGTTTTATTTGATGAGCTATTCGTGAATAACACATCATTCCTTCCTCCTACCATGAAGTTGATAAAATGGATTTTGCAAAGAATAAAAGATTACAGCCGGAAATATGTTTAGCTGAAAAAAAAGCAGGGTTAATAAGCCCTGCCTTTTTTTAGAGGTGTTGTACATTTTCTATTGCCGAAATGTTCTTCTTGCTCCTGCTAATCCTACCAAGCCAAGACCAACGAGAATGAGGGTGGCTGGTTCGGGAACCCCCGCTGGTACGCCATTCACCTCAATTGGATCAGATTCGGAAAAGCGTGCTTTAGCAATGATCTCAAAATTAGCCGATGTATCGCTTGAAGCAGGCCCATGAAAGAATGTGACCTCTATATAACTAACCGGATCGTCAAAGAGTCCTGGTTGAAAAGAAGGTAAATTAAGTATCGAGAAGGGGCTACTAAAGAAGCCACTATTCATGCTTGAAACAGCAGCCTCTCCGAGTTCGTCGTAAAGTGACCACTCACCGGTCCACGGGCCAAAGGAGCCGCCCGTTGGGCTGGTAACGTAAATATAGTAGTCAATGGCAAATGCGGATGCGAGCGGTGCGCTGCCGAAATCGAACGTGAAGATTGTGCTTTCTCCACTGTTTAGTATCACAGCGGCGGCAGGCAAAGCCGGGAGTAGGACAATCAGGGCAAGTATCAAAAATAGTGTTTTCTGCTTACCTTTCATCGATGCACCTCCTCTATGATTTTAAGAAAAACTTAAAAGGTACGGCATTTCGCCTACAGTATCTGTGCTTGTCTAATTACAGCAAGGTACCGAAGGCATAAACACCCCTTTTATATGTGAAGCATCTTCTATGCCACATCTGTAAGCCAATGATATAATGAGGAATCCTGAAGAAGCGGTTTCAGAGGGTACTAAGATTGTAAAGAATACCGACATTTTCAGTGCCTGAGGAATGTATGGATCATTTTTTTTGTAAGATTTTCCAACAATCAAGAAACAATGATTGGGAAATATATCACGTATAAATCCTGTTCCCCCCCCCTCTAATCCGTTGATAGAGAATGCAATACGTGAATAAGGCCTAAATTATGACAAAAAAATCAGTCACTTAAAAAATGCAAGATAATTCGACAGTCTGTTCATTTGATACCTGCATATCCTTTTAAAGGAACGAAGGGAATAGAAATAACCACAGCTTTCTTCAAGACGACAAGGGACCTCATTCATAGCTTAAGAATATGTTTTTAAGATTATCTTGCAGAAAAAGCGCATTATTTTCATCGTCATGGTCATAAAATGAGGTTTATATATGAGTTGGTCAAGGCTGCTTTGGTGATGATACAAACATTGCGAACAGCTCACAGCGATAATCAGACAGTGTTGCAGTGTAGAGAATTCCGAATCGCAGGCAAGAAGATTCTTGCTTTTAATCGGAAGTTATCAAATGTTATCGGCCGAGTGGTTAAGGACTCGTAGGTGACATCAGGAGCCGCGAAGTGCTTCCTGAACTAAACACTTCTGCATTTCTATGGTTCACACGCGCTTTCAATTGGGAATCAATCATATGCTTTATGTTGCCTGCCTGCGCCAGAAAATAGTAAATTCCAGCAATTAATGCACGCAGCATAGCATCGATATATTAGATCGGAAGAGCACACGTCTGAACTCCAGTCACGAGATTCCATC
>CAZXVZ010000016.1:0-29042 GCA_964644085.1 uncultured Syntrophus sp. | reverse complement strand
TAGAGGGTTCAAACCCCAAAAGGGTAAATATATAGGCTTTTCCGAACGGGCCATTGATCTTTGAAAAAAAACACGAAAACACAAAGCCGCTATTTAGAAGAAATCTGCTTTATTGCTGCCTGAAAACGCTTCCACAGGGCATCTCTGGCAGTATTACCCTTAATAAAATCCCAGGGAAACAACTCCTTTTTACCTCTCTCACGCAGGGCATAGAAATTAAGATTTACAGGGCTCTCTCTCATCACCTGCGGCAGACTATTTCCTTCCGCGAGCCGCATTATGATATCCGATACTCTCCTGTCGCCCCGCGCGAAAACCCCCTGCAAAAAGCTAAATTTCACCGATTCATGGGTAAAATACGTATTATCTATTTTCCCGAAAGCCCCCCTGAGCCACTTTACCTTTTGTTTCAGGCTCTCCGTATCATCCACCGGCAGCCACTGAAAGGGCGTAAACGGTTTCGGTACAAAAGGGCTCACATGAACGGTAATACTTCCCGTAAAACCTCTCTTCGCGCCTTTCTTCATCATAATATGCCTGATTTTCTTCGTTAACTCCGGTATCGCTTCAATGTCGTTTTGATTTTCTCCGTATAGCCCGATCATGAAATAAAGCTTTAGATTAAACAGTTTTATATTGAGGATTGCATCAATCTTTTCAAAAATCTCTTCATTAGAAAAGGGTTTCCCGATTGAGCGCCGCAGCTGCTCACTTGCTGCTTCAATCCCGAATGTAAGAGTCTTTACCTCATCTTTCATAAGAAAAATCAGCTCGAGAGGTATCTCATCAACCCTCATGGAAGGCAGGTGTATGTTCTTGCCGTTCTCTTTAAGTCTTTTTGCTATCACGGCTATACCAGGATAGAATGAAACCCCGCCACCGAGGATGCCAATATCGGGCATATCCGTAACTGAAGCATCGATTTTATCGCAGACAAAATCATAGAGATTACCAATGAGGCAAAAAGGGCATCGCGACGGACAACCTCTTGTGCCTTCAATAAGGAACATATTGGTAAACTCGGTTTTGTCTGTAATGATTACCGATGAACCCAGTTCTTTGCCATTATAACGGGATATTGGCACCGTGAAGTCAGAGGGTATAAAATTATTGATTGTTCCGTCATTACGGTAAAAAATATGTAATTGACTTGGATCATAAACCCACTCAAAAGTATTGAGATTTTCTATAATGTCACGCCGCTTTACTCTGTGGCATTCCCTGTATGCTTCCATGAACGGGTCAATTGTTGTTTCAATATCACCCAGAATAAAAAGATCAAAAAACGCGTGGACCGGTTCCGGATTTGACATAACGCATATCCCACCGGCAACAACAATTGGTTCCTTTTCAATCCTCTCTGCAGCAGTTGCATGTATTGAAGATGCAAGAAGTATTTTTGGTATATTAATATAATCAAGTTCAAAGGAAAGCGTGAAAAAAATGATGGCAAAGGATAACAGAGACCTCTGGCTTTCGAGGGATACAGGGTTTTCATCACCTCTAAAGAAACAGCGTTCGCAGACAACGTCGTCCATATTGTTTAGTTTTTTGTAAAGCATGTGGGTGGCAAGGTTTGACATGCCCACATGGTAGGAATTTGGAAAAACAACACAGACAGGTATTTTCCCGACCCACTTCTTTACGACAGCTCCTGACTCGGAGGAAAGAAAACTGTTCGCGCCACGACCGATTTTCTTTTGTTTTTTCCGGACAGTCATACACCTACATTACCACAAAACAAAGCTATAGGCTATCGTGCCAGGTTGGATTAGGCTATGTTAGTGGAAAATTCCGAATATTTTACAACGAATCCTTTCATAATATTAATCAGCAAGAAATTTGAAGAAATTTTATGGAGATAAAAAAGCCGTAAAAAATGATATTACGCCAAGAAATAAAATGATTCAAGAAGCAAAAAACATTTTTAGGTGTTTCTTGCTTTTGCTATAATATATTCTCAGTCCCCCTTCTTCTCATTCCTCTGAAATCATGATACATTGCAAAGGGCTTACGGATCAATCTTATTAAAGGCTGATCAATGTCATTTCTGCGCGACGCTACAAGCAATGACAGGAAAATAATCCCCAGGTAAAACCCCGCAAGAAAAACGATACATAAAATCATCACCCCTCCTTCCCCCGAAGAGTTATCTTCGTTCCCTCCTTTTCGCTATCACATATCCTTTATGCTTCGCCCATATTAATCCGCCTGCTTCCGTAAAAAAGTCGGAATATCATATCTGTCATCGTCAAGATCAATGCTGTCGCTTTTTGTCTTTATCTCTTTATAATCCACCTTATAATCAATAGTTACCTTTTTCTTCATAAAAGAAGGAATATTTTCCTCGTCAAAGAGCCTTCCGTGGGTGTATGTATCAGTAGTCTCCTCATCAGTCTGTACCTGTTCCTCAAATCCGGTGGCAATAACCGTAATTCTGATAGAATCCTCCATACTTTCATCATACACAAGACCCCAAATGATCTTGGCATTTTCATGGGCTTGTTCCTGAATAAGAGTAGATGCTTCGCTGACTTCATTGAGTGTCATATTCGTATTACCGGTAACATTAATAAGGACTCCTCTGGCACCATGTATGGAAATATCTTCGAGGAGAGGGCTTGATATGGCCTTCTGTGCGGCTTCCCGCGCGCGGTCGTCCCCGCTTGCCTCGCCGATACCCATGATCGCCATGCCCCGCTCACACATGATTGTTTTCACGTCGGCAAAATCAACCACAACATGACCGGAGCCTACAATGAGATCGGAAATACTCCGAACCGCGTTGAGGAGCACTTCGTCTGCCTTTAGAAAAGCCTCCATGATTGTCATATGCCGGCCCCCGATGGACAGGAGTCTCTGGTTAGGGATTGTAATGAGCGAATCGACACGGCTTTTCAGTTGAACTACACCGTTTTCCGCCTGTGTCATCCTGTCTTTTCCTTCGAAAGAAAATGGTTTTGTTGCTATTGCCACTGTGAGCGCGCCCACGTCTTTCGCTATTTCGGCAATAACCGGAGAAGCTCCGGTACCCGTACCGCCGCCAAGTCCGCAGGTAATAAAAACCATATGAGCTCCCTTCAGGTGGTCCCTGATTTTGTCCATGTCTTCAAGGGCGGATTTTTTTCCAACCTCGGGATTAGCGCCTGCACCCAGGCCCTCTGTGAGTTTTGATCCTATCTGGATCTTCAAAGGAGCCCTGCAGGTGCTCAACGATTTCACATCCGTATTGACGGCAATAAATTCCACACCCTGAACACCGGCGTCAACCATGTTGTTCAAAGCATTACAACCGCCGCCTCCCACACCTACCACGATGAGTTTTGCTGAAAATCCATTTGTCTCGTCCATATAAAACATTGCGCTCACTCAACACCTCCTAAAAAATTTCTTTAAACCATTCACTCACTTTTTCCAGGAATTTATGCCCGCCAAATAACCTTTTTATTGATTTTCCCGCGCTGAATCCTCGGTGGCTGCCTCTTGAGTGCTTAAAACCATAGATGAGGAGCCCTACACCCGTCGCGTATGACGGGTTATTGACAACATCCACAAGACCCCCGACTCCTATGGGACTGCCTCTCCGCGCGGGAAGATTGAAGATGCTTTCCGCAAGTTCCGGCATTCCCTCGAGGTTCGCGCACCCGCCGGTGACGATTACCCCCGACGCGAGAAGTTTTTCCTGCCCGGATTTTTTGATTTCCTCATAAATAAGCTCTGCTACTTCTTCTACCCTTGGTTCAATAATGTCCGCAAGCGTCTTTCGCTGGAGCGTCCTCGATTTCCTCCCGCCGACGCTGGGAACCTCTATCGTTTCATTGGCGCCCACCATGCTCGAAAAGGCGCAGCCGTATTTTTTCTTGATTTTTTCCGCGTCATCGATAGGAGTCCGAAGCCCGATTGCGATGTCGTTGGTGATATTGTTCCCGCCGAAGGGCAACACGGAAGTATATTTAATACTACCGTTGGAATATATGGCAATATCACTTGTTCCGCCGCCGATATCAACAAGGGCGGCGCCAATCTCTTTTTCTTCTTCCGTGAGCGTCGCCTCCGAAGAAGCAAGCTGGCCAAGGATAATATCGTCGACAGAAAGGCCGGCAAGGCGGCAACACTTGATGATGTTCTGGGCTGATGAGATATTGCCCGTCACAATATGCACTTTTACCTCAAGTCTCACTCCTGTTATTCCTATAGGGTCTTTTATCCCATCCTGATCATCGACAATGAATTCCTGGGGGATTACATGAATAAGTTCTCTGTCTGCAGGAATGGCGACGGCCTTTGCGGCATCAATAGCACGTTCTATGTCGTCGGGACGCACTTCTTTGTCCTTGATAGCCACTACACCATTACTGTTAAAACTTTTAATGTGTGCCCCGCCGATACCGGCAAGACATGACTCGATCTTGATACCAGCCATGAGCTCGGCTTCTTCAACAGCTTTCTTTATGGAATTAACAGTACTGTCCATGTTGACAACAACGCCTTTTCTTAAGCCCGTGGAAGGGTGAGACCCAATGCCGACGATGCTGACCTTCCCCTCTGAGGCCCTTCCCACCACGACGCATATCTTTGTCGTTCCGATATCGAGCCCTATAATAAATTCATCGTCTTTTACCATCTTAGCCCTTCCTTTCCTGGATTATGGCACCTTTTTCAAATCGTGCGTCAATGCATTTAATAACAAGACCTCTTTTTTTTGCATCCCCCAGGACAGTCATTGCCCGTTGCAACCGTTTTTTTAGTTCTTCTTTTCCAAGAATAATCTCGATAGGATCTTCAAAGCCGAAAATTGTGAGACCTCCCTCATGATAGACAGCCTCGAAAATCTTTTCTTTCCTGAGAATTCCTTCCGCTGCCCACCCGTTAATCTCTTTGAAAAGCTTTTTCGCTTCGGCTTTTTCCTTCGCGTTTATAATGCAGAGTCCTTTCTTTTCCCCTTTCGTGAGTTTCCGGTACGGGTCACCGAATTCATCGAGAACATACGGATCCCCTTCCTGACTGATCCATATTGCAGACGGGGTCTTTTCTTTCACGTCAATTACGATAGAAAATGGATAGACCCTTTTTATCCTCACATCTTTCACGAGGGGGCTGGCAGAAATGACATCTCTTATTTTTGTTATGTCAATGCTGAAAAGGCTTTCCTTCAGATAAGGGGATACCTTCGCCATAATCTCCTTTTCATTCAACTGGCCGGCACCGTTTATCTTTACGTTCTGGAGAAAAAAGAGCGGTTCTTTTTTTGAAGAAAGATAAATAACGGAAAGCATGGAGAGGATGCAGACCGGCACAATAAAGAGCATATACAAAGCCTTTTTCATACTTTTAACGCCGCTCCCATGAGAATTTCTTCGACAAGTCCGTCAAATGTCCCTCCTGCGCATGCCCATGCTTTAGGCACAAGGGATGTTTCCGTCATCCCGGGAGACGTGTTGATATCAATGACAAGCGGATTTTTTTCTTCTATCAACATATCGATCCGCGCTGAGCCTGAAAGGCCAAATATTTTATAGACCTCGAGCGCCGTATCAGACGCCTTCTTCGCTATTGTTTTGCTGATTTCCGCCGGAACGATGTAATCGGTTTTCCCTTTTTTATACTTTGCTTCAAAATTGTAAAAACCCGACTTAGGTCGAACTTCCACGACAGGGAGGTTTTGACCATTCACAACGGCAACGGTAATCTCCTGACCTTTTATAAACTCTTCGATAATGAGCTTACTGTCATATTTCAGTGCCTTTTTCACAGCGGCCGGTATTTCCCGCTTGGTCTTTACAACAGACACGCCAACTGAAGAACCTTCGCTTGCAGGCTTCACAACACAGGGCAGTGGAAAACAATTGAAATATCCACCATATACGGCCATGTATTTCGGCGTGGGTATACGGGCTGTTCCGAGAATAAGTTTCATAACAGCTTTATCCATGGCCGTAGACGAACCGAGTACTCCTGATCCGGTATAAGGGATACCCATCATTTCCAGGAGGCCCTGCACAGTACCATCTTCCCCCCATCTTCCGTGGAGGGCAATAAAAGCAATCTGGACCTTTTCTTTCTTCAGCGCATCAACAAGGTTTTCTGATGCGTCGACAGCAATCGCCCTGTAGCCCATTCTCTTCAGGCTCTGCAAAACAGCATTACCGCTTTTAAGGGAAACACCGCGCTCAGAAGATTTACCGCCAAGAAGCACCCCGATTTTCTTTGTTTTTAATTTTCGTTTATCCATTAAATCCCCAGAGTTCCACCTCTTCGGTAAGAACCACACCCAATTTTTCATACACTTCTTTTTTCACTTTTTGAATAAGGTTCCAGACGTCCTGCGCCTTAGCCCATCCGAGGTTTACAATAAAATTCGCATGTTTCTCCGATACGCATGCACCTCCGATGGAATATCCCTTGAGGCCCGCCCTTTCGATAAATTTCCACGCGGGTTCCTTATTCACACTCTTGAAAACCGACCCTGCTGACGGATAATCCATGGGATGCCTTTTCCTTCTTTCACTGTAAACAAAATCCATATCTCGCATAATCTCTTTTTTGTCTCTGTTTTTCAGGGCAAACCTTGCGCATACAACACAATCCTTTGGTAAAATAGGAGAAATACGGTACCCGAACCGAAGCTGATCCTTTGCAATTGTTGCTGATGAGCCTCTTTCGTCTACAATGCTTACTTCTTCCAGGGTATCAGAAACGGACTGACCGAAACTGCCCGCGTTCATTTTGATACCACCACCGACAGTGCCCGGTATCCAATAGAGTTTTTCCAGTCCTGATAACCCTTTTTCCGCGAGTTCTTTTATGAGAACCCTCAATGACACGCCACCCGACACATCAACTATGGCTCCGTCTTTTGTTTTCGTGTAGCGTATGTGTTTCAGCTTAGTAATTCTGATAAGGGTGGCACTGAGGCCTTCATCGCTCACGATCACATTCGTTCCGTTACCGAGAAATCTGTATTTCATGCCTCTGTCTTTCACGAACCGAAGCACAGCTCTGAGATCGGCTTCATCTGACGGATATGCGAGATGTGCCGCATGCCCTCCGACTTTCATGGACGTATACCGTTTCATGGGCACTTCTTTCAAAATCGCTCCTCTTACGCCTTTCCACTCCATACTGATTTCAGTCTCTCGTCTATTTTAAAAATATCACCCGCACCAAGGGTGACTACGACATCGCCTTTTTTTGCCACATCCAAAATTCTCTCCGCGGCTTCCTCTTTTGTGGGGGCAAACAGCACCTGTTTGTGACCGCCCGCCCTCACTTTTTCCGCGAGGACCTCCCCCGTTACCCCTTCTATTTTCTCTTCCGAGGCAGCGTATATCTCGGTGATAACGAGAACATCCGCTTCATTAAAGGAAGAAACAAATTCATCCATGAGAGCTTTCGTCCTCGTATATCTGTGGGGCTGAAAGACAACAACAATCCGTCCTTTTGTCAATTTCCGGACTGCTGCCAGCGTCGCTCTTATCTCTGTAGGATGATGACCATAATCGTCGAGGAGTTTTATGTCTTTGTTCCATTTGACTTCGAGCCTCCGATGAACACCTGAGAACTTTTTCAAAGCCTTCTTTATGGTCGCGAAAGGTATGTCAAGTTCAATACAGGCACCACAGGCGGCGAGGGCATTGACAACATTGTGACTGCCGGGCATATTCAGAACTATCTCTCCCAGTTCATAGCCCTTGTACACAACTTTGAATTTCGTGGTAAACCCTTCATAGACAACGTTTTCAGCCCTGAGATCTGCTTGCTTTGAAAATCCATATGTCATATATCGTCTTTTCAGCAGGGGAATAAGACTCTGAATATTCGTGTTATCGATACAGATGATATCAAGCCCGTAGAAGGGAACTTTGTTGAGGAACGCCGTAAAAGACTCTTTAATTTCATTCAAATCTTTATAAAAATCTAGATGTTCAAGATCAATATTTGTAGCCACAGCGATTGTAGGGAAAAGAAGTAAAAAGGTACCGTCGCTCTCGTCCGCTTCCGCAACAAGATACTTACTGTCTCCCAGTTTCGCGTTACTGCCTATACTGTTCAGCCTGCCCCCGATGACGCAGGTCGGGTCCATGCCGGCATAGCCAAGGATAGAAGAGATAAGGGATGTGGTTGTTGTTTTTCCGTGGGCACCCGCAACAGCTATGGAATATTTTATGCGCATCAGTTCGGCAAGCATCTCCGCCCTCTGGATAACAGGGATAAAAAGTTCTTTTGCTTTTTTTACTTCCGGGTTGTCTGTTCTGATTGCGGAGGAGATGACCACTACGTCGGAATCGATAATATTCTCAGCCTTATGACCATTAAATATTTTCGCGCCTAATTTTCCGAGGCGTTCGGTAATATCCGTTTTCCTTAAATCCGAACCGGTAACCTTAAACCCAAGGTTGAGGAGGACTTCGGCGATTCCGCTCATACCGATGCCGCCGATGCCGACGAAGTGGACCCTCTCTATTTTATGAAAGACCATGCGCTATTCCTCCGATAATACGCTCTGCCGCATCGGCAACATATAATTTTCCGATGTTTTCTCCCATTTCCAGGAGCAGTTCCGGCTCATTCATGAGATGCCTGATGGTATCAAAGAGTCTTTCACCGGTTGCTTCTTCGTTCGCTATTACGTATGCTCCACCGATCTTTTCCACTTCAGTGGCATTTCCCCACTGGTGCCCTCCGGCAGAATAAGGGTAAGGGATAAGAATGGCCGCTTTATTAAAATAAGCCAGTTCAAAGATTGTCGATGCTCCTGCTCTTGATATAACAACATCTGAGAGGCTATAATATTTTTCCATCTCATTCGTAAACGGAAATACTTCGTGCGAGAGAGAGGTTTTTTTGTAAAAATTGTTCATACGATCAAAATCTTTCTGCCCTGTTTGGTGGTACATGACTGTATTTTTATAGCTTTCAAGATACGGTAAAAGAGTGATGATGGCGTCGTTAATACTCCGGGCTCCCTGGCTTCCGCCAAATACAAAAATGCCAAAAGATTCTTTTTTTTTCTCTATGTTGTATTTCTCAAGCTTCCTCCGAATGGGATTACCGGTGTGAACTATTCTTTTTGTCTTAAAATAATTTTTTGTTTCCTCAAAACTGACAAATGTCCCTCTCGTACACTTTGAAAGAAACTTATTTGCAAGACCGGGCAGGACATTCTGCTCATGAAGAAAGGTTGGGATTCGAAGAAGCACACCGGCAATTATAACGGGAACAGAGGTAAAACCACCCATACCGAGTACCGCATCGGGTCTTTCAGCTTTCAAAACACGGATTGACATAAAAATACCTTTAAAAAGGTAGAAAAGTGTCAAAACCTTTTCGACGTGTGATTTTCCCTGAAACGGGTGAGCCTCTATATAGAGGAGCCTGAAACCGGCCTGCGCAACAAGCCTCCCTTCAAGGCCCTTTGTAGTTCCGATAAAGACAACTTCATTTTTAGAATCTTGTGCCGTAAAAACCTCCGCAACTGCAATACCGGGAAAGATATGTCCACCGGTTCCACCCGCACAGATGGCTAATTTCATGTGCGCCTCCCTTCCGTCTTTAACATGACTCCTATAAGGGGGACAATAATGACAAGGAATATTACCGGCTGATACAAAAGTCCCGTTGATAGTTTCACGCCCAGTACCATGAGTATGTCCATGGCAATATACAGAAAACCAAAGAAAGGAAGCAGCTTCATTATCTTATTTTTTTTCATGAACATAAAAAAACTTGTTACGAGAAAAATGAAAGAAGACGCAAGGAGTATGTACTTATCAATGCTCCCGAGATTTGTCAGACCGCCCCCCAGGATATTTTCGCCGTGACGCCAGATAAGGATCCCCGCGATAAGGGTATAACCCGCGATAAAAAGGATCATACGGGTCCTTTCGAGAATGAAAAGGACGAGCATAAGGGCCGGCGCGAAAGAAATTACAAGGAGAAGGTTTCCTGCCATAAAGAGATTGAAGGAGGAAGAGAAAAAGAGAATGGAGAGGGCCGTAATTTCTTTAAAAAATTCCTTTTTCTTTTCTTCCATATTTATTATATAAAAAATCACACTATAAAGGGAGACAAACACAATGGCAACCCGAGCGGCGTATACGAGATGGATTTTAGGATACACAAAGAAAAGAATCGTTACAAGGAAAGAAAGTGCGATGAGAGGATATTTCGATGCTTCTATGTAATGCGCCGGAGTCCGGTAAATCCCGTATATTGTGGCTAAACCTCCGAGCATGAGCAGAACATTCATGAGGTTCAGCTGCCTCATAAAACTGTAGAGTAGAAAAACGGCTGTTGTAATAATGAAGGCTTTTTTCATATCGACTCCACAATCCTCCGGAAAGCATCACCCCGTTCTTTGTAGTCTGTGAACATATCAAAACTGCTGCACATGGGTGAAAGCAATACCATATCGCCGCTTCTGGCCACTTCCCGTGCTTTGCGGACCGCGTCTTCCATGCTTTGTTCAGCAAATATTTTTATCTGGTCTCCCAGTTCATGAAAAATCTTGTCCTGTGCTTCGCCAATAAGAATGAGTGACCGCAATTTTTCAGCAAATTCTGTGATTGCCTTGTAGCTGCCACCTTTGTCTTTACCCCCGGCAATAAGAACTATATTTCCGTCAATACTCTCGAGGGCTCTTTTTGTGGCATCCACGTTTGTCGCTTTGGAATCGTTATAAAAGGCAATTCCATCGACAGTTCGTATATACTCAACTCGGTGAGGGAGCCCTTTAAAGGTTTTGAGCACATCTTCGGTAATCTCCTTTTCGATACCATATATGTGCGCCGTTAAAATTGCCGTAAGAATATTTTCCGTGTTATGCACCCCGACGAGAGGAGAGAGCTCCCTCTTATAGGTAAATTCATTGCCTTCAAATCTCACATAAAGATTTCCATTCCTCGCAAAAGCGCCTTCACTCACTTCCTGACGTGTTGAAAAAGGTAGTACCTTCGGAGTTCCCTTAATAACCGGCAGGGTATTGGCATTGATGAGGGCATAATCTTTTTCTGTCTGGTTATCGAAAATTCTATATTTTGCCTCTTTATATTCACTAAAACTGCGGTATCTATCGAGATGATCTTCGGTAATATTGAGGAGAATTGCAGTATTCGGCCGAAAGGTTTCTACGGTTTCAAGCTGAAAACTGCTTATTTCAACAACAACATAAGGTGCTTTGCGTTTCTCCGCTACGTAACTGATAAGCGGCGTTCCAATATTCCCGCCCACGAAGATATTACCATATGCCTTTTTAAATATTTCTCCAATGAGAGTTGTTGTCGTCGTCTTTCCATTTGTCCCGGTGATAGCAATAATTGGTTCCTCTATAAAGAGAGACGCAAGTTCTATCTCACCGATTATTCTGATTCCTTTCTTACGGGCTTCCTTCAGCACCAACAGTTCTGTGTCCACGCCAGGAGAGAGAACAATCATAGGATAAGCCAGAAAATCTTCTTTGCGGTGAGGACCGAAGTGGCGGGTAAATGGTATTCCGGCAAGGTCAGAAAGCCTTGAGGTCAGTTCGCCCTCCGGTTTCTCATCTGCAAGGGCGATCGTTTTCCCGATGCCGTGTAAAAATTTAGCAACGGCAATCCCTGTTGCCCCGAGCCCCACAATCAATATTTTTTCCGGCAAATCCATATTACTCCAATTACCCCGTACAAACCTTAAGTGTTGCCCGGGAAACAGATTCAACCAAAAAGCCCTTATCCCTTACTAAACACTGTTCGCTACTAACTCTGCACGGCATTTTCTACCTCAACTTCAAGGTACTTAACGCAACGAGCGCCAATATGATCGATATTATCCAGAACCTTACAACGATTTTTCCCTCGTTCCATCCTTTCAGCTCATAGTGATGGTGGATCGGAGCCATCTTGAAAATCCTTTTTCCCCGAAGCTTGAACGAGTACACCTGCATGATTACCGAAAGGGTTTCTATCACAAAGATTCCGCCGGCAATGACAAGAAGAAATTCCTGTTTGATGATAACTGCGATGGCCGCAAGCCCGGCCCCCAACGACAGGGATCCTGTGTCACCCATGAAAAGTTCCGCGGGATGAGCATTATACCAGAGAAAGCCGATACCGGCCCCGAGCATGGCACCGCAGAGGATTGGCAGTTCACTGGCGCCTTTTACATAGAATATCTGCAGGTATTGAGCGAATTTTATATTACCCACGAGGTAGGTAAAGAGCAAAAATGTCGCGGTGACTGTCAGCACCGGGCCTATGGCGAGTCCGTCAAGACCGTCGGTGAGGTTCACGCTGTTTGAACTCCCCACGATAATAAACACACAGAGAAGAATATAGAAGTATCCCAGATGAGGGGTAACATTTTTGAAAAAGGGAACCGTGAGCTGTGTGTTGAAATCTCCATGAAAGAATATAAGCCCGCTTATGACAAGAGCGAAAAACGTCTGAAGAGATATTTTAATTTTTCCTGGTATTCCTTTGTTTCCATTACCGTTTCCGTCATTAGCCCTGAGCTTTTGAAAATCATCAAAAAAACCGATTCCTCCAAACGAGACAAGCGTCAAAATAACAATCCATATATAATAATTTGTTAAGTCAGCCCAGAGGAGAGTTGGTATAATGGTTGAAATAAGAATTACAAAACCGCCCATTGTGGGGGTCTCTTTTTTTGCCTCATGTCTTTCCGGCACATCTTCCCTCTTACCGCTTTTTATCTTCCATTCGTGGAATTTATGTATAATGAAGGGTGTTAAAATAAAGCTGATAATAAGCGCCGAAAGAACAGAGAGGACTGTGCGGAAGGTGATATATCTGAATACATTAAAGAGTGAGAACTTGTAATGGAGAGAATAGAGAACATAATAGAGCATGTTAGACCAGCGCCTCCACTATTTCTTCCATCTTTGACGCCCGGGAACCTTTTACGAGCACTGTGTCGCCTTTTTTTATCTGACCAATTAAGTAATCAATAATCCTTTTCTTATCCTGAAAATATTTTGCTCTCTCATCTCCCAATTCGGTATAGGTTTCTTTTATTTCCTGTCCGATAAGTGCAATAACTGAAACATTAGTTGATTTGAGAAAACTGCCGAGCCGGCGATGATACTCCCGGCTCTTCTCACCAAGTTCCCGCATGTCACCGAGGACAATAATCCTTTTACCCTCGGAGGGAAGCTCAATAAGGGTCCTGATCGCCCATTCCATTGATGAAGGGTTTGCGTTGTAGGTATCGTCAATGAGGATGTAACCTTTCTTTGTCACAACGGGCTTAAACCGTTTATCAAATGATGTGAACGTTTCAATGGCACCTTTTATTTGCTCGTTATTCACACCCATACTATATGCGATGGAAGATGCAGCCAGTATGTTGTAGAGGTTATGCTTACCGAGCAGAGCTGTCTCCGCAACGAGTAAGTCATTTCCGGGGAATGAGATTGTAATGCGGGTTCCCTTCCATCCAAGATTCTTATCAACATTAAGAAAAAAAGATGCACCGCTCATCATGCTGTAGGTAAGGGGTTCGCGATTTTTTACATCTTTATAACGTGGCAGGATACAGGGATCGTCGGCGTTGATAAAAATTTTACCGCCTTCTTTTGTGAGATAGAAGAGATCCAGTTTTTCTTCCAGGATCCCTTCAAGGGTCTTCAGTCCCTCGAGGTGTGAGGGATTAATATTGGTGATGAGCGATGCATCGGGGTCTACGGTCTGCGCCAATTTTTTTATTTCACCTCTTGCGTTCGTGCCGAGTTCAAAAACACAGAACTCGGGATTTCCTTCAATCGAGAGAACGCTTTTCGATACTCCGATAAGATTATTGTAATTTTTTTCATTATAATGGACCGATGAACGTTTTCTTATCATGTGCACCAGGATCTCTTTTGTTGTTGTCTTGCCGTTACTGCCCGTGACGGCAATACAGGTCATGCTGAGTTTGCGCCGTTTATAACGGGCAAGATCCAGTAGTGCCTGGGTCGTATCATCGACCAGAATAATCGTACCCGGTAACCCGTCACATATATCCTGGCGCTTCCTCTCGCACAGCGCGCCGGCACCAGATTTTTCGTAGGCTTCTCCGATAAACAGGTGGCCATCGAAGTTCGCTCCTGTAATAGGTATGAACAACTCCCCTTTGCGTATGGTCCTCGTGTCTGTTGATATATCGGCAAACAAATCCATTTCAACTTTATGAACTGTGCCGCTCACCGCCTCCAGAATCTCCTCAAGACGCCACACCGAGGGCCTCCTTAATCACTTCTCTGTCGCTGAAATGATATTTATTCGCTCCTATTATCTGGTAATCTTCATGTCCTTTCCCCGCCACAAGAACCACATCTTTTTCTCCCGCGAGCCTCACCGCTTCATAAATAGCTTCTTTTCTGTTCTCGATGACCTTATACGGCTTGCCATTAATACCTTTTTTTATATCTTCTATAATTCTCATCGGATTTTCGCTCCTCGGATTATCGGATGTGATGATTGCGAGGTCGGCATGACTTGTCGCGATGTCACCCATAACGGGTCTCTTCGTGACATCCCTGTCTCCCCCACAACCAAACACAACGATCAATTGTCCTTTTTTCAGTTCATTGAGGAGTGTGAGTACATTTTTCAGGGCATCCGGTGTGTGTGCGTAATCAACAAAGACGGGGATATTTCGCTCGTTCTTTATCCGTTCAAGTCTCCCAGGAACTCCTTCGATTTTCTCGATACCCTCCCTGATCTTCTCATGCGGTATGCCTGTTGCCACTCCGTATAGCATGGAAGCGAGGATGTTGGAGGCATTGAACATACCCAGAAGAGGTGACGAAATAGAAACCTTTTTGCCCATGAGTGAAACATCGAGTTTGAGCCCATCGATATCCTCATCACACCGCATGAGGTTGGCGTCGGCATAACCCTTAGTGCTATACGAAAGGGTCTCCACCGGTGATTCAAGGATGAACTCCCTGACAACAGGATCGTCAATATTAAGGATCGCGTATTTCTTTTTTTTCGAGCTGACTTTCAGATAATCCTCAAAGAGTAGTTTCTTTGCCTCTTTGTAATGTTCAAAATCACCGTGATAGTCAAGATGGTCATGGGTAAGATTTGTGAAGATACCCACATCAAACTCAACACCCTCGACACGTCTCTGATCAAGGGCATGAGATGATACCTCCATGACCACGTATTTTACCTTCAACGCGAGCATGTCTTTCATGAGCTCCTGGATCTCAATAGCACCAGGCGTGGTATTCTCCGCCTTCAATACCTTATCATCATATCTATGTGAGATGGTCCCGATTATACCAGCCTGTTTTCCGGAAGCGCGAAGGATGGATTCTATGAGATACGTAATCGTCGTTTTCCCGTTCGTGCCTGTGACACCCGTGATATGCATATTCTTTGAGGGGAAGTTATTAAAAGAAGAAGCAACGCGGCCTATTGTTCTTGCCACATCAGGCACAACGACGGTACAGATAAATGGCTTCTCAGATTCGGCGTCCGTAACCAGGACGCGCGCGCCTCGCCTGAGAGCATCGTCTATATAAGGCCCGCTTTTACCGGTAGCAAAAAACATGTACCCTTCCTGAACCATCCTCGAATCTTTGGCTATTCCCGAAATATCTATAGTTGTCTCTCCCTTAACATCGATCGGAGAAATACTCCGTATGAGGTCTGAAAGTTTCACTATCTGTAAGACCTCCCGTAAATAGTACACTGCCCCTCGCCTTTTACCTTTTCAAAAGCTTTCGGACTCTGATCTAAAACAACGCCGCTTCCATATATCTTTATCCTCGAGGTGTTTAATGCCAGTTTTTCAACGGCAGTCTTCATGGGAAGATTAACAAGGTCGGGCATGGTCCATTCCCCATCTCCCGCGGGATTCTTTTTTTTTGGCTGTTCACGGTTTTCGGCAATCTCGAAGCCTTTTTCTCTCTTTGTTATTTCCATGTTGTTGTGAACCAGCGGGAAAAGGCCTGTAAGTTCTTCTGTTACGTATTTATTGAAAAAAGAAAGAAGCCTTTTCTTTTCTATATGATATCCTCTGCCAAGGATAATATCGCTGAGCCCGAGATTATTATCAATTGAGATGCTTTCCTTTTTTAATAAATGGAGGAGCTGTTTTTTTCCGATAATTTCCGCGATGCTGACAATCCCTTCCTCGTCCTTATCTCTCAATACCTCGAAGGGTTTCTTAAAGTCAGCATTTGTGCTGTTCGCTCTTTTAATCAAGACTAAGCCTTCTTTTTCTATGAATCCTTCCTGTATCGCTGAGGAGATAAGAGGGATGGTTATGAAGAAGCCAGGTTCAATTGCGGATGTCGTTCCTAAAGAAACAGCATGTTCCGGGACAATTACTTTTTCCGCAATGGCCGCCTTTTCCGGTATAATTCCGCTGAGACCGGCAGGCTTGGGTGAATTCTGTGAGTTGAGAGTTCTGTTCATGGAAAATTTTTCCGTGATATTAAAAGCCGTTGACAAATACATAATTCCCACACACAATAGTATAAAAAAGGCTTTCCGGTTAGCCCTTTTATTCATCGCAGCACTAACACCTCTTCCTCTTTCGGTTTTTCAAGCCCGAGCCTTTCTTTCGCTTTTAGTTCAAGAAACCTCGTCTGGGTGATACCCGCAAGCTCTGTCCTGAGCCTGTTGTTTGTCTGCATCACTTCTCTCTCTTTATTTAATACTTCGATGAGCATCTCTCTCGTCCTTTTATGGACATCTATCATAAAAAAACCGCCGCAAATAAATAGAAAGAAAATGGAAACGGTAAAAAGGCCGGTGTAAGACCGTTGACGCCCGTATGTTATCTCCCTTCGTGTCGAAGCGTATGCTCTTGCCATAATATTCCTTTACTGTTTCTCTGCTATCCTTAGTTTCGCGCTCCTTGATCGAGGGTTTGCGAGCATTTCCTCTCTTCCCGGTCTTAATGGTTTTTTCGTAAGTACCTTAAGGACCTGTGAATTGCGAAATGTTTCTTTTACAATCCTGTCTTCAAGTGAGTGGAACGTGATAACCCCGATCCTCCCTTTTGTATTGAGCATCTCAATGGCACTTTCCACACCTGTCTTCACGTTTTCAAGTTCACGGTTTGTTTCAATCCGTATTGCCTGGAATGTTTTTGTTGCAGGATGTATCCTGCCTCTCCGCCATTTTATTTTCGCGACAAGATTACCCAGTTCTTTCGCGGTTTCGATAGGCTTCTTCTTTCTCGCTTCTATGATTGCACGGGCTATTTTCCGTGATTTTTCTTCCTCCCCGTATTCAAAAAGTATCCTCGCCAGATCATCCTGCGGGTATCTATTCACAATATCATAAGCCCGCAATGTCTCTCTCGTATCCATCCTCATATCGAGAATCCCTTCATCATTAAAACTGAAACCTCTCGTCCCCATTATCTGGTAAGTGGATGTGCCGAGATCAAAAAGAACACCGTCAATCGACGATACCCCCATCCCCAGCAGAATTTCTTTCAGTGTTCTAAAGTTACCCCTTACCAGCGTTACCCTGTTGTTAAATTCCCTGAGCCTTTCCTTCGCTATGACCAGTGCCGCGTCATCCGCATCGATCCCTATAATGCGTAAACGCTTATAACGCTCAAGTATGCGGTACGTGTGGCCGCCGCCGCCGAGTGTAGCATCCACAAACAGACCATCTTCAACATTAACCAGATTGAGAAGCACTTCTTCGGGAAGAACAGATATATGTTTAGCGCCATTCAAAGGCCGAGTTCCGACACAATGTCTGCTATCAAATCAGGGTCGGCGGTTGCCTGTTTTTCAAGTTCTTCCCATTTCTCTTTTGCCCAAATCTCTATTTTCTTGTCCATGCCGACAATAACAACATTTTTTTTGATATGCGCGCTGGTTTTAAGCGTTTGTGGCACAAGAACCCTTCCCAGCTTGTCTAAAGGACATTCAGTGGCTGATGAATAGTAGTATCGTATAAATGCCCGTGCTTCTTTCCGTATAGTCTCTCTCTTTGAAAGTTTTTCCTGTATGGCAAGCCACTCCCGGTAAGGATACGCGGCAATACAACCATCCAGGTTCGTAAGGAACAACCTGAGATCATAGTTCGACGAGAGTATCTCGCGGAACTTAGCCGGGATACTGATCCTGCTTTTATCGTCTATTCCGTACTCAAACCTTCCCGTAAACAATTTCCCACCTTTTTACACTTCTTACCACTTTAGACATTTATACTTGTAACAATATATTTTGTCAAGGTTTTTCTGCTCTTTTGCGTTGAAAGGATTAAATCTTCTGTGGTATAAGTGGGGCATGTTTGCCATGAGAAGATTTTTTTTACTTCTTGCCCTTATAGGACCGGCCATTATCACATCCAATATAGATAACGATGCGGGCGGGATAGCCATCTATTCCATCGCCGGAGCAAATTACGGATATGGCATGCTCTGGACCCTTATTCCGACGGTATTCATGCTGATTATTCTTCAGGAAATGTCCGCACGAACGGGAATTGTCACCGGAAAGGGACTTGCAGACCTGATACGGGAAAATTATGGCGTAAGAACAGCTTTTTGGGTTATGGTTTCGCTCTTCATAACTAATCTTGGTAATACGGCAGCGGAGTTTTCCGGCTGGGCCGCGAGCATGGAACTTTTCAGGATAAGTAAATACATCTCCGTGCCAATCGGTGTTTTTTTTGTCTGGTTTCTCATAACAAAATGGAACTACAGTATATTTGAAAAAATATTCCTTGGCATCTGTTTTATCTACCTCACCTATATCGTTTCAGCTTTTCTCGCTAAACCTGACTGGTCACACGTGGCGAAAGAAACGGTGATGCCTCGCATCAGCTGGGACGCAAGTTATCTCATTATGGTCGTCAGTATTATCGGTACCTCCATTACGCCCTGGCAGCAGTTTTATCTCCAATCGGCTGTGGTCGAGAAAGGACTCCCCAAGGAAAATCTCTGGGCTTCAAGAGTCGATGTTGTTTTTGGGTCCATTATGATGGGAATTGTGGCATTTTTCATTATCGTCGCCTGCGGCGCGACATTATTCCCGGCCGGTATCAGCATTGATTCTGCAGAGCAGGCCGCCCTTTCATTGAAGCCGCTCGCAGGGGCAAACGCCTATATACTCTTTGCTATCGGTCTTGCTAACGCGTCGCTTTTCTCAGGATGTATACTCCCTCTTGCCACGACATACTATATCTGCGAAGCCATGGGCTGGGAAATGGGGATTGGCAAGAGTTTCAAGGAGGCTCCGCATTTTAAGTTTATTTTTACGTTGATCCTCGTTCTCGGTGCTTCCGTTGTCCTCATTCCGAATCTTCCTTTAATCAAGGTTATGTGGTTCAGCCAGATTATCAACTGCTTGCTCCTCCCTGTTGTCATGATATTTATGATACAGCTTATCAATGATGAGGACCTCATGGGACATTACAAGAATTCACTCTGGATGAACATTGTATCGTATGCCGGTACAGGCATTCTCATCGTTCTCAATGTAATCCTTCTCTATAACGCATTTTCAGACATCATTTGATAAGCTCTTTTAATATCGACGTTTATTTTCAAACAGACAGACGTTGGCGAATCGTTGAAAACTATTGATAAATTGCTCACAAAAGTGTAATATTTCAGGTCAATAATTCACGGAGAACATATTTATGAAAGTCCCCATTACAAGGGAAGGTTATGAAAATTTAAAAAAAGAGCACGAATATCTGCTCAACGTAAAGAGACCTCAGATTCTTGATCTCATCGAAGAGGCGAGAGAACACGGAGACCTTTCGGAAAACGCAGAGTACGATGCGGCAAAAGAAGCTTTTCAGTTTCTTCAGAAAAAAGTGGCCGAAATCGAAGAACAGATCAAAAATTCAGAAATTATTGATGTCACCGGCACAAACGGCGACACTGTTGCTTTCGGGTGCAGCGTAATCCTCACCAATCTCGATACCGACGAAGAAGTTGCATATAGAGTTGTCGGGCCTTATGAATCGGATATCAAAAAAGGCACTATCTCAATAACGTCACCGCTGGGACAGGCGCTCATAGGAAAATGCGTGGGCGATGAGGTAACCTTTAAAGCACCCGGTGGAGAGCGTACCTACGAAGTGATCAAGATCACCTGATTCCAAACATATCGTGGCAATATAAATAATGCATGATTAATGTTGAGTGTTTGTTTTTCTATTCTTTCCGGCTTCTCTTGCTTATCACACCGGAATATTGTTGCGCAACATCGAGCATATGCTCTTCCATCTTTGCTATGGCAGCGTCCAGATCGCGGTCCTGAACTGCCTTGTAGATAGCTTTATGAAAAGCCAGGTGTTTCTTCAGCCTTTCCATGTCCGTCAATTTACGGTCTATTACTTTAATAGTCACATTCATTAAGACCTTTATAAGGATTTCAAAAACAGGATTTCTCGTAGCACGCGCAAGAACAAGGTGAAAATTGGAAACATCATAGTGGACGGGGATACGGCGTCTGGTACTTCCCCGAATGTCTGCCTCAAGTTCGTTGACGGATTGCCTGAGCATCTTCAAATCATCTTCGGAAATTTTCCTGAAAGCACTCTGAAGAATCTGTTTCTCAACGGCCAATCTCGCTTCGGTAAGGTCTTCAAGCCTAATATCACTTCTCCAGACAAGATCATATACTGATTCCGCGATTACAGATGTATCGGCTTCCTTTACATAAGCACCACCACTGGTTCCCTGTCTTATAAAAATTAATCCTGCCTGCTCCAGCATGCGTAGAGCTTCCCGCACAGATATTCTCCCAACCTTAAACTGTGCGGCCAATTCTCTTTCGCTGGGGAGCTTGTCGCCGGGTTTAAGGGTTTTCTCGTAAATAGAACTCTTAATCTGCTCGGCAATTTCTTTAAAAGTCCGCTTCTCGGGCAACGGCTGAAACACGGTACCTCCTGTCAGTGAACTCGGATGCTGTTGTCTTTCTTATTTACATATTTTTTCATTCTTGTCCACCAAATCTTTTTTCAACCTTCACAATAGAGACGACATTATTCTCATGACATACCCTCGATCATGAATTTTCTGCACGCCACCAGATGGCCCGGCGTAATCTGAGCAAGCGGAGGATCAAATTCATCGCAATCGGGGATTTTTTCCTCGCAGCGGGTGGCAAAGCGGCATCCTTTGGGAGGATTCAATGGATTCGGTATTTCTCCATAGAGGGCCGGCCGCTCTTTATCTCTTCGTGGTATCGGACGGGGTACTGCCTGAAGAAGCCCCTTTGTATAAGGATGAGAGGGATTGCTGAAAACTTCATCAGTATTTCCCACCTCCATGAGTTTGCCGAGATACATAACGGCGATTTGTGTCGTTACCTGTCTTAGCATAGCAAGATCATGAGCGATGACAAGATAGGTCAAATGACGTTCTTCCTGAATGTCCGCAAGGAGGTTGAGAATCTGGGCTCTTATGGAAACATCGAGGGCCGAGACAGGCTCATCGAGAATGACAAGAGAAGGATCAAGGCTAAGCGCCCTTGCGATGGCAACTCTCTGTTTCTGACCACCACTCAATTCATGAGGATATTTTCTCAAGCTTTCAGATCCGATTCCTACAAGACGCAGTAACTCCTGGCCTTTCCCGCGAATTATCTTGCGTGGCAGTGTCTTCTGCTGTATGTCCATGGGCTCGCAGACAATGTCAATAATGCGCATATTGGGATCGAGGGAACTGGAAGCATCCTGAAAAACGGGCTGGACGCGGCGGCGATATTGCATGATCTCCTGGCGACTAAAAGAGCTGATGTTCTTACCTTCAAACAAGATAACTCCCTCACTCGGTTTCTCTTCGAGGAGGACGAGTTTATTGATAGTGGTCTTGCCACTCCCTGATTCTCCGGCTATACCAAAACAGGTGCTTTTCGGTATGGAAAAACTCACTCCATCGACGGCTTTTAACATGCTATATTTCTTCCGAATAAATCCACCGGTAGGTATAGGAAAGTGCTTGGTTAGCCCTTTGATTTCGAGAATCTTTTCCATTATGCCACCTGTCCTGCTGCCCAGAGCCAGCACGCTGTTTTGGAACCATCTTTTGTCCGCACATAAGGTGGATATTCTTTCCTACATATATCCATACTTTTGCCGCATCGCGGTGAAAACGCACACCCGTCGGGCAGGTTGAGCAGGTTGGGGGGTTCTCCGGTAATCTGAAAAAGACGCTCCTTTCTGGTTCCAAGGTCGGGCAGTGCCATCATAAGTGCCCTTGTGTAGGGGTGGGCCGGCCTTTCAAAAACCTGTTCAACGCTCCCGGTCTCGACAATCCTGCCCGCATACATAACTGCCACGCGGTCGCACGTTTCTGCCACCAGGCCAAGATCATGGGTGACAAGGAGAAGGGCTAATCCATATTCACGCTGCATTTGTTTGAGTAAACGCAGAAACTGATCCTGAATAGTTACATCGAGGGCAGTTGTTGGTTCGTCAGCGATGAGGAGCTTCGGTTGTCTCGCCATGGATACGGCGGCAAGAACTCTCTGTCTCATACCGCCGCTAAATTGGAAAGGATATTGGTCCATTCTTCCGGATGCTGAAGGTATCTTTACCTTCTCAAGTAGATCAAGAATTTTCCGCCTGATAACACTGGCTTTTCCATTTCTGTCATCGAGTCTCAACGCCTCTCCGACCTGACGTCCCACGGTGTGGACAGGATTGAGCGAAGAAAGCGGGTCTTGAAGTATCATGCCGATCTTCTTTCCCCGCCATTTTGCCATTTCTTTCAGATTCTTCGAAACAAGATCTTCCCCCTCAAAGAGAACACGGCCGCCCACAATGCGGCACCCAAGGGTTGGTAACAAACGTACTATGGAGTGACAGGTGATACTTTTACCGCAGCCCGATTCTCCCACAAGGCCCAGAGCCTCACCGGAATCGAGATGGAAACTCACACCGTCAACAGCCTTGACCACTCCTGAGCGTGTAAAGAAGTACGTCCTAAGATCTTCAACGGACAGCAAATGTTCATTACTCATAACGCACCCAAAAGACCGTTCAATGTTCCATGTTCAATGTTCCATGTTAAAGATGAAAAACCCCTGTCACACGATTTCCAAAAAAGTCGCTTCCAATCATCCCAACCTTCTGGTGAGTGGCATGCCGGGATTTCCTCAAGCGAACCCTCACGAGGCGAGGAAGTTCGGTCTTGTGCCGGTAGACAAAAGTTCCGAAGTCGAGTGGGAGCGACTGGAACCGCTGGAGTGCAACGAGCGTGTTCGCGGAGGAAGTCCCGACATGTGCCGCTGTTGCTTTCATGACTTGAGACTTCAAATTTTGAACCTTGAACTAACTTCATATCTGCCTCAGCTTCGGATCGAGTCTGTCCCGTACCCAGTCACCCATGAGATTAGCTCCCAAGACTGTTATTACTATGGCAAGGCCGGCGAAAGTAGGCAGCCACCATGCCGTGGAGAGGTACATCCTCCCCTCCGCCATCATGAGGCCCCAGGCAGTCTGGGGAGGCTGTATGCCAAGACCGAGAAAGGTAATTGAAGCCTCAATGATAATAGCCCGGCCAAGCTGTAGGCTCGCCACAACGGTGCTCGTACTGACAAGGTTGGGAAGAATATGCTTCACGAGCATCCGTCCCGGCCCGCATCCGGCGATACGCGCAAGGGCCACAAATTCCCTCTCCCTGATACTCAAAGTCTCTCCTCTTATAACACGGGCATACTGAGTCCAAAAAACAAGCGCAATGCAGATGGAGACGGTGACCAACCCTCCACCCAGCGCTGCGCTGATGAGGATGGTAAGGAGAATGACCGGGATAGACATCTGTATATCAACAATTCTCATGATAATCTCATCAGTCCAACCTCCGAAATAACCAGCTGCCATACCAAGGAAAATACCCAGAATACCCGCAAAGAAAACCCCGGCTGAAGCGGCTATGAGGGATGCGCGGGCACCTGCAACAATCTTGCTGTAGACGTCTCTGCCGAGGTGGTCGGTCCCGAGAAAATAGTCTGTGGTTCCACCGAACATGAGCGGAGGTTTAAGCGACACAGATGGATTCATCACTACAGGATCATGAGTATAAAAAAGAGGCGCAAGGAATCCGAAAAATAGTATAGGCATAAGAAGAATGATCGGAATAAACGGTATTCTTCTTATCCATAATCTGTTCTTTGGATAAACTGATTGGACTAACGTCATCAATATTCCTTTATCGCAGATTTATCATTAACACATTTGGATTTATTCATATCTGATCCTTGGATCAATAATGCCATAAGTCAAGTCAACAGCGAGGTTGAGCACGATAAAAATGGTCGAGGTGATGAAAACCCCTGTCTGGACAACAGAATAGTCCCGGGTATTGATACCCTCAAGGATAAGTTGCCCCAATCCCGGCCATCCGAAAATAGTCTCGACAATAACAGCGCCTCCCAGTAGTCTGCCGAGTTGCATGCCTCCCATTGCAACGATAGGAATAAGGGCATTCCTTAAGGCATGTCTCCAGACCACTACCCTCTCAGGATTACCTTTGAGACGGGCAGTTTTTATATATTCACTTCCCATGACCTGAAGCATGGATGAACGGGTAAGCCGCATGATTGAAGCAGCGGAAAACCAACCCAAGGTGATGCTCGGCAAGATAAGGTGTTCTATACCTCCCCGTCCGCTTGTGGGAAACCAGCCAAGTTTAACTGAAAAAACCAGTATAGCCATAATACCGATCCAGAACTCAGGCATCGCCTGACCCAGCATGGCAAATGTTTTCCCCGCGAAATCAAACCACGAACCCGGCTTTGTTACAGATGTGACACCTATGGTGATACCGAGGGTTATCGAAACCAAAAAGGCAAACAGCGCGAGCTGGATTGTCGCGGGCAGACGGTTAAGGACAAGTTCCAGCGCGGGCCTCCGGTAGCGGGTGGATTTACCAAAATCACCCTTGAGAGAGTTCTTCATGAAAATCAGATACTGAACCGGAACCGGTTTGTCGAGACCGAGCTCGATCGTCATCTGCTTTACTTCCTGATCTGTCGCATCCGGCGAGACAAGGAGTAAAACGGGGTTTCCCGAAAGCCTGACAGCCATGAAGATGATCATGCTGACTCCGATAAGAGTTAACAGACCGAGCCACAATCTCTTAATAATATATCTTTTCATAATCTTACGTGCTTCGTTGTGTTAATTTCATTGCCCTAAACACCATAATCACTACCCCCTCACCTCTTCCGGCAACCACACACCCTGTTCTATAAGCTTCTTTTGGACCTTCTTTGTATCTACCCCGCGAGGTAAAACACCGTCTTTGAGGGCTATTGCCCCCGCGGTTCCGGCTGCCTCACCCATGGCAACACAGTAAGGGATGAGATTCATGAGATCATTCGCGACAGGATCAGAGGCAAAGCAACGACCGGCAACGAGAAGGTTATCAACAGTTACGGGGACAAGCGCGCGATACGGGACCGCTTTTTTCGGTGTTTTTTCTTTGAATGGCGGGATCATTGCGATCGTATCTTCAAAGATTACTCCTGATCTCACATCCTTTTCTGTCACAACATGCTCTCCGATCAGGCGTCTGCTCGCCCTGGTGCCAAGCTGAGAGGCTGTGTCGAGGACAAAGCTTTTCTCAAAACCAGGCATCTTCTTTTTCAGAATTTCATGGACTTTGAGCATGGCCTTTCTCACATTCACCTCAGTCCACGTAATATCGTCTACGTCAATACAGATCCTGCCCGGCACCCAGTTGTTTACCCAGACCTGATCATCCCTGTGGCTTGCCAGTGCAAGTACGCGAAATCCTGCTGCTGTCTGCATTTCATCCATCACCGCGGAAAACTCCTTCGGTTGAGAATGTCTGAATGTGCTGTACTTCAGGTAATCCACGTCTCCCATACGCCAGACCAGAGCTACCATGCCGCTTCTAAGATTGGGGTCAATGAAGCCGTCAAATTCCGCTCCTGCCGATGCAAAAATGTCTCCATCTCCAGTGGCATCAATAGTGGTCTTACTCAGGATAGCCTGTCTCCCTGATTTACTCTCGAAAATCGCGCCCTGCACCTCTTTGCCATCAACGATCGCCCTGCTGCCCCAGGAGTGGAGATAGAGTTTGACGCCTGCTTCTTCAACCATTTCATTGAGAACACACTTGAGGATCTCGGGGTCTACAATGACACTCATTCGTACTTTGCCATCGACAATAAAATCCTGGTAGTGTTTCATTTTGCTATAAAGTTCCTGGCTATCTGCGCCTAAGAGCTTTCTCTCCGGATGACGCGCCGCGCCTTTTGTATCGAGTCTATCCACCATCTCCTGGCAAATACCGGCTATCTCCTGCTCATGAGTTCCGGAACTCATATGAGGGATCAGAATAACGAGTCCTCCCGTCGCCATACCGCCGAGATGATTGTAACGTTCAATAAGCGTAGTATCAACACCGTTACGTGCAGCTGCGATGGCGGCCGCAACACCGGCCGGTCCTCCTCCCACAACAAGCACTTCCGTTTCCCGGCAAACCTTCAATTCCTGCGAGGGTTCTATTATTGTCTTATTAGTTACGTTCATCACCTAAGCCTCCCATCCAAATCAGGATCACGTGTTTAACATGAATCAATCCGACTTTTGCCACTGTCCGTACCTTATTGCATCAACTCCCTTAGAAGCATTAATGTGTTCACAACACAAGAAAACAAGTTAGTGTATTAATGTCTTCCACTTTTTCCAGACCAAAAATACACTCCACTGCTTTATGAATTTTCTCTTCCGTGAGAACGCGGGCGGCATTGCCGCGGAATTTTTCGATTAGCTCTTCATCGGTGGCACGTAAATCGGTAAAATTAGTACCTTTTGCATATCGGGTTTCTTCAGTAAATGTTTTTCCTTTTGCTTTCACTTCGACTTTTGCAGGATAACTTCTCGGGTCTTTGCGCTTTATTTCCATTGCCTTGGGGTCTGTAATCATAGTGACCTTTTTCATGAATATCCGAATCTTCGGGTCCCGGATCGTCTCCCAGTCCTGCCATGCCGCGCCAGCCCTCACACGATGAGCTGCCAGAGAAAAAACAAAGGGGAGGCTGAACTGCGCGTCAACCTGAGTCTGCACATCGTAGGGGGCTGTATTAGCGACAAAGGGGAGCGCGTATGACGTAATGCTTTCTATATCATCTGGCAAGAGTCCATTTTTCTCGATGATATTGATAAATGCATCGAGTTGTGCATGGAAAAACCGGCAGCATGGATAGGGTTTATAGGCCATTTCCATGAAACGCCACTGAGTTCCAAGATTGTCAACAACCATTTCAGGAGCCCATCGTTCCGCACCATAAAACCGTGCAAATCCATATTCTCCGTCAAAAACATGCGGATTGGCAGTATATCCTTCCTTTGCGAGAAGCGCGGCAGTGACGGATGTCTGGCAAATCCACCCGGCAGACACATATTTGATCATCGATTTCGGGACCGTGTCCTCCCAATCCCTGCAAACAGGGAGCGGGCAAAGGTATGCTGCGATTCCGAGCGCATGGGCCATTTGTTGCGAACTGAGTCCGAGCACTTTAGCGGCACCGGCAGTAGCGCCGAATATACACTCATTACTGTTGCCAAAAACATCCGGTGTCTTTGCCTCTTCAGTCAGCTTCGCCAACATATTGCTCAAGGCCATCACAAAACGCTTAGCTACCTCCTGGGCAAGCACAGTAGAAAGAATCAATGTTTTGCCGGAGGCATTTGTCGTCTCTCCCAAAGCCAGGGCCGGAGGAATAGCAAAGGGATGGATATGCGATATGGCGTCAAAATCGAGGCCGTTGATCAACTCACCATTGGCCATGGCGGCATTGACGCATGAGACCCTGTCGCCGATCCCCACTATTGAGGACTCCTGCGGACCACCCAACCTCTTTGCCACCGAGACCGCGATCTTCCCCTTATCGGTAGCAATGCCGGCAACGGCACAACCAATGGCATCGAGAAGACTTCTTTTTGCCTCGTGGACAACTTCCGGAGGAAGATCTTCAAATTCTGTTTTTATGAGAAAATATACCAGATCGTCGCTTATTTTTCTCATCTGTTGTTCCCCTTGCTGCTTTTTCTTCAAGGCAAAAAAGCTGTACACTTCCTATTTAACCAGTTTCAACAGATCGCTCAGCCGAATGTACGGCCCCCTAAAGTGGTCATACATATAACCAGTTTATAGTGCCTCATTATCTTTGTCAAGAGAAATATATAGTCTCTTGCGGGTCGGTTTTTCGCACATCATTCCCTGCACCTTTATCGGATAAGGTTGCATATTTATGAGTAATATTGTGACGAACAATAAGTAATCTTTTATGGAATAATTTGTTTTTCTCAATTGACTATGATTTTACACTGGCGTAATCTGTTTTTGACATAGTAAGTTTAGATCCGGTTAATTTTGTTAATAGAGAGGACATGGGACCATGACGGATGCGCAAAAAGAGGATTTAGCCCCACCCAGAGTAACAAATCTCATGTGTGGCAACGCGGTCAAAACCACATTCGCTGATTTAAGTGAATGGAACATAAAGTGTTTCAAAGACCGTCTCCTCGATATGACGGGCTGCATTCTTGGCGGAGCAATAGTACCTGATAACGCTGTTATAGTGGGGCTGCTCAAACGCTGGGGAGGCTCTCCTGAAGCGCCGGTGTTCTGCAACGCTTTCCGGGCGCCGTTGTGTGATGCCGCCATGCTGAATTGCATAACAGCGAGATCCAATGATTTCGGAAGTATGTTCCTTAAAGTTCATGGTGAACGGATGGCGTCTCATATAGGTGAAACCCTTATCCCTCTGGGTCTTACACTGGCGGATATGATCGGCTCAAGTGGTGAATCGTTCATCACAAACAATATCGTTGCTGAAGATTTCGCGGGCCGCCTCCTGTACACATTTCCTGTCCGCTGGCCTGCCGATATGGAGTTGGTCTCCACAGCCGCAACCGTTTTGACTTCACGCTACTACGGACTGGATGCCGCCCAAACAAAAGCGGCGCTTTCCTATGCAGCAACAAATGCTACCGATCCTGCCAATGCTTACTATGATTATTCACAAGAGTTCAAATATCATAATGGTGAAAGCGCGAGGTGCGCAATCATGGCCTGTGAACTGGCAA
>CAZXVZ010000015.1:0-29071 GCA_964644085.1 uncultured Syntrophus sp. | reverse complement strand
TACACCCTATCCTACACTCTTTCCCTACACGACGCTCTTCCGATCTCGGTCCTTATGGTTCCATGATCCCAGATGGCTATGCCCGCTGAATCATATCCCCTGTATTCAAGCCGTTTCAGCGATTCTATGAGAATATCGCAGGCTTCTTCCGTTCCCGCGTATCCGACTATTCCGCACATTTTTCCTTCCTCCTGTAATTTTCAATATTTTTTGATTTGACGGCCTTACGCAAGGGCGTCTTCGGGCACAAACGAGAGAAAGGGTCTATTTGAGAGTTCTCATTAACTTCCGTGTCCTCAATAAAAACAAACCCTTCTATTATCACATCATCGTGAATTTTTGAATCACGGATTACCGTATTGGGGCCTATCGATACGCCACTGCCGATGATTGTGTTACCCATGAGATAACAATTCGGAAAAATTGTCGTGTCCTTCCCTATCTCCACACGGTCATCGATATAAACATTTGTATCCGGAAAAGATACGCCTTTTTTCATGTGTTTTTCTATAACGCGTGTTTTCATGGTTACATTCGCTTCCATGAGCTCTTTTCGTGAATTCACTCCAAGTACTTCAGCGGCATTGGCGTGATTGTATTTTCTTACAATCTTTCCCTTGCTCCGAGCGATCCTGCAAATATCTGTCAGGTAATACTCGCCTTTTTTATTGCCAGCATTGATCTCATGGAGATACGCAAATGATTCCCCGGGGATAACACAAATTCCGGTATTGATTTCCCTGATTTCACGCTCTTCCGGTGTCGCTTCAATTTCTTCTCTTATTTCCAGTATCCTGTCACCATCGCCAATTATCCGTCCATATCCTTTGGGATCTGTCATATCGGTAGTCATAAAGACGATACTTTTTCTCGATTCGTAAAATGACAGAAACCGTTGAACAGTCTCCAATTCCATGAGAGGCACATCACCATATAAGACAAGTACATCTTTGCCGCTTAAAAAGGGTGCCGTGGAGAGAAGAGCATGGGCGGTCCCTTTTTGTTCCTTCTGCACAGCGCATACCACTGGTGTATCTTTCAGGTGTTCCTCAAGTATTTCCCTGCCATGTCCGACAACGACAATTATCCCGTTGGGATTCAGTTCCTGAGCTACACCAACCACATAATCGATCATGGGTCTGCCCATGATTTCATGCATTACCTTCGGTTTTTCAGAAATCATTCTCTCGCCCTTTCCTGCCGCGAGGATCACAATATCAAAGGCTTCCATTAGACAACTCCTTTTTACCAAATAATTTTGCCAGCAGAATACTGATTTCATAAATTCCCCACAGGGGGAGAGCGGTAATTATCAACCCAACGGCGTCACTGGTCGTGAATACAGCGCTGATGACAAATATTGCGAGCACCGCGTATCTTCGTTTTGAAGAAAGCATGCGGTAATTCAGAATCCCCGCCTTCGCTAGATAATAGGCAACGAGGGGAATTTCAAAAATGAGCCCGAAGAAAACGAGCATTTTCAACGTCAAATTCATGTAGCTTTTCAGGCCGGGCATGGGAACAATAAACTCAGCGGCATATCCGACAAAAAATTTATATAAGACAGGCATTACCAGGAAATAGCAGAACGATATTCCGATCAAAAAACAGATGCTGCCCCAAAACATAAAAGGATAGACATAGCGTTTTTCTTTTTCATAAAGTCCGGGCGACACAAAACTCCAGAATTCATAGAGAATAACCGGAAAAACAAGAAACAGAGCGCTGATAATCGATATTTTGAAGTATGTAATAAAGGCTTCCGTGACACCTGTGAATATAAAAGAACTCTTTGCGGGCATCACTTTCGCGAAAGGTTCCATGAGGATGGAAAATATTTTTTCCTTAAAAAAATATGTGGCAACAAAGGCGGCCCCGGCGGCTGCAAGGCAAACGAGTATCCTGTTGCGCAGTTCCTTTAAATGAGAAAAAAAGGGCTGTTTTTCGCCTGTTTCAGTACGTACGGTCATGAAGGGCTATCACCCCAACCGCCGCGTCTGAGAGTATTCTTCATATATTGTGCGTGCCCCATGTGATATGTCATCCCTCCTCTTCTCCCCGGACGGACGTGCTTTTCGTTACATCAGCCTGTTTCTGACTGGCTGCCGTTTCATTTGATTCTCTGTCTGTTTCAACCTGGCTTTCCGACTGGGTCTCGAAGAAAGATTCCTTCTCCGGTATGCCATCTTCAAATGATTCCTTTATGTCATCCGCCATGCGCCTCAATTCCTGAAATGTCTTACCAAGGGACCTCGCAAGTTCCGGTAATTTCGAAGGCCCCACCACAAGCAAAGCAACGATCATAATAATAACAAGTTCAGGAAATCCAATGCCGAACATTTTCATAAATTATCATAAAACATTGATTTGTAAAAGATAATTCATTATTTATCGCGCTATCCGGAATAGTTGCGCACGACTGCTCATAAACAGGTTGACAGGGCTTTTATCATGTATTACATTCAAAAGGTTAAATTCGTATTTTGTGTGTAAAATTTTGAGTAAAGGAGGACATTATGGCTGAAAAACTTCAGGTTTTTAAATGTGATATTTGCGGCAATATCGTTGAGGTTTTACATGGCGGCAAAGGAGAACTTGTCTGCTGCAATCAACCCATGAAGGAACTTGTGCCGAACACTGTTGATGCCGCTTTAGAGAAACACGTTCCTGTCATTGAAAAAAATGATAACGGCATAACCGTAAAGATTGGAAGCGTCCCTCATCCCATGGAGGAAAAACACTATATTGAATGGATAGAAATTGTTGCGGACGGTAAAGTCTATCGCCAGTTTCTCTCCCCCGGCTCTTCCCCTGAAGCCTTTTTCCCTGTCAAGGGTGATACCGTTACAGCACGGGAATACTGTAACATACATGGTCTCTGGAAAACGAAATAAAGGGAGGAGAATTCATGAAGAGCATTAAGGGAACGCAGACTGAAAAAAATCTTCTTGCCAATTTTGCCGGTGAATCACAGGCACGAAACCGCTATACCTATTTTGCCTCACAGGCCAAAAAAGAAGGCTACGAACAGATATCATGGATTTTTGCTGATACGGCCGATAATGAAAAAGAACACGCGAAACGTTTCTTCAAATTTCTCGAAGGAGGAGATCTTGAAATTACCGCCACATATCCGGCGGGGGTGATCGGAAGTACCATGGAAAACCTGAAAGAAGCAGCCGCCGGGGAAAATCTCGAACAAACAGTACTCTACCCTGAGGCTGCCCGTATAGCGGATGAAGAAGGTTTCACTGAAATAGCGGACGTCTACCGGGCCATCGCGAAGGTAGAAGCGGAACACGAAAAAAGATATCGCGCCCTTCTCAAAAATATTGAAGAAAACAGTGTTTTTAAAAAAGGGTCGACCGTGAAATGGCGCTGCAGAAACTGCGGATATGTGCATGAAGGCCCGGAAGCGCCTGCTGAATGTCCTGCCTGTGCCCATCCGCAAGCTCATTACGAACTGCTTGCTGAAAATTATTAGAAACGTCCATGAGCGGTCTATGCCGTAAATATAAATATTTATAGCAAGGACCGCTCGTTAATCTTCCCTGTTTTTGTTGGTTTTCCCTTGACATGGTTTGTCTTCATCTGTTAGTTATCTTCACATCATAAAAACAACGATTTAGCGTATGTTGAACAAATATTCAAAAATAAACAGGAAAAAAATATGAAAATCGCTGGAATCCAGTTTGCCTGCGCGGAAAACAGGGAAACGAATATCGAAAAAGCATTAAAAATGCTCAGTGTCGCCTTCAGTGAAAACGCCAAAATTATCTGTTTTCAGGAGCTTTTTAACCTCCGCTGGTTTCCGAAAGACAGGAATGAAAAGGTCTTGCAAATGGCAGAAAGTATTGACGGTGATACGGTAACAACATTTAAAAACAAAATAAAAGGGACTGACGCTGTTGTCATTCTGCCTGTATTCGAAAAAGCAGGGGACAAATATTTTAATACTTCCGTTGTGCTGCAGGGAGAAACGATCCTTGGTTATTATCGAAAAATCCACGTGACCGACATCCCGCTCTGGGAGGAAAAGTATTATTTTTCAAGGGGTGACACGGGATTTCCTGTTTTTGAAACCGTTCACGGGAAGATTGGCATCCAGGTTTCCTGGGATAATTTTTTCTTTGAAGGAGCGAGAATTTTAAGGATGAACGGTGCTGATATTATATTCGCGCCCACCTCGTGCGCATTTAAATCCCAGCATATATGGCAATCAGTTATTTCAGGGAACGCCATTTCCAATGGTGTCTTCATTATGAGAGTAAACAGGGTTGGAAGCGAGGAAGCGCAGGATTTTTACGGGATGAGCTTTTGTGTCAATCCTGAAGGCGAATTAACGGGGGGACCGACAGGACGTGCCGACAGCGTGCTTCTGGCAGACATTGACTTTGAACAATTACGCCAGATAAGAAGAGAATGGCCCATTATTAAAGAGAGACAGCCTCAATTTTATGGGGAAATATTAAGAGAAAAGTAAATGGATAATGAAATAGCATTATGTGTCGTATGCGCATGGAGAAAAAATTGCCAGAAAAAGTTTTTTAGAAACCGGGATGCTTCATTTAAATGCCCTGATTTTACAAAAGATATATCCATCAAAAACGGAGTGAAATCTGATGATAAGAAACAAAATAGCGGAGATAATACGTGACGCCTGCGAAAGATGCAGGAAAGAGTCTATTCTCCCTGATGATGCCAACATTACGCCGGTTGTCGAAATTCCGAAGGAAGAAGGTTTCGGTGATTATTCGACCAATATGGCATTTCTTTTAGCCCCTGTTCTTAAGAAAAGTCCTTTCGAAATCGCGCGGATTTTTGTTCGACATATAGAAGCACAAGACATCTGTGAAAAAGTAGAAATTGCCGGAAAAGGCTTCATAAACTTTTACCTGAAAGATGACATATGGCGAAGACTGCTGAAAAACATATCCGACGGGAACGGGACGCTTTATCCGGATGTGGGCAAAGGGAAAAAGGTACTCATAGAGTTTGTCAGCGCCAATCCCACCGGGCCTCTCCATATTGGCCATGGTAGAGGGGCGGCCGTCGGTGATGTCCTCGCAAATGTACTCGGAAAAACAGGCTACCGCGTCCAGAAAGAATATTACATAAATGACGCGGGGCGACAGATAAGAACTTTGGGTGAATCGACATATCTGCGGTGGAAAGAAATACAGGGAGAATCAATAGAGTATCCGAAAGATTGCTATCAAGGCGACTATATTAGAGAGCTCGCACAGCAGTTAATCGACAACAAGGTTCAAATTCCAGGTGAAAAAGAAAAAGCAGTATCGATGATGGCTCAATTTTCCGGCGCCGAGATTCTCAGGGGTATTCAGAAAGACCTTGAAGATTTTGGCGTTGTCTTTGACAACTATTTCAATGAATCGGCGCTTTTTGAAAAAGGTGTTGTCGACGACACCTTGAACCTGCTCAAGAGTGAAGGCTTTGCCTATGAAAAAGACGGCGCTCTATGGTTTACGACAAGCAAATTTGAAAAAGACGAAGATAGAGTGCTTATAAAATCCAGCGGAGAAAAAACCTATTTTACCTCAGATATCGCCTACCATCGGGATAAGTTCAACAGGTCTTTTGATATTCTCATTGATATATGGGGATCTGACCATCACGGATATATTCCGCGCCTCAAGGCTTCGATAGAGGCGCTTGGCAGAGACAAAGAATGTTTCAAGGCCATACTTATCCAGTTCGTGACGCTTTTAAAAGACGGGAAACCTGTGGGCATGTCAACTCGTTCCGGTGAATTTACCACCCTTCAGGAAGTAGTGAAAGAAGTGGGGAAAGACGCTGCCAGATTCTTTTTCCTGACGAGAAAAAGCGATTCCCACCTCGAATTTGATCTTGATCTCGCGAAAAAGACCACTAATGAAAACCCCGTCTATTATGTTCAATACGCGCACGCGAGAATTGCCAGTATCTTTAGAAACGCGAAAGACGCCGGCATACATATGGACAAGCTTGATGAAGCGGACGTGGATTTGCTGACCTTAAATGAAGAGATTAACCTTATTAAGGGAATACTCGGTTTTTATAATGTTTTGGAAGGAAGCGCGAAAAACTTTGAACCTCACAGAATAACCTTTTATCTCATGGATCTTGTAGGACGCTTTCACAGTTATTATAACAAGACGCGTGTGCTCGGGAATAATCCTGAACTGACCCTTGCCCGCTTATGGCTTCTTCATATGTTGAAAACAGTTATCAAAAACAGTCTGGACATCCTGGGGGTAACGGCGCCGGAAAGGATGTAGCTTGTTTTACAGCACATAAGCCGCATAATTCAAGAAGGAGTGCCTATGGATCAACAACCAAAAAGTAAGTGGAGAGAATATACCGAATCGATCATAATAGCCGTTGTTATCGCCCTCTTTGTAAGAAGCGTTTTTATTCAGGCATACAAGATTCCCTCAGGTTCCATGGAACCGACACTCCTCGTCGGAGATCACCTGTTGGTAAACCGGTTGAGCTATGTAGTCAAAGTACCCTATTTCGACAACGTTATATACACTCTCGGTAAACCAAAACGGGGAGATATCATTGTATTTCGTTACCCTGAAAACCCAAAGGTAGATTATATAAAACGTGTAATTGCTGTTGAAGGCGAGACGATTGAAATTAAAAACAAAACGATTTACATCAACGGTATAAAAAAGCCCGATTCGTGGGGACGCTATATTGATAACCAGCTTATACCGCGGGAGATAGCTCCGAGAGACAACTTCGGCCCTTATACGGTCCCTCAAGACGCTGTTTTTGCCATGGGTGACAATCGTGACAACAGCCAGGACAGTAGATTCTGGGGGCCTGTCAGAAAAGAACACCTCGTCGGTAAAGCTCTCATTCTCTACTTTTCGTGGAACAATAACACGACTGACCCTTTTGAGTTCATCCGCTGGTCAAGAATAGGACATCTCATCAAATGATACCATAGATTTAACGTGTAATCTATGGTATCCTTATCATTGATGAAAAAAATATTCTTTTTTTTATTAATCCTATTCCTGCCGGTTTCGCTTCCCGGCAGCGACTATTCCGATTCCATTCTGTCCTATCTGAAAGGCTACAGAAGCGAAAAAAAAGGCGATTACGAAGAAGCCTTCACGCAATACAGGTCCGCCCTAAAATCAAGTCCTGATTCTTCCCGAATACGAAATGATCTTGCTCTTATTCATATCAAGAAAGGTGAGTTGGACAAGGCAGAGGAACTCCTTCAAAAATCAATCGAGTTGAACCCTTCTAATCGCGACTCATTAATGCTGCTCGCCGGAATTTATGCCACGAAGGGGATTACATACAAAGCGAAGGCCCTCTATGAGAAATGCATCGCTTTGAATAGCGAAGATACGGAAGCCTATATGTTTCTCGGCTCGCTTTATGCCACGGAAAAAAAATATGCCGACGCGGCTTCCATTTATGAAAGAGTTATTGAATACGATGATGATAATATCATCGCTCTCTACTATCTGGGAAGATTGAATGCTGAATTAAAAGAGTATACAAAAGCAAAACAATATTTCACGAAAGTATTGGAATTGAAACCGTATTTTGAACCCGCTTATCTCGACATAGGTACTTTGTATGAGGTGGAGGGAAATTACGAAAAAGCCATTGAACACTATCAGGCGCTTATTGACATTGACCCCGCGAACAAAAAGGCGCGGGCAAGGATTGCCAACATATTTGTTAAGCAAAAAGAATATAACAAAGCGATCAATGCCTATGAGAAACTTTCCGACATTGACAGAGATGATCTTTCAGTGAGAATGCGTATAGGGATCCTGTATCTTGAGCAGAGCCGCTTTGACGACGCCATAAAGGAATTTTCTTTCATCCTTTCCTCAAAACCAAACAGTAACACGGCGAGACTCTATCTCGCGATGACATGGAAGGAAAAAGGGGAATTTAAAAAAGCCCTTGAAGAATTTCGCAAGATTGACCCTAAATCAGATGAATATCTGACCGCCCTGAAACAGATCGCCTTCATCCATATCAAGTCCGGTTCCCTTGATGAAGGTATAGAAATTATCCAAAAACACCTGCCTCTTGCGAAAGAAAAAAAAGAACTTTATCAGCTTTTGTCGCTGCTCTATGAAGAAAAAGCTGATTACGTAAAGGCAATAGACATGCTCGAAGAAATCCGTAAAAATGAGCCGGATAACGCTGAAACTCTCTTTCATATTGGTATGCTTCATGAAAAAAAGGGCGAATCAGACAAAGCACTCGAAACAATGAATGATGTTTTAAAGCTTGATCCTGATTATCCAAATGCTTTAAACTTTGTTGGGTATTCGTGGGCGGAAAAAGGTATTAAGCTCGATGAAGCTGAGATAATGATTAAAAAAGCCCTTTCGAAAAAACCGGATGAAGGGGCTTTTGTGGATAGTCTTGGGTGGGTCTACTATAAAAAAGGCCAGTATCAACTTGCCCTTACGGAGCTGTTAAAGGCGTATAAACTTGTACCTGATGACCCCACAATTGCCGAGCACATCGGCGACACCTACGTCTCGCTCAATGAACACAACAAAGCCCTTCCTTATTATGAGAAATCGATTCAAATGGAAAAAAATATCAAGAAAAAAAAGGTTGTTGAAGACAAGGTGAAGGCAATCAAAGAGCTACGGAAGTGAAAAAAGCACTACCGTTCCTCCCCCTGTTTCTTGCTGTCTTTTTCTTTTTCAATAGTTGCGCGCTCCTGCCGCAAAAAAAAACAGATATTTTTCCATGGCCTCCTTCCATTCATTATATGGAGGCTGTCTGCGAACTCAATATTAACTGGAACAATACACAGTATTCAGGCGACATGTCCATAAAGCTCGATTATCCTGACATACTTTTTCTGGAAGTGTACGGACCTTTCGGCGACACAATCTTTTCTATTCATAAAGACAGCGGATTCTTTGTCATGCGGGCCGGCAAAGACATCTTCACCAACGAAAAACAGTTTGCTGATGTATTCAAAATGACAGTCGAAGATTTCATTGATGATATCTCAATGAAAGGAACGAGGCAGCACGATACAAATGGAAACTTATTCGTTCAAAAGCCGTATTACACGGTGACCTACTCTGTCAATAACCGGGAAAATAAAATATGCTGGATAAACTCTGAAGGAACACTGTGCATCCGGTTCATCGAAGTAAATTTTGATAAAGGACAAGCCCTTGGAAAAGGTAGCAGTTGAGAGCTGCTATACGTATGAAACGAACCTGCTGAAAAAGCTCCTCAGTTCCATGCTTCAGGAGATAGATTTTCCCCCGATCAAGAACGCAACAGTACTTATAAAGCCCAATCTGCTCACAAGCAGGACCCCTGAGCAGGCAGTAACAACTCATCCAATCATTATTAAAGCCATTGCGGAATTATTAAAAGATTATTCATGTTCCATCTTCGTCGGTGATAGCCCTGGATTTGGTTCAACAAATAAAGTCCTTATATCATCAGGTATTATGGATATTATAAAACAATTAGAATTAACTATTGCCAATTTTGATAATAATATTATTAAAAAAACAAACGGGATATCACCTTACAGAGAGTTTTTATTCGGTAATGACCCTGATCAATATGATTTTATTATCAATGTGCCTAAACTCAAGACCCACGGTATGATGGGAATGACACTCGGTGTCAAGAACACGTTCGGCTTTATCCATTCCTTAGAGAAAGCAAAGTGGCATTTACGGGCAGGTCAGGACAGGTTTCTTTTCGCCTCCATGCTCATTGATATCCATTCCATTGCCCATCCGCACCTGACTGTTCTTGATGGGATCATCGGAATGGACGGGGATGGCCCTTCGAGCGGGAGACCGAGAAGGCTCGGGGTCCTCGGCGTAAGTAAAAACGCCTTTGCTCTTGATGATTATATTGAAAAGCTTACCCACCTCCCCTTCCCGACGCCTATTGCTCAACTCGCCGTTAAACACAGCATTCTTCCCGATTATAAGGTTGTCGGCAATAATATTCCAACAATAGGGGAGTTTTTATTGCCCCGGAGCATGGACACGGATTGGAGCATACCCCGTTTTGCGAAAAATATTCTTAAAAATGTTTTCACAAAAAAACCGAAAATACGCAGAGATATATGTAAGGGGTGCGGTATCTGTGTGAAAGTATGCCCCGCAACAGCATTAACAATAAGGAAGGGTAAACCTTATTTTGATTACAGCAAATGCATTCGGTGCTATTGTTGTCAGGAAATGTGCCCTGAGGGGGCAGTAAAAACTTAGAGTTTGGTACGGAAATGTTGATTATGGTAGCTCAACATATGTTTTGCCGTCAAAGGAAAAGCATTTTGATATCGCAATATCTTTAATATGGGCCTTTACTTCTTCTAAATTATCCTTCAATTGAACGCACATGCCGCAATCAGAACTTAAATTTCTGGGAACGGGTACCAGTTCATGACTTACCCTTTCTTTTTTTAAAATCTTTTCCGCCTTCAGGACATCGTGTATGGTATGGAAAAGTAATATATATTTCTTATCACTCAGCAATACGTCTCATTACCTCCAAAAAATGATCGATTTCTTTGCCTGTCGTAAAGTAACCCGGCGCCGCTCTCACTGTTCCCTGCGGGTAGGTCCCGATCGTTTTGTGCGCTACGGGAGAACACTGGAGTCCCACTCTCGTGTATATTTCCTCCTTATTGAGCAGATATCCCGTTTCTGAAGGCAACAGTCTCTTGATATTAAAGGATACTACAGGCAGAGCATCAATATGTGAATTCTTTGAAGGACCGTATAGTTCCACACCTTGTATGTCCGACAATTCCTCTGTCAAACGCGCACGAAGGGCTTTCTTTTTTTTGATAATTTCCGTAAACCCCGTGTTCTCGATAAAAGTGAGGCCACCGAACAACGATGCTATGGCAGGCGTGTTTGGCGTACCGCTCTCATACCTATCCGGTAGAAAAAGCGGTTGCTCTATTAATTCCGATTTGCTTCCCGTACCTCCAAACCTTAACGGTACGAGATCGATACCTTCTCGTATGTATAATGCCCCGAGACCTTGTATGCTATAGAGTGACTTATGGCAGGAAAAACATAATAAATCGATTCCATCTTTTTGCACGTCGATCGGACATGATCCTATGGTCTGACAGGCATCGACAATAAAGATCGTCTCACCGATGGCTTTTCGAATTCCCTGGAGTGGCTGGACAGTTCCGGTTACATTAGAACCATGATTGATAATAACCGCTTTCGTATTTTTTCTTATCAGCGCTCTCAAATCATCTATATCAACGACACCTTCCGGTGAGCATTTTGCCGTTGAGAACTTTATTCCCCTCTTTTTTTCAAGAAAGGCAAGCGGTCTCATGACCGAATTATGTTCCATGGATGTGGTGACTATGTGATCATTTTCTTTTATGAGTCCCAGAATAGCAAGGTTGAGAGCCTCGGTGCCGTTTTGCGTGAAAATAAGCCTCTCGGAATTACTGCCGCCGACAAACGACGTCAATTTTTCTCTGGTTTCAAAAATAACCCGGGCTGCTTCCAGGGACAGGTTATGGCCGCTTCTCCCCGGATTACCTCCGACGTTAAGAATAAAGTTATTGAGGGCCTCTATCGTTTCTTTCGGTTTAGGAAAAGATGTGGCAGCGTTATCTAAGTAAATCATGTATTCTCCGGTATTTCACGTCTCTATTTTAGAGAATAATCCCCGTAAGGGCAAATGAAATTTAGGAATTACTGTTCTCCGAATAATAGAAATAGTTCATATACAAGAAAAGGGGAGCCATGATAGCTCCCCCTCTTCTTATATCTTTTTCGATATCGTTACTTGTTCAGCTTTGATTTAAATTTTTCAATAAGTTTTGGAATAACGACCTTGTAATCACCGACAATCCCGAAGCTGGCAGCTTTGAAGATCGGCGCGTCGGCATCTTTATTGATGGCAACGATACAATCTGATGTTCTCATGCCGGCAAGGTGCTGAATTGCCCCTGATATGCCGCAGGCAACATAAATCTTAGGCTTTACCGTTTTGCCCGTTTGTCCCACCTGGTGTTCGTAGGGAACCCAGCCCGAATCAACGGCGGCACGGGACGCTCCAAGTGCCCCACCGAGTACATCGGCAAATTCTTTGAGGACTTTAAAACCCTCTTCACCGCCTACACCGCGTCCGCCTGATACAATGATATCGGCCTCGACAAGGTTGACGGTAGTCGCGGACTGAAGGAACTCAACAACTTTTGTGTTCAAATCCGCTTCCGCCAGCGAGAAAGATTCTTTTACTACTTCGCCACTTTTCGACGCGTCTTTTTCAGGCATCGCGAAAGCTTTTGGCCTTACCGTAGCAATCTGCGGAATTGCCTTTTCATTGACCACGGAAACCGTGTAGTTGCCGCCGAAGGCGGCACGTGTCATTTTCAACTTTCCGCCGTCTACAGCGAGACCGATGCTGTCGGTGCAAAGACCCATCCCAAGATTTGCCGCGGTAGCAGCCGACACATCAACACCCATGCTCGTGCCTCTGAAAAGAGCCGCTTCCGGTTTATATTTATCGAGAAGGAAACATGCCGCTTTGGCGTATGCCTCACCTCTGAAACTCTTGAATACATCGCCCTCGACAGCGTAGACTTTTGAAGCGCCATACCCAAAAGCCTCTTTAGCGAGATCGTCTACCTTATCTCCGATCACAAAAGCGCATACAGTTGATCCGAAGCCGTCGGCAAGTTGTTTACCAATACCGAGAAGTTCAAAAGACATCGGTGAAATGCCACCGTCTTTATGTTCTATATATACCCATACATCATTAGCCATTGTAATTTCCTCCTCCCTATTTTATGACTTTTAAGTCAATCAGTTTATCGGTAAGTGTACTGACGATATCATCCACTTCGCCTTTGAGTATCTCACCTGCTCCTCGAGGAGGAGGCACAGCAATCTCAACAACCTTCGTGGAAGAACCCGCCGCGCCTACTTTAAAGGTGTCAACGCCGAGGTCGGCAGCGGTCCACTGCGGTATTTGCATTTTACCCGCTTTTCTGATACCCATAAGATTCGGAAGTCTCGGCTCGTTGATGCCTTTTATAACGGAAACTACGGCGGGCAGTTTTGCCTCAACAACTTCATTTCCGCCTTCGACGGCCCTTTCAACAACAATTTTTTTTCCTGCGGCGTCAATCTGCCTCACCTTTGAAACATAGGTGAGCTGGCTGAAGCCTAGGATCGCGGCCACTTCCGCTCCGACGACACCGGTATTACCGTCCGTGGACTGCTTGCCGAAAAAGACAACATCAACGTCCCCGACCTTCTTGATCGCTGCCGCAAGTACGGAAGCTGTCGCGAACGTGTCAGAACCGGCGAAAGCCGGGTCCGTGCACTGATACACTGAATCAACCGTTAATGCCAGCGCGTTTCTCAGCACATCCGCCGCTTTGTCCGGCCCCATGGTAATGGCAACGATCTCACCATCATAATTTTCCTTTGTAAGAAGTGCTTCTTCTAAAGCGAATTCGTCAAAGGGATTTGTAATGGGATCCATACCTCCCCTGTTCAATGATCCCTTCGGGATGTCCCATTTAATTTCCGCTTCGGTATCGGGAACCTGTTTTAAACATACCGCTATCTTCACAGTATCCTCCTTAATAGTTATTATTCACCAATGAAGGTGGCTTTTCTTTTTTCTACAAACGCTGTCATGCCTTCTTTCTGGTCTTTTGAGGCAAAACACATGCCGAAATCTTTTGCTTCAAGAGTAAGACCTTCTTTAGGTGACAACGACAAGCTCTTATTAATACACTCTTTTGCCAGCCTGATTCCAAAGGGGCCGTTCGCCTTTATCTTTTCCGCGACTGCAAGCACTTCACTCATGAGTTGGTCATGGGGGACAACTCTATTGGCAAGGCCGGCCTCGTAGGCCTCCTGCGCCGTGATTGTCTTTCCGGTAAATATCAGTTCCTTTGCCTTTGCTGTGCCGATCAGTTTCGCGGTCCGCTGTGTCCCGCCAAATCCCGGATGGATACCAAGAGTTGTCTCCGGAAAACCGAGCTTTGCCTTATCTGAAACATACATGAAATCGCAGGCAAGCGCGAGTTCAAAACCGCCGCCTAGCGCAAATCCATTCACTGCCGCTATAACCGGTTTTCCCATATTCTCAAGAACAGCCATGGCATCGTGACCGCGCTGCGCGAAAGCGGCGCCTTCAATGGCCGTCAAATCCTTCATTTCCAGAATATCCGCCCCTGCTACAAAAGCCCTGTCCCCTTCCCCTGTAACAATGACAACCCTGACATTTTTGTCCGTGCTGAATGTCTCCGCCGCGTCCTTGATTTCAAGAAGCGTTTCCGAGTTAAGCGCGTTCAAAGCCTTTGGCCTGTTGATTTTCAGAAAGCCGATACCATCTTTTACTTCGGCAATAATATTCTTATACTCCATTTTATGCCTCTCTTTCTAAAATAGCCGCAAGCCCCATGCCGCCGCCTATGCACATTGAGACAAGACCGTATTTCAGATTAAGCCGCTGCATCTGGTAGAGAGCCGTAGTAACAAGCCGAGCCCCGGTACATCCGATAGGATGGCCGAGAGATATACCGCCGCCGAACATGTTGCATTTATCCGTATTGACCCCAAGCTCCTTGATGCATGCAAGCGACTGGGAAGCAAACGCTTCATTGAGTTCAATAATATCCATCTGATCAATGGTCATGGATGCTTTTTTGAGCGCTTTCCTAATTGCCGGAATGGGGCCGAGGCCCATGTATGCCGGATCGACACCACCGTTTGCCCATGAGATAATTTTGCCCATGGGTTTAATGCCCAGTTCCTTGGCTTTTTCACGGGACATAAGCACCGCAGCCGCCGCGGCGTCATTGAGACCCGAAGCGTTGCCTGCCGTGACTGTTCCGTCTTTCTTGAAAGCTGTGGGGAGAGCGGCCATCTTTTCAAGGGATGTGTCCATGGGTCTTTCATCGGTGTCAAAAATAACAGGTGGCTTACCCTTTTTCTGAGGAATTTCAACCGGCACGATTTCTGCTTTAAAAAGACCTTCCTTAATGGCTTTCATTGCCCTCTGATGACTGATAAGACCGAATTTGTCCTGTTCTTCTCTTGATATTCCGTACTTCTCAGCGATGTTTTCCGCCGTAACGCCCATATGATAGCCGTAGAAGATTTCCCAAATACCATCAAGCACCATAAGGTCAACAGCCTTTGTGTCGAACATCCTGGCGCCGAACCTCAACCCTGGTAGTGCGAAAGGAGCCATACTCATGTTCTCCATACCGCCGGCTACCACAACATCATTATCACCGACCATAATCGACTGCATGCCGTTTATAATAGCTCTAAGCCCTGATGAGCAGACCTTGTTGATCGTGTACGCTGCTGTTTCCTTAGGAACGCCCGCCTCAATGCTTGCCTGTCTTCCTGAATTCTGGCCAAGACCTGCCTGAATGACATTTCCCATGATAACCTCATCTATGACAACTTCTTTTAGACCGCTGTCAAAATCATATTTCTTCGCTTCCAGTTCTGTATCGGTCTTGCCGCCAAAGATAGCAGGAGCAAATTCCTTATCTTTATTTTTCGAGGGTCGAATGCCTGCCCTTTTTATGGCTTCTTTAATGGTTATTCCACCGAGCTTAACAACAGACACATCTTTAAGAGACTGGCTAAACTGGCCAATCGCTGTTCTCGCACACGATACAATTACTGCCTCTCTCATGGGTGATCTCCTTATCAATTTATTTGAATAAAATTTCACAATCTTTTAACGTAAACGCGGGTATTTGTCAACGATTTTAATACGATTTTATCTCTTAGAAGACCTATTTTTTACAGGTGTCCTCAAGGGACTGCTTCCTTATGACCATTGCCATCCAATGAATCCTTGAGATAGTGACCAAATATATGCTAACATAGCCGTGATTTTGTCCTTGTTTACTTAACATTCCCTGAAAGGAAAAGGAATTATGAACATACCGCCCATTAATTTGAAAGCTCAGTACAAACTTGTGAAAAAGGAAATCCGCAGGGGTATCAAAGAGATACTTGATGAACAACGGCTCATTCTCGGTAAATACTGCCTCCAGCTTGAAAAACAGATCTCCGAATACGCGGGTGTTCCCTGTGCCGTTTCTTGTGCCAACGGCACTGACGCGCTTATCCTCGCTCTCATGTCTCTACACATTAAGGCCGGTGATGAAGTCATTACAACCCCCTATACATTCTTCTCAACGGCAAGTTCTGTTGCCATTCTTGGAGGCACACCTGTCTTCGTCGATATCGATGAAATATCAATGAATATTGATCCCGCTCTTATTGAAAAAGCAATTACACCACGCACCCGCGCCATTACCGTGGTCCACCTCTTCGGTAAGGTATGCGATATGGATCGCATCAATAAAATTGCCCGAAAACACAATCTATTTCTTATTGAAGATTGCGCCCAATCTCTTGGCGCCCGCAAGAACGGTACCATGTCGGGTGCTTTCGGCGATATAGCCGCTACGAGTTTTTATCCCACGAAAAACCTCGGCGGTATCGGCGAGGGAGGTATGGTCTACACGAAACGGGCTAATCTCGGTGAAAAGGTGAAAAAGCTTCGCGTTCATGGTATGGGCAATCAGTATTACCACGAAATGATCGGCCTCAACAGCCGACTCGATGAACTCAAGGCCTGCGCTCTCGCGGCAAAATTCCCTCACCTTGAGTCATGGAACACAAAACGTAAGGCAAATGCCGCCTACTACAACAAACGGTTCAAAAAACTACCCCTTACGCTCCCTGTCATTGAAGACGATACATCGCATATCTTCCATCACTACGTCATCCGGACGCAAAAACGGGACGAACTGCAAAATTTCCTTAAAGAAAGGGGAGTTATGACCGGTATTTACTACCCCTTGCCACTTCACCTGCAGCCCTGCTTCGCGTACCTGGGATATGCGGAGGGTGATTTCCCCGTGGCTGAAAAATCAGCGAAAACCTCATTAGCGCTGCCGGTATACCCGGAATTAAAAAATGCCGAGCGTGCCTATGTGGCGAAATGTGTAGAGGATTTTTTTAGATCCCCGTAAATTGTACGTGTTGTACAACTTTGTGTCACGTGGCGTGGTCTGTTCCTGATTTTGTTTTAGCGATAACCCTGGCGGCAAAACCCGATTGTTTAGCCTTCCAGAATCCCATCATGCCATCTTCATTATTGGCGAAATCAGTGGCGGTAACTGCTGTAGCTTCTTTGTCAATAGTAGTAAGTTTCCAGCAGTTATTGGAAAGATATGCTGAAACCCGCCCCATTGCCCTCTCAGGCGTTTCATCATTGATCCAGAAATAAATGCTTGCGTCCTCCACTCTTTCAAGAAACTGGTTTCCAGGCAGAGGGCCCACCTGTACCGCAATAAAGTAAGTCTCCACTCTACGCCTCCTTTTAGCTATACACTATCCGGTTCATGAGATATCGGCAATTCTCATATCCTCTGACTAACTAATAAAAAGATTCTTTGTAGAAAAATTCGGATCACTTGTCAGGTTCACGCCGAGGCGGCGCAACCCCGCTTCATCTCCCGGTGTGGGGATGTGTGTCATGTGAACTTCGCAATCACGAAGTTCCTTCAACACCCCAATGGCCAGCTGCGCAGCGGGATTGGTAGCCGCGCTGATACTCAGAACGATAAGGGCCTCTTCGAGATCGAGACTTACCGTTCTTTCGTTAAGCACTTCCGTCTTGAGTTTGCGCACGGAATCGGTAATATAGTCGGGAAGCAGCTGCAACTTATCAGGAATACCTGACAGATGTTTGATCGCGCGGATGACAAGACTCGTTGCCGCGTGCATGAGCGCCGAATTGTTGCCGGTAATGATTGTGCCATCTTTCAACTCGATGGCAGCCCCGCAATAGATCCCTTCATTCCCCTTTTGTCCTTCCATAGCTGATTGCGCTGCCTCACGGGCAGGCCCGACGACACTGCGGTATCCAAGCTCCAGATTACATTCTTCCATCAAAAGCTCAGCCCTCTGCACGGTTTCCTTATCCGTAAAACCCATGGCGTACTCACACCTGTAGCGGAAATACCTGCGTATGATTTCCTGTCTTGATGCTTCCTGAGTTGCCTCATTATCAACAATAGCAAAACCGGCACGGTTCACACCCATGTCTGTCGGCGATTTGTAAAAAGATTCACCGCCCGTTATTTTTTCCAGTATTCTCTTTAAAACAGGAAATACCTCCACATCTCTGTTGTAATTCACAGCTACTTTGTTATAGGCCTCAAGATGGAACGGATCGATGAGGTTAAAATCTTTTATGTCCGCTGTGGCTGCTTCATAGGCCACGTTAACGGCATGCTTAAGGGGCAGATTCCAGATGGGGAAAGTTTCAAACTTTGCGTATCCTGATTTTACCCCTCGCCTGTAGTCGTGATAGAGCTGGGAAAGACATGTCGCCAGCTTGCCGCTTCCGGGCCCAGGCCCCGTGACGACAACGACAGGTTTTTCAGTCTCGATGTATGCATTCTCTCCATATCCATGATCGCTGACAATTGTATCCACATCGGTAGGATATCCTCTGGTAAATTTATGCGTAAAAACCTTTATCCCTCGCCTTTCCAGCTTATTCTTAAAGAGTATAGCGGCGGGCTGGTTGTCAAAACGGGTGATATTGACACCCAGCACGTCAACGCCCCATTCTCTCAATTCATCGATAAGTTTCAACGCGTCAGCGTCATAGGTTATTCCAAAATCCGCGCGTATTTTTTTTCTTTCGATGTCCCCCGCGTAAATACAGAGGATGATGTCGGCATTGTCTTTCAACTCCGCGAGAAGCCTCATTTTAATATTTGGATCATAGCCCGGCAGCACCCGTGAGGCATGATAATCATACAAGAGCTTTCCCCCGAATTCGAGGTACAATTTGTTGTGAAACATTTTTGCCCGTTCAAGAATTTCTGATGTCTGTTCCTGCAGATACTTTTTATTATCGAATCCTGCTTTTCTGATCATCTCTGTTGTCTCCCCGAATTTTTAAGCCATTTTGTTACTGAGTTATTATATTAATTCATTTTGGAAAGAATAAATAGAAAAACTTTTAAAGCTTGTAAAAAAATATTCCATAATTTTATCGTAAAAATATATTGAATTTTTATCCGGTTTAGAGGGAAAATAATCCACCCTCTAAAGATGTTTTAAAAGAAGGAATTAAAGAATCTCTTAAAAGAAAGGACGAACAAATCATGAAATACGGCGACCGGTCAAATTGCGGTCAATTGGGATTGCACGACACCGGAAGAGAAATTACGCTTGCCGGATGGGTAGACGCCCTGAGAGATCACGGCGAAGTGCTATTTGTTCACCTCCGTGACCGGAGCGGAATTGTTCAGATAGTCTTCAGCCCTGATCATACTTCACGGGAGAACTGCGACACCGCGCGATCTCTCAAGAACGAGTTTTGCGTTTCTGTTACCGGTACGGTGGTCCAGAGAACCGGGGGTACTGAAAACCCTACTATCCCCACCGGTGATATCGAAGTGAAAATCACCGACCTCGAGGTCCTCAGTAAATCAAACACTCTACCCTTCCCAATATCAGAAAAATCCATGGTTGCCGGAACCGCAGTCAAGCGTGATGAATCGATAGCTGAAGATTTAAGGTTACAATATCGTTATCTTGATCTCAGGCGACCTACAATGCAGGATCATCTCATCAAGAGGCACCGCATTGTTAAGGCTGTCCGTGATTATCTGGACGAACAGGGATTTGTCGAAGTTGAAACACCGATGCTTACGAAGAGCACCCCTGAAGGCGCCAGGGATTATCTTGTTCCCAGCAGACACTATCCAAAGAACTTTTACGCCCTTCCCCAATCGCCGCAGCTTTTTAAACAACTCCTCATGGTCGGCGGCATGGAACGATATTTCCAAATTGTCAGGTGCTTTAGAGATGAGGACCTGCGCCCTAACAGGCAACCGGAATTTACCCAGCTTGACCTTGAGGCTTCATTCATTGATGAAGAATTCATTTATGCTCTTTTTGAGGAGCTTTCTTGCCGCATGTTTCAAATCGGCGGCATCAAACTCCCCCGGCCGTATCCGCGGATGACCTGGCACGACGCCATGAACTCCACCGGCTCCGACCGGCCGGATATCCGTTTCGGCATGACCTTTCGGGACGCGACGGACATCTTCACCGATACAAAATACAGTATCTTTAAGCAGATACTGGGCAGGGGAGGATGCGTTAAAGGTATTAACGTCAAGGGTCAATCGGAAAAACTGAGCAAAAACGTCCTTCAAAATGAGTACGCAAAAGAAATCGTCCCGGGTTTCGGCGCCAAAGGCATGACGTGGATGCGCGTGCTCGAAGGAGGGTTGGAATCCAATATCGTGCAGTTCTTCAGCGAACAGGAACGCGGCGAAATCCTGAAGCGCTTTGACGCGGAGAATGGTGACGTGATTCTCATGATAGCTGATCCTTCATGGTCGCTTGTCTGCTCTGCTCTGGGTCAGCTCCGTCTTCATCTCGCTCATCGACTGCAATTAATTCCGCAAGGTGTCTTCTGTCCGCTCTGGGTAACCGATTTCCCCCTTTTTGAACCTACGGAAAACGGCGTGACTTCAAGCCATCACCCTTTTACCATGCCGGACAGGACTGATTTTGATCCCGGCAACGTTGAAGAACTGTTAACGCTCAAATCGCGCGCCTATGACCTTGTCGTCAATGGTGAGGAGCTGGGAGGCGGAAGCATCAGGATAAACGACAAAAACCTGCAAAACAACATTTTCAAAGCTCTCGGCCTTTCAGAAGAAGCTGTGGAGCAGAAGTTCGGCTTTTTCCTTCGTGCTCTTGAGTATGGCGCTCCCCCTCACGGCGGAATAGCGCTCGGCATTGACCGGGTCGTTGCCATGATTCTGGGTACATCATCGATCAGGGAAGTGATCGCCTTTCCCAAAAACCGCAGTGCTTTTTGCCCTCTCACGGAAGCTCCATCAACTGTCGCTTCTGAACAGCTTGCCGAACTTGGCCTTCTTCACCTCGGCGGATCACAACCTCTGCCGGGAACAAAGGAACAGCAGGACCTGGTTGATTCTCTCTCCTGGGTTTCCCGTATCGGAATTGATGCCCGTGAGCGGTCCGCGATCACTGGCGCTGTGGAGGCGGCAAAAGAACTGGCAGAGACAATCAATCAAAATACAGGAGAGGACGAACCGCTATTTTCCGTCGCGGAGACATCAAACCGTATGAGGACCGGAAAAGAGGCCCGGGTCAGCAGGTTGGTAGAAGACGGTGAACTTTTTAAGAATGCGCCCGCGGAAAAAGGCGGCTATTTCAAAGTAGCCAGTATACTTGAATAGGGAATGACTATGAAGACGGATATCTTCACATATAAAAATACAACAGCACATAGTTCAGAAAAAAATGGGCAGCCCCCGGGTGGTATGCTGGCGGGAAAAAAGATCGTCATACAGCCGAATATGTCCGCGCGGGGATGGCTTACCGACGCTGGTTCCCGCGCTCTCGAAGGCTTTATCGCTCTTGAAGACGCGACGATGGTAGCACGTCTGAGAAACGCCGGCGCTGAACTTATCGGCAGTTCACGCATGAGCGAACTGGGTTTCGGGTTGACAGGAGATACAGCGGCTCAGGCCATCCTTGCCGGCGCGGATATGGCGCTCATTACGGACACAATGGGTGAGACCCGCGTAAGCGCCGCGATGTCGGGTCTTTTCGGGTTTAAACCAAGCTTTGGTATCGTTTCCCGCTTTGGCCTCATTGGTCTTGTTCCATCCATGGAATGCTCCGGCATCATCGCAAAAAACATAAATGACATTTCCGCCGTAATGGCGGTAGTTTCAGGTAAAGATGAACATGATTTCTCCATGCCTGACGAAACAATGCCCGATTTTGCGGACGCTCTCAAACCCGTTAAAAAAACATACCATGTGGGAATAATCAGGGAATGCATCAGTTCCCTTGACGAAACGGAAAAGAAGGCATTCAACAGGGGAATTTCAAAGTTTGAAAAGGCAGGCTTCTCCATACAGGAGATAAGCCTCAAAGACTTCAGCCTCTTCAGGGCTGTTCACAACGTGATTGGCTCAGTGGAGGCATCCTCCAGCGCGGGTAAGTTCGATGGCGTTCGCTATGGACACCGCTCTCCCGTTGGAAAAAACTGGAACGATATGTACCTCAATTCGAGAGGCGAATCATTCGGGACCCTTGTAAAAACGTACCTTTTTCAGGGCGCGTACTTCCAGTTTGAAAATTACCGGGCTTTTGAAAACGCGTGCCGTATTCGCAGACGCCTGGTACGGGAAATATCAGATATATTCAATCATGTTGACCTGGTAGCACTCCCCACGCGAAGGCCTGCACATGATGCCTCCAAAGCCGTCGGCATCAACGAAACCTATAATGCGTTTTATTTCACCATCCCCGCAAATACTACCGGCCAACCATCCCTTCAGATTCCCTCCCTGGCGGTTGATTCTGAATTTGACATTGGCATACAGCTTACAGGCCCCCGTCTGAGTGATGTGAATCTGCTGGCCGCGGGCATGAAACTTTCATCGGTCACAGAAGGAGAAAGATAGACATGAAGTATGAAGCGGTCATTGGCCTTGAAATACACGTTCAGTTAAACACTGCAACCAAGCTTTTCTGTGATTGTCCCAATCGTCCCGGGGATGAACCAAACAGAAACACCTGCCCTATTTGTCTCTGGCTGCCGGGCGCTTTTCCGAAATTAAGTCAGGAAGCTCTTGAAAAAGCAACTCTTGCGTGCCTTGCCTTGAACTGCACCATCCAGCCTGAAAGTGCCTTTGACCAAAAAGTTTATTACTACCCTGACCTTCCAAAAGGCTTTCAGCTTTCTCAGCACCACAAGCCCCTTTCAAAAAACGGCTGGGTTGATATCATTGGTGAGGACAGCAAAATGAAAAGGCTCCGCATACACCACATTCATATGGAGGAAGATGTCGCGAGGCTCGTTCATGAGACTGAAGGCAAAACCCCGATAAGTCTGGTCGACTTCAACCGCGCTGGCACTCCGCTTATCGAAATCGTAAGCGAACCGGATATGCGAAGTCCTTATGACGCGATGGAGTATGTAAAGACTTTGCGGTCCCAGTTGCGCTATACAGGGGCGGCGGAATGCAGCATGGAACAGGGAACACTCAGAGTTGACGCGAATATTTCCCTTCGGCCAAAGGGCACCGATGAATGGAACACAAAAATAGAAGTCAAGAATATGAATTCCATCCGTAATGTGGGGGATGCTATCGCTTATGAGATTGTCCGGCAGACTGAATGCCTCGAAAGAGGCGAACCTATTGTCCTCCATACCCGTCTGTGGGACCCTGAGAAACGGGTAACAGCGGCAATGCGGGGAAAATTTGCGGGTCCCTGCATACCCGATCCGTCTGTGGCTAAAATTACAGTTACCGATACGTGGCTAAAAAGGATGGTAGACGCACTGCCCGAAATGCCTGGCAGAAAAATGGAACGTTTTTCCAAAGAATACAATCTAACCCCCGAAGAAGCTTTAAGTATGAGCCAGGAAAGAGATATCTCGGAATTTTTTGAAGATGTCGTCAAAGAAAACCTGCCTCCGCGCAAGGTTGCAAGCTGGATAACGACTCACCTGCTTCCCGCCTTGAAGGACCGCAACCAGACTATCAGAGAAACGGGGCTTACACCGAAGCGGTTTGCCGTGCTGCTCGCTATGCTTGAAAAAGATGAAATAAACGCAAACGCGGGAAAGGAGGTATTGTCTCAGCTTCTTTCCGGTGATCAGTCTCCTGAAGAAATCGTTAAAAAAGGCCATTTCAGACAGATTTCGGACACGTCAGAGCTGGAAGCGATTATTGACCGAATCGTATCAGAGCATGCGTCAGATGTCGCGGATTACCGGAACGGGAATTTAAAAGTGATGGGATTCCTTATGGGCCTTGCCATGAAGGCTTCACAGGGCAAAGGCAATCCGAAGATCCTCAAGGAGATCCTCACAAAAAGGCTGGGTTGAAATTACCGAAAGACACTCCTGTTAAAAATTTTTTTCTGTAATGAACCCGGATTTGTGATCAGAACAAGCGGCATGTCGCGATTTCCTTCACAAACACGCTCGTTGCGCTCCTGCGGCTTCTACTACTGGGGCTCGCGTCGCCCCCTCCACCGGCAAAGCTGTCGGAGCCACCCCTTCTCTTCCGCTGCGCAAACTATTTTTATATTTCCACTCGACTTCGGAACTTTTGCTTGAGGCAAAAGGCCAAGCTTCCTTGTCTCGTGAGGGTTTGCTTCAGGAAACCCAACATACCACTTAATAACAAATTCGGGATAAAAAAACGGGCTTTTAGACCGAGGATTTGCTTCCGCTTTGATTTCGTGGCTACGTATGCTATTTTGATATACTATGGAACCGCGCGTCATTCCCCGTCATGAACATCGAATATCACGAAAAATGGTAAGCCCCAACGCGATTCGCACGCTTTACCGCCTTCATCAGAAAGGATTTAAGGCTTATCTCGTGGGAGGCTGTGTCCGCGATCTCCTCTTAGAACGCACTCCGAAAGATTTCGACATAGCGACAGATGCCACACCACACCAGATCAAGCGTCTTTTCAGAAATTGCCGGCTCATTGGCCGCCGTTTCCGTCTGGCCCATATTCACTTTCAGGATGAAATCATCGAAGTGGCAACATTCCGCAAGTCCGCCCGTTCCTTTGATGAGGTGGACACGAAAATACCGGAAACAGACATCAGGCCTTTTCGACATATCAAGGACGAAAGCGGAATGATTATCAGGGACAATGTTTTCGGAACCCCTGAGGAGGACGCCTTATCGCGTGATTTCACAATCAACGCCCTGTTCTATAATATTGCCGACTTCTCTGTCATCGATTACAGCACGGGATTAAATGATCTCGCTCAGCGTCTTATTCGCCCTATCGGTGATCCATATGTCAGGTTCACGGAAGATCCGGTACGTATGCTCCGTGCTGTCCGTTTTGCCGCGTCTCATGATTTTACTATCGAACCCGACACATGGAAAGTCCTCTGCGGGCTTTCATCCACCATCGCGCGTGTCGACTCTTCAAGACTCTACGAAGAGATACGCAAAACTTTCTTCTTCGGTTTCTCCGGGACGGTTTTTAGTCTTCTTTATAAAAGCGGCCTTCTCGCCGCTCTTTTCCCGTGGCTTTATGTATGGATCCAAAAGAATACTGTTCATACTATCTTGTTGAATTCAAACCTCGAAGGCTTAGATAACATGTATCGCCGCCGTATATCGCCATCACCGGCGCTTTTCTTTGCCGTACTTTTCGGCCCCGCCCTGGAAGAAGAAGCATTGCTGCGGAAACGTGACGGAATTCCTCACCAAATGGCTCTGGATAACGCCTGCTCAGATTTCATGGAAGAGATTCGAAAAACCCTCAATGTGCCAAGGCGTGTCGGCAGTCAATTACGAGCTATCCTCGCGCTTCAGCGTTCTCTGCATAGAAAACCGCCGCGACGGCCTTCCTCCGTGGCTGGAAAGCTTGAATTTCCTGACGCCGTCGCTTATCTTCGTGTTATGTCTGACACTGTAAAAGAAAATCGTCCTGTCCTGGAATGGTGGGACAACTTCCTTTCAAAACCTTCCTCACCGGCAATTAAGGAACCTTCGGCAGATCAGACTCCGAAAAGAAAGAAGAGAAGGAGACGACACAGAAACAAGCCAAAGAAAGAAACAGTGAATAGCAATACTACAGTGAATGGTGAACCTTAAAGCAACGTATCGGGATATCCTTGTAAACACACTCGTTACGTTCCAGCGGCTCCACTCGCTCCCACTCGACTTCGGAACTTTTGCTTAGCAGCAAAAGGCCAAGCTTCCTTGTCTCGCGAGGGTTTACTCCAGATAACCCGATACGCTGCTCAGATATCAAATCTAGTTAACAGAAAGCATTTTTTCGATCCTACGATCCACCGACACAGTTTGTTTTTAAATGTCTTAACCTTTTACCTTTCACCTTGTACCTTGCGCCTTTCTTATTCTTTATGACCCAACGACTCTACGACTCGATGACTCTATAACCGGATTATCATCGTTTTCCTCTAAAAAATGCCTGAATCACGTCATCAAGACGCTGTAGAAATCGGGAACGATCCCGTTTATGATATGGAGGTGACCAGTCGGAAGTATTTCCTGTGTCACGCAGATAAGTCATAATATCCCTCTGCGAGAGGGCTTCCCCAATGGTCTCTTCTGTAAGGACACGTCCGTTTGGGTCGAGTACCACGGCTCCTTTTTTGATGCACCGTGAAGCAAAGGGAATATCAGCAGAGATGACTATGTCCTTTTCGTTGACATGTTCCACAATCCAATCGTCTGCGGCGTCCATATGGTCACCGACAACTATTTTTTCAGCCAGTGCGTACGGGGGGATTTTTATCTTACGGTTGGAAACAAAATAGATCTTGAGGCCGTAACGCTTTGCTACTTTGATTGTTTCATTTTTTACGGGAGTGGAGTCGGCGTCGACGAATATGTTTATCAATAGTTCCTACCTTTCTGTTGCCTCGCGCTTTTTGCGTCTAATCTCGTTGCCCATCAGCCCGTGACGCTTCGACGTATTCATTGGTATGCCTGTGCATCCCAGCCTTCGGCCGCCTAATTATACATCATAAATCGCTTCAGCCAGAAATAAAATTATGTCGGAGGTTTCTTGATATTTTAGAAAGTTTTCTCTTTGTTTATTTCACCTGCAACTAAATAGTTTAGTTGAAATAACATTTCACGAATTACGTGATGAAATGTTATCAGCGGCGAACCTGCCCCGTTTAGAAACCAAGGTGTTCACCCACCAGGAACACCGTCATGTCGGTGCGGGTCGGTTTTTTTGCCATTGTAACAAAGACATTGCATATTCGCTGCGGCGAATCACAATCGGCACAAACGCCCGTTTGAGCGCAGGGTGTCTTGAGACCAATTCTTTTCGCATTCATGGGCGCCGTGTACTCTTTTACTCTCTTCTGCGCCGCATCAATATCTTTTACGATCTTGTTTATTCCGCACACAACGATAACTTTCTTAGGGCCGAACGTCATTGAAGCAACTCGATTCCCTGTTCCATCGACGTTGAAAATAACACCGTCTTCCGTGATTGCGTTTGCGCTACTCAAGAAAACGTCGGCATGGAGAATCTGTCTGCGCTGTTCGGTGAAATCTTCCATTGAGAGCTTTTGCAGAGATGGATTGATAAGCTTGATATTATGTTGTCCTGCCTTCTCGCAGAAACCTATTTGGTCGAGTGTCACGGAACCTCCCACGCCAACCAGTGCGTCGTCCGGGATAATTTTGAAAATGGCTTCCAACACGGTTTTGACATCCGGGGCCCAGTGCGCATCAAAGTTATTTCTTTGTAAGGCACTGATTGTCCGGGTTACCTGGAGATCATGAAACCATCGATGAAATTCGGTTTCCATCACTATACCTCCTCGGTTTGTCCTCTTGCTGAACGCTCCGCTTAGAGACACCACGCGCAATACGATTGGTTCCTACGTGGATTATCTTCCACGGAAGCGCCTCTCCCCAAAACGATTGCCTGCCATCTGCAAACCTTGCACATCTTCTTCGAATACCTGATCGACGAGGAACAGATACCACTGACGAACCCCGTTACCCGTTTCTCGGTCCGTCTGCCGAAGCCGCTGCCCCGATGTCTGAAAGATAAAGAAATCGAGAAACTTTTAGCCGTGATCAAGGATCCGAGGGACAAGGCGATGTTCATGCTCATGCTGCGTTCGGGGTTGAGAGTAAATGAAGTTGCCCATCTCACCGTAGATGCGGTAGATTACTGCAGGCGGCAGATATTTGTGTACAATGGAAAAGGTGCCAGGGACAGGGTTGTGTATGTGAGTGATGATGCCTTGCATGCCCTGACAGCATACCTCGAACAACGCTCATCGAAGGCGAAGGGGCTCTTCCTCGTGCAGAAGGGACCGCTCACGGGCACGCAACTCTCGGTCAGGGGTATCCAGAAGAGGATCGAATATTACGCGAAAAAGAGCGGACTTACAGCATCCTGCCATAGACTGAGGCACACCTTTGCGACACAGCTTCTCAACGCTGACGCCGACCTTGCGACAATACAGGACCTCCTCGGCCACGAGCACATCACTACAACCCAGCGATACTGCCGGGTTGCGAATCTCAAGGTGCAGCGGGACTATTACAAAGCCATGGAGACTGTCCTCAAAAGGTCACATGCCGAACAGGATATGCGCATGCACGTAAACACCGGCAAAAATGTCATCCCTCTTCATCCACAGGAAGACGGATATGAATCGATCAAGACCAATGAAGGAGAAAGGCAATGGCGGACGGTACGAAGAACAAAGAGGAACTGAACAATCTGGTCGACGACATCATCGTCGATGCGTACGGCGATGATGAGCAGCTTTGGGCCTTCCGGCAGGCGATCGAAGACGAGGTAGCACTGCCGGCAGACGCCTACATGGCCGGTGAGCCGGTGAGGGTGAAAAAGATCGATTATGACGGGAACGAGCGCCGCGGGCTCACTGCACGGATTTGCCGTGAGGACGGTGTGGAGCACATCGTCTCAGCGAGCGATCTTATCTTCCCGGAAGGATCTCAAGCGGCTGACTACATGGCAGCATATCGTACCTGGCTCGGCATTACACCCTATCCGCAGCTCCTACTGAATAAGAAACCAAAGGCAACTGAGGACGAGATCGATATGAGCAAAGAGCTTGATCTCATCGCCCTTGCCGTGAGACAGAGTTCCGTCTCCTGCCGTATTCTCGGAACCAACCACGTGCTCACGTTCCGTCCGGTGGGCTCCTGGGAAGCTATACCCGGCGAGATTCTCACTATCATACCGCACAAGAAATGGCGCTATGCCAGCCATCCGTATTTGACCGGTGAGATCAAAACATGGCGCCTCGACATAGCCGCCCTCGGCCTTACACCTCTTTGCCTTGAAGACCGGGGAATGTGGGATCCGAAGGAGCATTACTGGGGAGAACCGGATGAGCCGCTTGAGCCTTGGACACGACCAATCATCAAACGCGGGAGAAGACCGGAGTATGAGATGGAACAGGTG
>CAZXVZ010000014.1:0-30242 GCA_964644085.1 uncultured Syntrophus sp. | reverse complement strand
ATGGAAGAACAAAAAACCTACTATGAATCGCTGCTTGCACCCCTCTCAATACAACAGAAAAAACTCTTCGCGGCCATATCGAAGGAACCGACGGCAAATCTGTTTTCGGTAGATTATATGTTTAACCACAATCTCGGATCGTATGGAGGCGTGCAGGGGGCTTTCAAGAAGCTGCTGAACCTCGATTACATTGAAAAACGAAGCGACGGACGTTACTGCGTTGTCGATCCCGTTTTCGCCCTGTGGCAGAATTCACGAAAATAATACCCTGCCCTGCTCTACTTGGGTTAACTGTTCACCGGCGCTCATGCCCCGCCCTTTTACGTATTCTTCAGACGAGAGATTGTTTTTTTACCCCACTACGAAGATGTCTTGTGAAGCAGGCGCTGGAAACGATGTTCCAGTGATGCATGTTCAGCATCGTTCAAATGCGCACCATCGTCCAGAAGCTCGCGGACGATCTGAAGAGCTTTCCCGCATTCGCGGGCATGGTGTTCATAGAATTTTGCAAGCTCTTCAGCTGCAAAGGTCTTGTGTGTGCCGGATGCAAGAAGATACTGCCAGAGCTCGGCTGCTTCTTCCCAGCAATGTGTTTTCTTGTATATGAGGGAAAGCGTCCGTCGCGCGCTCATGGCCACATCCTGGTGATGAGACATAACCAATGCTTCCAACAGTCCCTGGGCTCTGTGAATCTCGCCTCGGTCGTGGATTAACCCGGCCAGCTTAAGGAGATCTCCATGATGACCGTGGTTCATCCCTTCCTTTCCTTCCAGGAGGTCGGCCAGGTACTTCAGGAGTGACGCCATAGAAACAATATCTAACCTGTTATGTCTGAACACGTCTTCCACGAGCCTTCCGTCGCGTTGCCGAAGCCAGTCAAAATAGCGTTGGGGAATCTCAAAACCGGGCACGTCTCCATCGCGCCTCACACCGAGCACACACTCTTCTATGGTCGAAAGACGGGCGTTTTCCAGGCGGTGAGAAAATATCCTTCTTGCCGGGTGGAGCAGGTCCATATGCGGCATTACCGATAGGGTGTCCTGACAGCGATTGAGAATGAACCGTGCTGTCAGGAGATTCAGGTCATAGGCCTTGCCGTTGAAGGTCACAAGAAATTGCTTTGTCGATGCAAGCTCACTGAGGTACGTCAGCATGGCCCTTTCCTCGGAGAAATCCCGCGCGAATAGCTGGCATGTGATGAATAAATCCTCCTCGAACCAGCCGAGCCCGATGAGAAAGGGGAATGTTCCGGTACCACCGGCAAGGCCCGTGGTCTCGGTATCAAGGAACAGGCCACCTGCAATCGACAGGTCATGGGCCACATGGCTGCCGATAAGGAAAGCTGCCGCATTCATGCTGGGCCGGGCGAATTCGCCAATACGCCAATGCCCGTGGGCCTCATCAGCGTTCAGGACACCGCGCGATAAGAAAAATGTGCCGTAAGGCATCCGGGCTTCTTCACCGGCGACAACATCTTCCAGGGGCATTGCGGTTCTTCTGGTGACAGGAAAGTTCTTCGGGACAATGCGTTCCCGGCGGCTCATGACGCTGTCTATTTTCTTGCGAAGCTCGCTGATTGTGTCCTGTCCGGAATCAATCTGCGAAGATCTATCTGTTTCCCCGGTGAGTCGTCCTAAGCGGTCTTTCAGGCTCATGGTTTTATCATCAGATCGAGAATTTTAACTGCCGCGTCTTTGGCCGAAGGCCCCACCTCCAGCAAAGGTCCCACACACATGGGGCACCCGTGTTCGCACTGGCAGGAGGTAATAACCGACCGCACCGCCTGCATCAGCTCATCGTGTCTCTCGAAGAGGTTTTCCGAGAACCCGATGCCTCCGGGATAGGCATCGAAGATAAAGACAGTCGGGTCATAGGCGTTCTCCATGACATTCACCGGCTGGTTCGGGCTCTCTGTTATGACCCTGCGGTTGCTTCCCCGGCGCACATACCATTCGCCGCTCTTGTCGCCGATGCACCAATCGACATCACGGATATCGGACATGACGAGCATGGCAGAAATATGGTGCAGGCAGTACGCGAGCCCTGAAAGTCCGTCAACGATATCCAGGCGGGTAAGCTCGAGCGAATTGAGCAGGTCCCAGGGAATGGTAAACCAGTAACTTGTCGTGTGCATCTGTCTTTCGGGGAGGTCAACGTCGCCGTAGCCCACATTCTCCGAGGTGTAGAACTTGATCTTTTTGTAACCCACCACCTTGCTGGTTACCTGCACTTCGCCGTGCTCAACAATGATACTGTCTCTCATCTTCTTCTCAAAGTCGTCTATGACGCGGACACTGGTGTAATTCATGGCATCGGTGTAGTAATCGACGTCTACCTTGTTGACGTATGCCTTTTTACGTTCCAGATCGAGCTTGTCCACGTGGTACTGTTGTGATTCCACCATGTAGATGGCGCCGTCGTGGACGGTGGTGAAGGCGCCGTCCCAGTCCACCTCGGCAATAACTTTATGGTTTCCGGCATCGCTGGTATCCACTACCACGATGTTCTCGGTGCTGATGGTCCTGAGGCTCACCTCATCCGCGGGGTAACTCTCCGCTGCCCAGTGCCAGCGCTGATCCACCCGGTGGAGCACACCCTTTTCCTCCAGGTACGTGAGCAATTCCATGAGGTCTTCCCTGCCGAACGTCTCGCCTTCTTCGAAGGGGAGTTCGAAAGCGGCGCTCTTGATATGGTGGAGCAGGATCAGGAGGTTGTCCGGGTTTACCCGGCAGTACTCGGGAGAACGGGTAAAGAAATAGCCGGGGTTCTCCACGATAAACTGGTCCATGGGGTTGCTCTTGGCGATCAGGATCGCAACGCTGTGGCCAGTTCTCCGGCCTGCCCTGCCCGCCTGCTGCCAGGTACTGGCAATGGAGCCGGGGTAGCCCACCATGATGCATGCCTCCAGGTCACCGATGTCGATACCCAGTTCCAGGGCATTCGTGCTGACAACACCCATGACGGTCCGTTCACGGAGGCCCTTTTCGATGTCCCGCCTGAGATGGGGCAGGTAGCCGCCGCGGTACCCTGTCACGTAGTGGTCGTTTCCGGGGATCCTCCCCCTGAATGTGTCCTTGAGATACTTGGTGAGCACTTCCACGTTGAGCCTGCTCGTCGTGAAGGCTATAGTCTGTATCTTGTTCTCTATGAGGTCATTCATCATATTGCGGGCAGGGGTCAGGGCTGACTGGCGTATGCCCAGTTCCCTGTTGACGATGGGCGGGTTGTAAAGAATGAAGGTCTTGGCAGATCTTGGCGCGCCGCTCTCGTCGATGAGGACAACATCCTTCTCCAGGAGGTCTTCGGCATGTTCTTTGGGATTGGCCACCGTCGCCGAACAGCAGATAAAGACAGGGTCCTGCCCGTAGAAACGGCAGACCCTTTTTAAGCGCCGGAACACGTTGGTCACGTGGCTGCCGAAGATGCCGCGGTAGACGTGGAGTTCATCGACGACGACGTATTTCAGGTTGGAGAAGAGCTTCTGCCATTTGGTGTGGTGCGGGAGGATACCGGCATGCAGCATGTCGGGGTTGGTGACCACCACGTGTCCCTGCTTGCGGATGGCTTGCCTGGCATCGTCGGGTGTGTCGCCGTCATAGGTGAAGGTTTTAATGTTCGCTTTCAATTCCCCGATGAGGCTGTGTACCTCTGTCATCTGGTCGTTGGCCAGCGCCTTTGTGGGGAAAAGATATATTGCCCTGGTTTCGGGTTCTTCGAGGATCTTCTGGAGCACAGGTATGTTATAGCACAAGGTCTTGCCGCTGGCGGTGGGTGTGACAAGCACCACGTCCCTGCCTTCGCGAACCAGCTCGATGGCACGGGCCTGGTGGCTGTAGAGTTTCGTGATGCCCCGATCGGTAAGGACCTTCTTTAGCAGGGGGTTTATCCAGTGAGGGTATGGAGCGAAACTGCCCTCTGACGCGGGGATGCGCTGTATGGATGTGGCATTCTCCCTAAAACGCCTGTCATTCTCAACGCGATTAAGCCATTCTGAAAGGGTTAAGTTTGCCATCAATTACCTAAAAATTTGTACGGAGAACCGCGACCAGCCTCCCCTGGACCTGGACGTTCTCCTTCTCGTGGTACATGGGGAGCATATAGGGATTGCAGGGCTGAAGGCGCAGCCTTTCGTCTTCAAAATAGATCTTCTTGAGGGTGACCTCCTGCTCCTTTTCGAGCCAGCATGCCACGACATCGCCGTTTTTTATATCACCGGCCTTCTCCATGATGACCGTGTCCCCGTCGCCGATCATTGCATCCACCATGGAGTTGCCTCTCACCTGGAGCGCGTAGACGTCTTTCTTCCCCCGCATAAGCTCACGGGGCACTTCGATCATTCTCTCTGCCTCGGCGCTCCACTTATCCGCAGGCGGGACCCAGATGGGCTGGCCCGCGGCAATGACTCCCAGGAGGGGAACAAGGGCGACTTCTTTTGCTTCACCGACAATCTCGATGCTTCGTGACGTATCTTTACTCTTCCTGATAAGCCCGGCCTTCTCGAGTTGGTTTAAGTGGTACTGGACAACAGAGGGACTCTTTATGCCGCATTGGTCCGCTACTTCACGGACTGAGGGGGAATATCCTTTCCTGAGCCTGAATGTTTTTATGAAATCTAATACGGTTTCCCGTGTGTTTGTTGTCCGTGGCATAATAATCCTATAGAACAATTGTACTATATATAGAGGATAAATCAAGAAAAAACGTAAATAATATCGATAAATAGTAAATATCTGCCCGGCAATACAAAATATTTCTTGCTAAAATAGAACATATGTACTAATATTCTTGTATGAGAGTTGCCTGTGTCACTATCCCACATTTTTATATTCAAGTTGAACGGCTCAACAGACCACATCTTAAGAACAGGCCCGTCGTTGTCGTTGCCATGCCTGAAGAAAGGGGGTTTGTTCTCGACTGCTCCGATGAGCTTGTAAAACGGGGTGTGTCACCGTTCATGCCCATGAAAGATGCGGCCAGTCTTTGCTTTGATGCAGTACCCTTATTTGTTCAGAGAAGGGAGTACACAACAATCTGGGACAATATTCTTTCATCCATCGCGGAGATAACCCTTCGTATTGAAGCAAAAGGAACAGGGACCGCCTTTCTCGATATCACACGGCTCCCCGGTATGTACAGAAGCGAGGAACAGCTTGCCCTCGCTTTGACAGGGCTCATAAGTGACCGGTTTCATTTGAAAGCGCACATAGGTATTGGAAATTCCCGTTTCATGGCCTGCGAGGCCGCTTGTTCTGCCGTGAAGGACATATGTGTCGTGAGAAGGGGGACAGAAAGGACTTTTCTTTCCAACATCGGCATAGAACGCCTTCCTGTCTCGGAGGATGTGCGCCAGAGGCTCCATTTGCTTGGACTCAACCGTCTCGGCCAGATAGGGGCCTTCACGTTATCGGCCCTGACGTCCCAATTCGGAGCCACAGGGGAAACCCTCTGGGAGATTGTAAACGGCGTTGAAGACAAGGACAGGATACCCTGCGCCTTTACCATCGACGACATCGACGAGTCGATCATCTGTGACGAGCCTGTGTACTCTCGGGGCCAGATAAAGATAGCCCTCCTTACACTTCTCGAAAAGCTCTGTCAGGAGCTTGAGGAGCTCGGAAAGGCCTGCCGTGCCATAAAACTGGTCTTTGACCTCCAGAACAAAGGCTTCATTGAAAAAACATTCTTCTTATCTCCCCCGACGGCCTATAAAGAGGATATGCTGAGGAGGATCATGGCGGGGCTTGAACAGGTTGACCTGCCGAGCCCTATACAGATCATGAGCGTTCGTGCATCTTCGCTTGTAAATAACGGCGGGAAACAGGGAAACCTCTTTCGGTTACGATCTAATCTTCCCGGGAGCATGGACGATATCAGCGGTATGCTGAGAACAAAATACAGGTCCATGCCGGTTGGTCGTGTCGTTGAAAATAATACCAGCTCCCTCCTCCCTGATGACAGGTATGTCTTTGTTGACCCATGAGACCAGCTTCTTTTAACCCGGAGCCCATCGATGTTTTTTTATCAGACCATGTTCCTGTGCGGGTACGCTTCAAGAAAAAGACGCGGAACATAGAAGAAATTACCAATGTCTGGCGGGTGGACGACAGCTGGTGGTCAAGGCCCGCCTCCCGGATGTATTATGAACTGGAACTTGATGGCGGAAGCAGGATCACCGTGTTTCATGACCTGCTGAGCGATACATGGTACAGGCAGAACTGGGCCGCATGAAGGAGTTCCTCCATGTATATCGAACTCCATGCCCATTCAAACTTTTCTTTTCTCGACGGCGCATCCCGGACAGAGGAACTCATTCACCAGGCTGCTTCGCTTAAAATGCCCGCGCTCGCCATCACGGATCACGACGGGCTCTATAACGCCAGCGCATTCTTCCAGGCTGCAAGGAAGGCGGGCATAAAACCCATCATTGGGGCTGAACTTACCCTTGAAGGGAATCATCACCTGACCCTGCTTGTTGAGAACGACAAGGGGTATGCAAACCTTTCCCGTCTCATCACAAAGGCGCATCTTGCCGGAACGAAGGGGAATCCTGTCCTGTCAGAAGCGGAGTTACCGGGTAACACTGAGGGCCTTATCTTCCTGTCAGGCTGCAGAAAAGGGGAAATCGCCGGCCTTCTCTTAAAAGGTGAAATAGATAAGGCGCTCGACACAGCGCAGAGATACAAAACCCTCCTTGGACCTGGCAATTTTTACATTGAGGTTGAGAACCACCTTACTCCGGACGATAAGCGTTTGTCACTAAAGCTCATCGATCTTGCGCGGAAGCTCAATCTTCCTACCGTCGCAACAAACAATGTCCACTATGCGACACGTGAAAGACACACCCTTCACGACGTGCTCACCTGCATAAAGAACAGGGTATCGCTGGATATCTCGGGGCGATTCCGCCGGTTGAACTCGGAGTATTATCTCAAGGGATATGATGATATGGCCAGACTTCCCTGGCTTCCCCGTGATGCTATCCTGAGAACAGGAGAAATTGCGGACCGCTGCTGTTTTGACCTCAATTTCTCTGCCTCTTCATATCCGGAATTCCCGCTGCCAAAGGGGGAGACAGCAACGGGGTTCCTGAGAAACCTTGCCATTCAAAAGGCTCGAAGCAGGTATGGGAGACTCACCGAGGATATCCTCAAAAGAATTGATCACGAAATAATCCTCATCGAACAGAAGGGGCTTTCAGGATATTTTCTCGTGGTCTGGGACATCGTCGAATATGCCAGAAAGATGGGCATCTCCGCGCAGGGGAGAGGCTCGGCGGCAAGCTCTGTCGTGGCCTATGTGCTGGGCATTACTCCTGTTGACCCCATGAAACACAATCTCTTCGTCGGGCGTTTTCTCAATGAACTGAGCACCCCCGATATTGACATCGACATCGCGACGAACAGAAGAGAAGAGGTCATTCAATATGCCTATGATACATACGGGAGGGACAATGCAGCCATGGTCTGCACCTACGTCACCTTCCAGGCGAGAAACGCCATCAGGGAGGTTGGGAAGGCACTGGGGCTCCCCGCCCACATACTGGACAGGATGGCAAAGACGATATCCCACTATGGCAGGGTTCATGCCATCGACTCCTTGAAGGAGGTGTCCGAGTTCAAGCCTTACCTCGATTCAGCCGCATGGAACCATTTTCACGCTCTCTGCACGCAAATAGCAGATTTCCCGAGGCACCTTTCGATCCATGTGGGAGGCATGATCATTACGCCCAGGCCGATTGCAGAGATAGTGCCCCAGGAACACGCACGTGCCGAGGGGAGGATTGTCTGCCAGTGGGACAAGGATTCTGTTGATGACGCGGGGCTTATCAAATTCGACCTTCTGGGGCTCAGAATGCTTTCTCTCATCGATGAAGCGAATGAACTTATTCAGCAGCATCATGGGCAATCAATCGACTTTGAAAACATTGGCACAGATGATCCTGAGGTGTACAAACTCATCTGTGAAGCCGACACAGTGGGGGTTTTTCAGGTGGAGAGCCGTGCCCAGATGCAGACTGTGCCGAAGGTAAAACCCCGCTGCATTGAAGACCTTGCCATAGAGGTGGCAATCGTACGGCCCGGGCCGCTCCAGGGCAACATGGTCCATCCGTTCATACGGAGGAGACAGGGCAAGGAACCCGTGGGGCATCTTCATCCGAAGCTGGCGCCCATACTGGGCGAGACACTGGGCGTCATCCTTTTCCAGGAGCAGATTCTCCAGGTGGCAATGGAAATAGCCGGATTCACTGCGGGAGAGGCAAACAAGCTCAGAAAGGCGATGGGGCGCAAAAACGCCCGCGAAGAGCTCATGAAATGGCACGATCGATTCGTGGAAGGGGCGCACAAGCAGGGAATAGAAAAGGGACTCGCAACGAAGATATTTGAGCACATCAGCAACTTTGCTGAGTTCGGATTCTGCAAGAGCCACGCGGCGAGCTTTGCCATTCTCTGTTATCGTTCGGCCTACCTCAAGCGATATTATCCGGCCGAGTTTTACTGCGCCCTGCTCAATAACCAGCCCATGGGTTTCTACGACCCGGAAGTGATAACAGGGGACGCGCGGCGCCATGGTATAAAAGTGCTTCCCGTGGACATCAACAGGAGCAGCTGGAGGTGCTCTGTCGAGAAAGGATCGCTGCGAACCGGTTTCAGGTATGTGAAGGGTATCGGTGAAGAAAAAGGCGATCTCATCCTGAAAGCAAGAAAAGGGGGTTCCTTCTCGTCTTTGCAGGACTTCATCGACCGGACAAACCTCGATAATCTGTCGCTGCAAAACCTTATTGTGGTGGGGGCTTTTGAGGCGCTTAAGCGGTCGAGAAGGCAGCTCCTCTGGGAGGCCGAGACCATCAGGACCACAGGAGGGTTATCGGGAATATATACATCCAGGCAAGAGAAGCTCCCCATCCCCGAGATGACCGTACAGGAAGAAACGATTACGGACTATGCCTTTCAGGGCTTTTCCGCGTCACACCATGTTATGGAGCTCTGCAGGGACAAATTAAACCATGCGGGGGCTGTCAAAAGCACAGCGCTTGCTTTTGTCCGCTCCGGGGACGCTGTTCTCGTTGGAGGCTATACCGTGTGCCTTCAGATGCCCCCCACGGCGAAAGGATTTACATTCCTCACTCTTGAAGATGAGGAAGGCCTTATGAATATTGTCGTAGAACCTTCCGTGTATCAGACACACAGGATACTGATACGTCTTGAACCTCTTCTTCTCGTGAAAGGGACGCTTGAAAAAAAAGAGGGGCTTATTAATATTAAAGCAAAAAGCTTTCAGGCACTTCATGACATAGCTGAAAAAAGCGGCATTTGACATATACTGTGGCGCGTCATAGATTGTTTTCCCACATAAATTATGATCCCATTTCATTGCGTATAGCTTTGTGTCTCTGATACCAAGTCACCCTCTTTCATATAGCTTTGTTGCCTTCCTCGTCGCACTCCACTGTTAAAGGGGCTCGCGTCGCCCCCTCCAATAGCAAAGCTGTTGGAGTCACCCCCTCAACTCGCTTTGCTCGTGCCCACGCCTGCGTCCTGGTACCCGCTTGCGGGTGTTCGTTGTCGCCCGGGTACCATCTGGGTGCTATTTTTGAATGCGACCTGGTCTGAACATGTGCCCATAGTGCCCTCGCACAATCCAATATCATCCAAAAATGAGAATAAGGGGTATCACCTGGAAAGATTTAATAGCTGTGTGTTTACAAGTCTTGATAGTGCTGACTGAAAATCCTTCGGAGCTTTGCTCCGCGAGGGTTCAAGCACCGGCCCGGGCACTATCTGTCGAAACTCTTTATCAGCATTATCATATACGCCACATACTTTCGAAAATAGTGTAACGCGATAAAAACAGAGAGTCCTTATGGTTTACAACGAAGATGAAGAATTTTTGGCAATACTTAAAATTGTCATCAACGACATCCGGGATAGCAGATATCTTTTTCACACGATTGTACAAAGAGGGATTTGATACAAATAGAATTGGCTCCCGCAATCTTCTTCATGAACAACGGGGCTCCGCAAATTGGTGTAGCAACAATTGCAAAAAATGTTGATCGCCATAAAAAAGCAAATACACATCATCAATAATATCAATTTGTTAAATAAAGTTCACATTGTGGTACGGTTTTTGTATGTCATGTTGCCAGAATAAAGAGAAAGAGTACAATAATGATGACACTGAAATTAGAGATTGTATTAGAGGAACTGAGGATACTCCGCGCAAGAAGCGCGGAGCTGGAAGAACTTTACGAAAAATCGCGCCTAAAGGAATCGACACGGAATATACAAAAAATATTTTCGAAACAAATTTTTGACATCTCAAATTATCCGAAATTCGTCTATTAAAGAACTTTTTTTTAACATTGTGTGATAACTGTCATTTTTATTTCAACGTGACAATGGTATGTTGATATAATCATAATCAGCTTCTACCTCCTTCACCTTGCCACCAGCTATGTCCTGACTAACTGGTGGCTTCCCTATACTTTCGCCTGAAAACTTTCGAGAAGATCAACGCGACGAACTTCCATGACATCAGATCATTTTATGTCCAGACCGGAGCGTTATTGCCCTTTGTATATCTCGCTGTACTCGTCGACAAGAAGGATCTTTAACAGATTTTTCATGTTCTCATCAGGTGTCCCCAGGTAATCAAATTTGCCGTCCACAGCGTAAATGGCATGACATTTTTTAACTACGGGATCAAAGATGATCAGCATTTGTTTGGTATCGCAAAAATGGGGTTTGCAAAAAGCAATCATCACAAGATATTTTTGAAAGACATGGAGCATTTTGTTTTTATTGCCCGTACCGGTTAAGGTATTCACCCACCCTTCGTAATTTTTTGAAGCGAGCATTTCGACGTAAGCTTTTTTGAATTCTTCTATCGCGATTGTCTCCCAGGGATACACGTCATATTTGGCAAACACATCGGGAAAAGAGACATGCTCTATGAGGATTTTAGAACTGCCGCTTTTCTTTTGCCTGTCTGTTCCCGTTTTTGCCTTTACCTGAACGCAGGAAAGATTGTTCAGAAAAAATAATGAACAAATAAATAAAAGGGGTATCAATAAAATCTTTCTTTTCATACACGCCTCCCTTTCACTATAACATCATATGTCGAGAAGCACACTGTTTTCACTAAGCCATTTTTTATGTGTCTCGTATTCAGGCATAATCTCCTTCATATATCTCCAGAACCGACTCGAATGGTCCTTGATTTTAATATGGGCAAGTTCATGAACAATAATATAATCAATTTTGGAATAAGGAGCCATGACAAGTCCGAAACTGAAAAATAACCTGTCATCAGCAGTGCATGAACCGTAGCGGGTTTTGGCGCTGCTGATTCTGATTTCTTTTGGATAAAGCTTCAATTTTCTGCTGTAAAAATTGACCCGTTCAGTAAATATCTCACGGGCCCTCTCTTTGTACCAATTTATGAATATCTCTCTCGCCTTTTTCACACAATCGCCGTTCAAAAAGAAAACGCCGTGGGAAAGTGCCAGTTTTTCTCCTCCCCTTCGTGGTTCACGTATCTGAAGGGGATATTGTTCTCCAAGATAAAGGAACTTTTCACCGTCCATAAATCGCCTGGTGTAACCCATGTTTTGAACTCTTTTTTTCTTTTCATCAAATTTCTTTTTCAACCACGATAACTTTTTTTTGAAGAACGCCTGTATCTCGGATTGAGGCGTGTTGTAAGGCGCGCGAATGACTACTCTGTCATCGCGTTCTATTGTCAAGACAAGAGTTTTTCGTCTCCTCTTGCTCCTGATTATATGGCAATCAATTTCCCATGCCTGTACGACCCCGCCCGTCGGCAACAGTTTTACTCTATTTCCGCTCTTATCATCGTTACCATTCACTATCGACTATTCACTGCCTTTCAAATTTCCAGTTCCTCACCAGGGTGCGGGACATAGGTTGAAAGATCCAGATTACTTTTGACAATCTTTTCAAATTCAAGAGACACGCTTTCTTCGCCGTGGACAATAAAAATTTTCGGTTTGTTTTTGAAAGAGCCAAGCCACTGGAGGAGTTCACCCTTATCCGCGTGTGCCGAGAACCCGCCGATAGTATATATCTTCGCCCGTATTGCCATGTCCTCTCCCAGAATACGGGCATGTGTGGCGCCATCGACAATGTGTCTGCCGAGCGTTCCGCCGACCTGAAAACCCGTAAATATAACACTGCATTCCGGTCTCCAGATATTATGTTTGAAATGGTGGCGGATACGGCCTCCTTCGCACATACCGCTTCCTGCTATGATAATAATTCCTGATTTTATCCTGTTTATTTTCTGCGATTCCTCGACTGTTGTGGTGAAGTGGAGCTTCATACCTGCCGTGCTTTGAAACCTGAATGTATTCAACGCCTCGGCGTCAAAGTACTCAGGGTGAGCCATGTATATCTTTGTTGCTTTATCCGCGAGAGGGCTGTCGACATAAACATCGAGATTGTGTAATTTTCCATCTCGAACCAGCTGGTTCAGGATATAGAGGACATCCTGAGTCCTTCCCACGGAAAAAGCGGGTATAAGGACATTGCCGCCTTTTTTAAAGGTTTCCTGAACCGCCTGTTGAAGTTCCTGTATGCTCGCGTTGAGGTCTTTATGAAAACGGTTACCATATGTCGATTCCGTGAGCACATAATCTGCCTCCGTAACACTTTCCGGGTCTCTAATGATAGGATTTCCGCTCTTTCCGATATCTCCGGAAAAAACAATCTTTTTCTCTGTATCGCCATTTTTGTACCACACCTCTAATATGGCAGAACCGAGGATATGCCCGGCATCGATGAACCGGTACTTTATCGAATCGCTTAAATTTTCAACAACCCCGTATTCTTTCTTTACGCATAAAGGCAGGCAATTCTTCACATCTTCCGCTGTATAGAGAGGTTCAACAACTGTATCTTTGCCTGATCTGAAGGCTTTTTTCGTAAGCCACTCCGCGTCCTTTTCCTGAATATGCGCTGAGTCGTAAAGCATGATCTCAACCAGTTCCGCTGTCGCGGGGGTCGTAAATATTTTTCCCTTAAAACCGTCTTTCACAAGCTTCGGTATAAGCCCTGAATGGTCGAGGTGGGCATGGGTCAGGAGAAGGTAATTGATCTGGCCGGGATCAAACTGGAAGGGTTTGTTGTTCATCTCATCAGAATCTTTTCCCTGATTCATACCGCAATCGACAAGTATCTGCGTGTTGTCAGTTAACAAATGGTAGCACGAACCGGTAACTTTTCGTGCCGCACCCAAAAATCTGATTTTCATGCTGTCACCTCTTTACATTTTTCTGATTATAACTACCACGGAAGCATTTTACAAGGAATATTCAATAAACTCTCTGTGCCGGTTTATCTCGTTGAAAACGACCCGGTCTGTCTGATGCGGACAAGATGAAATACGGTGAACCTTTTTTCCGTTTTACTCGGCGGTATTGACCAGTTCATAATTTTTATTGCGCACACCGGCAAGAAGCAGATCAACATTATCAACGGGTACTCCGACCATTCTCAAGGTATCGGTGGCCAGACGAAGGCTTGCCTCCACAGCCTCCGGTAAAGCCCGGGTGGCACCCGCCTGGATAAGCCTTCCACTTGCCTCAAGGTCCCGTGCTCTCGCAAGGATGGGTATCCCCGGATAATAATTTCTCACATGTGATATGGCTTTCAGGGCAGTCTGCTCGCGATCTACGGTGAGAACTATAAGCGCCGCCTGCTCCGCGTGAATGGCTGCCAGAAGTTGAGGGTTGGCAATATCTCCATAATAGACGGGAAAACCATCCTGCTTACCCCGCTCCACCCGCAACGGATCATTATCAAAGACGATAAAGGGGACATTGCTGGCGTTCAGAAGGATCGCCACTACGTGACCCACCCGGCCGTAACCTCCGAGAATAACTCTTCCTTTTGTCTCGCCCTCCTTATCAAAAACAGGTACGCGTGCCCTATCCTCCTGCTCCTGAGAGAAATGCCCTGCCAGATAATAACCGACTCTTGTTATTAAAGGAGTGAAGAGCATACTCACAGATATTACTCCGATGCCTGTCATAAAAGTGTTGTCGTCAATGACCTTCAGAGCGCGCGCGGAACTGAGAAGCACAAAACCAAACTCGCTTCCCTGAGCGAGGAGAAAAGAGACACGAATAGCTACATTTCGCTTTATACTGAATAAAAGGCATACTACGAGCGTAACAATAATTTTTATGAAGACAACCGTTGCCGCGTATTTAAAAAAGGTGTAAGGATTGGCCGCGATTGATCGAATATCAATGGACATACCGACGGTTACAAAAAAGAGACTTATGAGAATCCCTTTATAGGGCTCTATGTATGCTTCAATTTGAACACTGTAACGACATCCCGATAAAAGCACACCCATCAAAAAAGCACCGAACGCCAGAGAAAGACCTGCCCGGCTCATAGCCCACGCGGCAAGAAACACCGCCAGTATTACCACGAGAAGAAAGCCTTCACGGTTTTTCTGACGGGCAACCCTTTCAAGAAGAAATGGTATTACGTACCTGCCGAATCCCCAGACCATAATAAAAAGCGCTATAATGATCACAAGGCGTCTCCATCCAAGCATGTTTGTGGAGAATGCCTCTGATCCGGCCAATACGGGAATGAGTGCCAGCATGGGTACTATGGCAAGATCCTGCATGAGCAAAATACCGAAAGAAGCGCTGCCGTGAGGACTTGCTATTTCACCTTTGTCCTGAAGTATCTGCATGACCAGCGCGGTAGATGACACGGCCATGGTGAGGCCAATAACCAATGCCGGTTTCCATGGCATATGGTTCAAAAGGGCAAATTCAGTGATAATCGCGGCAGTAATAATAATCTGGATAGAACCAAGACCAAAAACCTGGCGCCGCAGCGCCCAGAGGCGTACAGGCCTCATTTCAAGACCGATAAGAAAAAGGAGGAGTACCACACCAAGCTCGGTAAAACTGCGTATACCTTCTACATGCGTTGTAACTTGAGGGCCAGGAGTGTAAGGGCTGACGATGATGCCTGCAACCAGGAGCCCCAGGATCGATCCGAAACCGAGGTGTTTGAAGAGCATAACCATGGCGGATGCTACAATAAGGAGAATAACCGCCGATGTAATGAAGGATTCAAGTTCCATATCGTTTAAAAACTTTTTTCGTTATAGTCACTGCCCAACTAATACTACAGAATATACGTGAAGTCGTCAAGAAAGCTTATAATCCCGGAGGACACACTGCCCGGGTATTGCATATAATACAGGTTCAATTACAACCTGGCCATTATCATTCATGTACATTCGCTGAATAATTTATTATGATAATATTTCATGGGAAACACAAAGGAAACAGGATTACACATGCCCCAGATTTTTACCGTAAAATCATCGGCGGGCGCAGGTAAGACCTACAGGCTCGCGCAGCACTATATTGCCCTTCTTCTCCTTGATACTCTGAGCGGAAAACCCGCAAAGAGCCATATTGCCAATCTCGTCGCTATTACTTTTACCAACAAGGCTGCCCAGGAAATGAGGGTACGGATTATCGACTGGATGAAGAGGATTATCTTTGATGTGCCTTTTGATAACTCCTCTCGTTCCCCTCTCGAAGAAATAATCGCAAATGAGTGGCTGGTAAATAAACCGGAATTTCCGAAAAATACTGTTAGAACCACGATAGCAGATAATTTTGATGATCTTTTAAAGAATTATTACAGCTTTAATGTGAGTACCATTGACAGCTTCGTGAACCTCATTCTGAAAGCCTCTGCGTTCAAGCTCAATCTTCCACCTGATTTTGATATTTCCCTTGAATCATCCTCCATGATTGACCTCGTCCTTAGAGAGTGCCTCCAGAAAATACCGGAAGATGCCGCGGTACGGAAAATTTTTGACCGTTTTATCGATAACTACATCGAGACTGAAGGCAATAATACCAGCTGGCTGCCGAAGGATCTGCTGAAAGATATTATTTCCGGTCTCTGGAATGAGGAATTAAAAGAGAATAAAGATTTTATTGTCAACAGGCATGAGAAGGGACTTGTGGCAGACCTTAAAAAAACAATCGCCGTAACAGCTCAAAATCTGCAAGATTCTATTACAGAAAATCCTCATATTCTTCCCAGAAATGATTTCCTCAATGCCCTTGGGTCTTGCATCAACATAACAGGAAATACTCCGGGTAAAGGAACTTCTTTTCAAAAAGAATCCTTAAATGCCTGTTTCAAAAAAGGAAGCATCGCGGCCGGCGATGCCGACGAAAAACTCTGGCAGGATTTGAAAAAACTGAGAACTTCTTTTGTGGAAGCGGTTGCCGGGTCAAAATATAATTCATATATCGATGTGTACGACCTCTTTAAAGAAACGCTCTCGACAGAAGTGACTTACAGAAAAAGGATTATCCTGATCGAACAACTAAACAGATTACTCCAGGACGTCATGCAAAAAACAAATTTTGTACCGGAAATATATTACGCCCTTTCCGAACGATATATTCATTTTCTCATTGATGAATTCCAGGACACCAATCATCTTCAATGGAAGAATATCGAGGCGCTCACAGAGGAGGCAATCGCTCGCGGCGGTACGCTTTTTCTTGTAGGCGATAAGAAACAAGCCATCTACCGGTGGCGCGGAGGTAAATCCGAGCTTGTCGATGAGGTCACAGCACGCTACGGTGCATATGAAATAAACGAGCAAACGCTCACCACTAACTACAGAAGCGATGGAAATATCGTATCTTTTAACAACACTCTTTTCAGCGCTGATAACCTCGCCATTCTGGTCGATACGGTTCTTAGTGAAGATTCGGATGAATTCAAACGGACTATCCTCAAAACATATCATGATTCGCGACAGGAATCCCTTAACGACAGGAAGGACCTGGGCTATGTTTATATCGAAAAAATAGTCGCCGAAGAAGAAGACGGCAATACCAGAGATATCTTTACAAAAACTGAGCGGAACGAGATTGTAGCAGACAAATTCAAAACTCTCATCACCGGGATACGTGACAGGGGAATTTTTCAGGATAAAGATATTGCCGTCCTTGTCCGCAGAAAGCAGGAGGCGCATCTTATCGTCAGAACGCTTCTTGAAATGGGCATTAATGTTGAATCTGAGCTGACGATAAATATAAAAAACAATCCCCACGTGAGAGACCTTATCAGCTTTCTGCGTTTCGTCAGTAGCCCCGATGACGACCTTTCTTTTGGTTCTTTCATTAGCGGAAAAATCTTTCATCAAAAAACGGGAATCCTTTCTACAGAGATAGTCGAATGGCTCACAGAAAACAGAACGGCAGATTATACACAACGTCTTTACCGTATTTTTCGAGCTGACTATCCTCATATCTGGAACGAATGTTTCGAAGATTTCTTCAAAAAATCGGAATATCTTCCTTTGTATGAATTTGTTGTCTTGTTTATAAAGAAATGGGCCGTCTTTGACTCCTTTCCCGAAGAAGTTCCTTATTTTCTCCATATCTGCGAACTTATAAAAGAAAAAGAGCTTTCGGAAGAAAACAACCTGAGTGCATTCCTGCGGTTTCTTGATGACCCCGACAACCTTTTTTCTACCGGTGCATCTGATTCGGAGAAGCCTTTCCTGTTGAAAACCTCAGAAGCTGCCGACGCGGTAAAGGTTCTGACAATCCATAAAGCGAAAGGGCTCGAATTTCCCGTTGTTATCCTCCCCTTTATGAAGCTGAATTCATTCGGCGCTTCTGATGAACGAAACAAAACGAAATTTTTCAGAGTTGATAACAATACTCTAAAACTGCTCTATATCAAGAAGGATTTTACGGATATTTCGCCGAAGCTGGCCTCCATATACCGTGAACGTGAAGCATCACACCTCCTCGATGAACTGAATAATTCCTATGTGGCCTGCACGCGCGCGGAAAAGGAATTATACATTTTCCTCACGGACTCAAAAGGCTCCAGGAAAAATTACCTTATCGATTATCTCTTTAACCTCGATGCTCTGAAAAATTTCATTCACGACAATGTAATTGAAACGGGCGGACAGTACCAGCCAGCCTTCGCCAAAGAAACGCCGGATCATGGTGACATGACATGCTCTTTCGTTGAACAATTCACGGACAGAAGTACCGGCAACGATATTGACTGGCTTACAAAGATACAAACGAAATTTGAGGAGGCCGCCCACATCTCGCGGCAACAGCTTTTCGCCAAGAAAAGAGGTGATGTTATTCACTACATATTATCACTCATTACCGCACTGCCTGAAAACGTTGATGCTTTTCTCAATACATGCGTTCGCGCGGGAATCGCAAGGTACCATTTTTCGGCCTATTTTGAATCAATACAGAAAATAATCATTGATTTTTTTGCCAATACTCAATTTCTGAGTTTTTTCACCCTTCATGAAGGTGATACAGTTTTTACGGAAAAAGAGATTATCGATGAAAATGGCGCCGTCTACAAAATAGACAGAATGATTATCCATGACAATAACACAGTTGACATCATTGATTTCAAATCAGGTGAGACCCAGTCAGAAGAACATATCGAGCAGATAAACCGCTACGGCAGATTAGTGAAAAGAATGTATCCCGGCAGAAATATCAACCTCCATCTTTTATATATCGAGGAGGGTACAGTAGTTACTCTATGAAAAAGGTATTTTTCATACCATTTAGCGCTGATTTTCTCGATGGCCTTCATCGATTTATCATTAAAGACGGGAAAGAACTCTCTCGCTGTGCCATTGTCTTTGCCGGGAAAAGACCCTCCCTTTATCTGAAAAAACGTCTCGGCAGGGAGGGCCGTAAACCCATCTATGCACCTCATTTTTTTTCCTTTGAAGAATTCATCGATTTCATTGCCAGAAAACAGTATCCGGATTTTACAGATGTTGATTATGCCGACGCGATCTGGCTCCTTTATCAGTGTGTTCAATCCCTCCCTTCTTTAATCGGCCATCCGTTCAGAGAAAAGGGGTTCGGTGACTTTTTCTGGTGGGGCAAATATCTCCTTGAATTTATCAATCAGCTCGACACCGAAAACATCGATAATGAAAAACTCCGTTCACTGGAAAAAAACGCCGAACTGGGATATGACGTCCCTGAAAGCACGAATGAACTTCTCTCCCACGTCACCCTGCTGCGGGACGCGTTTCACGCGGCGTTGTATGAAAAGAGATTTTTTACGAAGGGTTATAAAAACCTCTGTGCGTTGCAATATGTCAAAGAATCCATACCGGAAGATTTTGAAAAAATTTATTTCGCCGGCCTCTTTGCTCTTTCAAACACTGAAAGAATCATTATTCAGCGTGTCTGGAACGCGGCCGTTGGCGAAATTGTTCTCGAGGGTCACCCCTCGCAGTGGCCTATCCTCACAGCCTTACTCTCTCATTTAGAAGCCGACACGGAAGTTTTTTCCTGCGAAGTTCCACGTCAAAACATAAAGGTTTACGCGGGTATCGATACTCACTCCGAGGCGCTCACGACATACAGCATCCTGAAAGAGACTCTACCGGGAAGAACCGCGATCGTGCTTCCATCACCTGAAGCACTTTTCCCAATTCTGAGCTTCGCCATCGACAGGGTTGACAGGCCATACAATATTTCTCTGGGTTATCCTCTTGCAAGGACATCTCTTTACGACCTTATCAATCATGTCCTCAACGCCCAGGGCCGGAAACAAAATCAGGAGCGCTATCCAACAATGGAATACCTGTCCATCATGCTCCATCCCTTTGTGAAAAACCTCGTTGTGGAAGGCATTAGCATTCGGCCAATTTTATCAAACCTTGAAAAATTATTTTCTGAAGGGATACTGGAAAATGCCATAGCGAACAAACCCTTTATTTCTCTCACAGAGACGGAAACGGCTCTTTTTAACGGAGTTGCAGATGCCAATTTCATAAAAGTACATCAGGTCTTTTTCCGCAATTTTGAAAAAATAAACACGCTCTACGAATACGCGCAACTATTGGGAGACCTCCTTGAATTTGTTCTTCAGCACACAAACGTCCGCTCATACATTTTGTCCGGTGAAATCTTCCGGGAACTCCATGAGGCGCTCGAAAACCTCAAAAATACTCAACTCAGTAAATCGACATTTCATGAGAGCGATCCTGAAAACAGGCGTGTCATCTGTGATTTCATTAGGGAACACCTGAAATCAATACACCTTCCCTTTGAGACAAAACCTATTGAAGACCTTGAAATTATCGGTGTCCTTGAATCAAGAAATATACGTTTCGATACTGTCATCATGCTCGATGTCAACGAAGGTGTTATGCCGCAGGCAAAAAAAATTAACCCCCTCATACCGCTCGGTATCTATGATATCCTCGGTATACCTTCACCCGAATACAATGAAGAAATCTTCCGGTATCATTTTTACCGTCTTATCAAATCCGCCGGTAATGTTCATCTCCTCTATATTGACTCGGAAGAAAAACCGCGAAGCAGGTACATTGAACAGCTCATCTGGGAAAAAGAACTGGACACGCGAACCATTAACTCCCTCGAGGTTAACAAAACAGCATATAAAATTAATGTCCATCTCCAGAACAAACCGCCTGCGATAGAGAAGAATGATAATATCCTCAGCATAATTCGGGAAAAAACATTTTCTCCTTCGGCAATCGATGAATATATCGTCTGCCCTCTACTCTTTTATTATAAACAGATATTGAGGTTTGAAGAGGCAAAAGGTTTCAGCGATGACATTGAAGCCTCTGACAGGGGAAAGATCATCCACAGAATTCTCCACGATACCTTCAACACTTATATAAATAGAGAAATATCATTGTCGTCGTACAGTGAAATACTCGACACATTGCGCATGGTCATGGCAAAACATTTTGAAATGAGAGAGGTAAGCGGTGACTATTATCTTTTTAAGAAATTGAGCGCCTACAAGCTGGAAAGTTTTTTAAGAAAAAATATCGCGGACATGAAAGATCCCTTCATTCTTAAACATCTCGAAACAAAGATTGAAGACATGATAAATGTCGATAAGCAGAGGGTGAAAATAAAAGGCAGAATTGACCGTATTGATTATCTTCCCGGTAATGACGAATATATGATTATTGATTACAAAACAGGCGGAACAAAACAATACAGGAGGAGCGCACTGAAGCGCACTGATTTCAGTTCAACAAAAGAGATACATAAAAATATCAGTTCTTTTCAACTCCCCATCTATGTGTATCTTTTTATAAATCGATTTGATGTCCAACTGGCTCAAACGAACGCAAAATTGATATTGCTTAAAAACAATGAAGAAGAAGAGTTGTTCGGCAATTACACGTCTGACGAGAGGGAGAGCGTTTTTACTCAATATATGGATGGTGTCGCCACTGTTATCCAAGATATCCTCGACCCCGCGAAGCCCTTTTCCCCTTTTGACACCATTTCCTGTGCCGACTGCGCATTTAGAAATCTCTGCCATGTGTAAACACTCCCTGATGGCTATTAAATGGCAAGTCTGATATACTGAATCAAAAACAGCAAGGTTGCTGCCATGGATGAGAAACATGTTCTTTATGAAATGAAAGATAACATCGCCTTCATAACCCTCAACAGGCCTGAAGTCAAAAATGCCTTCAGCCCGGAGATGATACGCCTCTGGCAGGAACATCTGGAAAACGCGAAAAATGAGGATGCCGTGAGGGTCATTATCATTACAGGAAAAGGTGACACTTTCTGCTCCGGCGGTGACATAAAGGATATGGCAGACGGTAAACTCAGGTCCTGGGAGATGAAACGTTTCCTCTGGGACGGGGTCCACAGAATAGTGCTCACCATGGAAGACCTCGACAAGCCCGTCATTGCCGCTATTAACGGCGCCGCAATGGGAGCCGGTCTTGATATGGCCCTCATGTGTGATCTGAGAGTCGTATCAGAGAGGGCAAAACTTGCCGAGTCATATATCACCATGGGTCTTGTACCCGGCGACGGCGGAGCCTATTTTCTGCCGAAGCTTGTCAATATTTCCAAAGCCCTTGAACTCTTCCTTACCGGTGACACATTAAGCGCCGAAGAAGCATTGAAGATTGGTATCGTCAATAAGGTGGTACCCCATGAGCATCTCATGAATGAAGCCGTAAAGCTGGCCAAAAAGATCACCAATAAACCACCTCTTGCTATCCGTATGATGAAGAGGGCTGTGTATCAGGGACAGGTTTCTACCCTGAGGACACATCTCGATTACATCTCATCACAGCTATCCCTGCTTTCAGAAACAGAAGATCACATAGAGGCGGCAAAGGCGTTTCTTGAAAAACGCAAACCCCGGTTTACGGGAAAGTAACGGATACAGGGGTGCACAGCTTCGCGCGTGTCTTGACATACTCGCTTACAAATTGATAGCATTATACCGGTTATGAGAAAATGAAAGAGTTCATCCATCACCATGCACGCTCGGTTAGCGAGGCGGTAACATTTCTAGCTATGTACAAGGGTAAGGCAAGGCTCAACGCCGGTGGCACTGACCTCCTCTCGGTCCTCAAAGACGATATACTCCCCCAATATCCTGAAGCAATAATCAATATAAAGACAATTCGGGATTTCGATACCGTAAAGGAAGAAGACGGAAAAATTAGAATAGGTTCTCTTGCCCGTCTCTCTGATATCGCAAATTCTTCTCTCGTCAATAAAAAGATACCGATCCTCGCTGAAGCCGCCCTTTCAATCGGAAACCCTCAGATACGAAAGATGGGTACTCTGGGAGGAAATCTCTGCCAGGAAGTACGGTGCTGGTACTATCGATATCCCCGCAACATAGGCGGTCCCATTCAGTGTGCCCGTAAAGGAAAAGGTACTTGTCTCGCGGTAAAGGGAGACAACCGGTACCACGCGATTATGAACGCAAAGAGATGTTTCGCCGTCTGCCCTTCTGATACGGCTGTGGCGCTGACAGCACTGGACGCCTCAATTGTCATCGCCGGAACAGAAAAGGAACGCGTCGTCGGCATTTGCGATTTTTTCAATCCCATGGGCAATGAACTTGGCCCGGACGAGATGGTCAAAGAGATTGTTATCCCTGCGGGCACCACAAGACAAAAACAGGTATTTCTCAAATTTACACTGCGTAAATCGATTGATTTTGCTGTCGTGAGCGCGGCAACTACTCTGGCGCTTGAAGGAAATATCTGTGCTGATGCCCGTATAGTGCTGGGGGCAGTGGCACCTGGGCCTGTCCGTGCGCAAACTGCCGAAACTTTTTTGATTGGCCGGATAATTGATGAAGATATAGCCTCTCAGGTCGCCGAGAGAGCGCTCGCCGCCGCGAAGCCTCTCAGCCGGAACGGATATAAGATAAGAATCGCTAAGACGCTGGTGAAGAGGGCGCTTTTACGCGATTTGAAAGAAACACGAGAGGGGAAGGTTTGACAAAAAAAATCACCCTTGTGAAAAGACGCAAGCAATCCGCGGCGAAAACGAAGAGTGCCGGCGGGGAGCATGAAGTTTCACAACACGTAAAAGACGCTACACCAAGAGCCATTCGTCTTACCGTTAATGAAAAACTCTACCTGTTGACGATCGGCAAAGAAATTAAAACCTCCCATACCCTCGTCCACACGCTCAGGGAAACCCTGGGGCTGACAGGCACAAAGATTGCCTGCGATCACGGTAGCTGCTGCAGTTGCACGGTCCTTCTCGATGGAGAACCAACCTTGTCCTGCATGACGCTCACAATCGAGTGCGACAACAAAAAGGTAATTACCATCGAGGGGCTCAAAGACCGGAAAACAGGGGAGCTGAATAGCCTCCAACAATCATTCATACGTCATTCCGCTTTTCAATGCGGTTTCTGCACCCCGGGCATAATTATGAGCGCTCAGGCTCTGCTTGACACAACCCCTAATCCATCAAAAAACGAGATTGAGGAAGCCCTCTCAGGTCATTTCTGCCGATGCGTATCCCATTACGAAGTTATCGATGCCGTTAAGGACGCCTTCAAGACACACACCAAGGAGGAATCTGCTCCCAATGGATTTCGACACATAGGAAAAGGAACTGCCCGCGGAGACGCGGCGGAAATTGTCACCGGAACAGCGGCGTTCATCAGTGACCTGCGGATGCCAGGCATGCTTTACGGCAAAATATTGAAGAGTCCTTTTCCCCATGCCAATATCATTGGTATTGATGTTACGAAGGCTGAGCAACTACCGGGTGTTTGCGCGGTCCTTACATACAAAAACATACCCGACTGGCATCTCCGAACACCAGGCAGCGCGCCTATCCTGGAGCAAAGGGTCCGTTTCGTCGGTGATGCCGTCGCTCTCGTTGCCGCGGAAACGGAAGAGATTGCCGAAGAAGCGCTGGGCCTCATCAGAGTCGAATATGAACAGTTGCCTGCAGTGTTTACAGTGGAAGAAGCCATGAAACCCGGTGCCCCTCACCTGTACGATCATCGCCCGGACAACATCGTTCCGCGCGGTTTCATCGACTTCGGACCAAATACCCTGCAGGAAGTTGTGAGGGGTGACGTGAATGCCGGCTTTGGGAAGGCAGATTTCATCGCAGAGGGTACATACGGATATGAAGGCATTCCAAACGCCCTCCCCGCCGAACCTCCCGGAGCCATTGCACTCTGGGAGGGCGCCGACAAAGTAACCATCTGGTCCGCTACACAGAGTCCCTTTCTCGTGCGCAGAATAATATCACGTATCCTGGGGGACGTAGATGTCCGAAGTATCGCGTCTCAGTGCGGTGGAAGCTTCGGTTCGAAAAACTGTGCCAGAAAACCGATTTTGTATGCCACAGCTCTTGCGCACGCTGCGGGCATCGGTAAACCGGTCAGGGTAGCTTATACACGTGAAGAACACCTCGCCACGTTTGTAGTCCGGTTCGGATCCCGCCTTCATGGTAAGGTTGGAATTACAAAAGACGGCAAGGTAACCGCCTTTTCCGGAGAGTGGTTCGTTAACACAGGAAACTTCGCAGGCGCTACCCAGGGGCAGATAGCAGTTGGTCTCGGGGAAATTCAGATTATGCTCCGCTGCGCCAACTGGAACCTTCAACCCTACACAGTTCTCACCAATCAGACCGCATCAGGCGCTGTGAGAGGTTTCGGCGGGCAGGAATTGAAATCCGCCTTTCTGCCTATTCTCATGCTTGCTCTGGAAAAGGCAGACCTTGATCCCGTCACTTTTTTCAAGGAAAACTTCGCAAGGGCCGGTGATGACTATTACTGGCGAGACGGAAATTTATGGACATGCAGGGGTGTCGACTACAGGAGAGCTATCGAAGAGGGCGCGAAAACCTTCGGATGGTCAGAAAAATGGAAGGGATGGCTTAAGCCCACCACCGTAAACGGCCCTAAACGGAGAGGAGTCGGTTGCGGCGTCCACGGCAACGCGGACGTAGGTGAGGACCGATCGGAAGGATACGTCAGGCTCCTGCCAAACGGCAGGGTGGTTCTCCAGACCTGTGTTGCCGAATCAGGCGGCGGCCAGAGAAGCAGCGTGCGTAAAATGGTTGCTGAAGTACTCAATGTGTCCCTCGACAGGGTCACCGTTACTGCTCCTGATACGTTCATCAACCCTTTTGAACACGGACTCGCGGGCTCCAGGGGCACCTATGCCACCGGCAGCGCGGTAACAAGAGCTTCCATGGACGCCCGGGAAAAGCTCTTCGAAAAAGCGGCGGCAATGATGAAAACGAAAGCGGACAATCTTGAAACTAAAGACGGCATGGTTTTTCTGAAAGATCATCCGGAGACGGCGTTATCATGGCTCGCTGTAATGGGCGGTGCCGATCGCACAATTACCGGTTTTGGTGCTTTTGAACCGGATTATTCAATGCCCAATTTCATGATGACTTTCGTTGAGGTAGAAGTCGATATTGAAACAGGCATGGTAGAACTTATCAAAGTTACCAATGCAACCGATGTGGGCCGTATTATTGATCCTCTCACTATCGAAGGTCAGCTTCATGGAGCCCTCGGTGCGGCAGGCATAGATACAGCCCTGTCCGAAGAAACAATCCTGGACAGACATTCAGGACACATACTCAATGCCAACATGATTGACTATAAGTGGCGTACTTTTATCGGCCTCCCCGAATTTCGCAACGTCATCCTCGAAACACCTCTGCCGAGCCACATATACGGAGCTCTGGGCGTTGGCGAGATATCGACGTCACCCGGCCCCAGCGCTGTCCTGATGGCGGTGTCGAACGCGATAGGAAAAAGGATGACGGAATATCCCCTCACTCCGGATAAAATCCTCCGCGCCCTGGAAACAATTTGAATAACCTGTCAGCAAAGATAAGTGATTGTCACAGAACATCATTGTCGTTTTTCGATTTTTCTTGCTTCTTATACTAATTCGCATTCAAGATTCTATTGGAGATAAATCTTACTTCTTTTACTCCCACTGCGGGCAGATTACCCTTGCAGCAATTCGATGAAGTTCAATTCTCGAACTCGCTCTGACGCTCAGACAGCGAGAATTGGCCTAAACGCGGCCTGGCCGCAGGCACACTTCATCTTTTTGGCAGGGTACCATTCTGTCCTCGATGTCCGTAAAATAAGCGTGATTTATCCTCCTCTGTAACTTGATTATTGAATGCAAGTTGGTATTAATTCTTGTATTCACTTGCCCGCATAATATGTCCATTTTTTGTCGCAATAATACGCTCTGCGCAAAGCGCAATTATCTTTGAAGATCAAAACATGTACATGAAGATTGTTTCAATCCAAGCGGCGGGCATGCACCCAGTACGTACTCGGCGGAATCCTCGCGAAATGGACGATTACAAAACCTGCCGCTTGAAGAAGTACCCTGACCTGCTCCTCGCTATAAGAATACCCCTTCATCCCCTGCCACCGGTAACAAAACTCAGTAACGAAAGAAAACATCGTTTTTACAGGAAAGGTAATAATTATCTCCCGCGCGACACGTCTGAACGAACCAAGATAGATCCTTGCATCACCGACACAATCCATGACTCCGATGGCAAGGGCAAGGTCGAATTCTTCTTTCATTTCATTTGACCACTCAAGGTAGTCGGCATGAACTGCCCGCGCTGTCCCGTTCAGTCCCGATCGCTCAATGGACTTTTCGGTAGCATCAACCATCTCTTTGCAGGAATCAATGCCTGTGACGGTAAATCCGCGGTCTGCCAGCTCCGCCACATAAATGCCTGTTCCGCACCCGACATCAAGAACACGTTGCGGATTTATTCCCGCAAGATACTGCATCGTATACCTGAAAACGGAACGCAAGGGTGACCAGGCAAATTGATAGAACCTGTTGAGAAAACCCTTAGATTTTTTGCTCGAATAGGCTTCCTGATAACAGCGGACCCGTTTCGCGTAATAATCCTGCATCGGTATTTGTTTATCCGTCATGACAGTACCTTTTTATGCTACCAGACGAAAACAGGGAATTCAAGAAATAAACCGGATATCCTCATCATGCCGTCACTCCGCCTTCTCCCCAAAGAGATTAGTGAATATGGCTGCCATTACGGCGGGAAATCATCAGGATCAAAATATGTGAAAAAAGGTCTATGAATTTTGGCGTCAATATAGTATTTTTTCACAGTTTTTGAGGAGAATGAATGGATAAACAATTTGGAACAGATATGTCCGTGGGGAGTATTCCCCGGCATCTTTTACGTTTCTCAATCCCCATGCTTATCGGGAACCTTATCCAGATCAGCTACAGCATCGTCAATACCATATGGGTCGGCCATCTGGTTGGAGAAAATGCTGTCGGTGCCATAGGAGTAAGCTTTCCTGTCTTTTTCACACTCCTAGGCCTGTCAATGGGTATATCAATGGCTTCCACCATACTCATCGCACAGTATTACGGGGCAAAGGACTACGCGATGGTCGAGAAAATTGTCGGCAACTCTTTTTCCGTGGCCCTCATAGCCGGGGCTATTCTAACCATTTCATCATTGCTGCTGAGCGACTTTCTCCTGAGATTGATGGACACACCGCCGGAAAACTTTGCCATGGCGTCAAGTTACCTCAAAATAACCATTGCCGCTTTCATCCTTTTTTATCTGGGATTTCTCATTAACTCCATCCTCCGAGGCATCGGAGACGCGGTAACACCACTGGTTTTCATGTCCATAGGCATCGGAATAAACGCGGTCATTGATCCCTTTTTTATCGGCGGGTGGGGCCGCTTCCCGAGTCATGGATTGAACGGGGCCGCTTACGCGACCATTGTATCGCAGATCATCGCGGTGGCCATCAGCATTGTCTATCTCAATCGAAAAGGCCATGTCGTCGCCTTCAACCCGAAGAAACTCATCCTGGACGGACATATTACCCTTCTGCTTTTTAAAATTGGATTTCCATCAATTATCCAGCAATCTCTTATTTCAATAGGCGGCATGTTTGTGTCCACTTTTGTAAACTCCTTCGGAGCGGCCGCGGCGAATGCCTTTGGCGCGGTCATGAGGGTCGACATGTTTGCCTTCATGCCCGCCATGTCCATGAGCATGGCAGTGGCGACGCTGACCGGTCAAAACCTTGGGGCCGGCAAACCCGAGAGGGTGAAACGCGTTTTCAAATCAGGTGTTATGATGACCTCTTCTACCACTATTCTTATATCTATCATTGTCGTCACGCTCTCGAAATTTATACTTACCATGTTCGGCCTCGGAGACGACGCGAAGGTTATGGAGATAGGAGTATCATATCTTCGTATCGCCGGTTCCTGCTATATCTTCTTTGCCATCATGTTTATCTCAAACGGCGTCATTAACGGAGCCGGGCATACCATTATTACAATGATTTTCACATTGCTGTCACTCTGGCTTGTACGCGTTCCCATGGCCTGGTTTCTGTCAAAGACAAGCCTCGGTATCGCCGGTATTTGGATTTCGATAGCATCCAGTTTTTTCGTAACAATGATAATCAGTCTTATTTATTACTACTCAGGGCGATGGAAAAAATCCGTCATTAAGACTCCTCCTTTACCAACACAATAGACGGAATAAATATCTTCTCTTTTTGCTTGAAATGTTTGTTTGGGAATGCCTTGCGCGCTTTGAATGGGTGTGTTATAAAAACATCATGTACGTTGATTCACACTGCCATCTTGAAATGGAGGCTTACGATGACGATCGACAGGCAGTCATTGAAAAATCCATTCAGGAAGGTCTCAAGTATATACTTACTGTCGGCACTGAAGAACGGTATTTCAATACGGTCATAGAGATTGTTGACAACTGCCACGCGATCTACGGCGCCATAGGCATTCACCCTCATAACAGCGGTGAATATTCTTCCTCAATGGCAAACACGATACGAGACCACGCAAAACACGCTAAAATAGTAGGTTGTGGAGAAATAGGTCTCGACTTTTTTAAAAACTACTCCCCGAAAGAAACCCAGATCAAGGCATTCAGGGAACAACTGGAACTGGCAAAAGAGCTTCGTCTGCCTGTTATCATTCATTCACGGAACGCAAAAGAGGAGACACTGAAAATACTGAAAGAGTCATATATCAATGGACACAGCGGTGTTATTCACTGCTATTCCTATGATCTTGATTACGCCAAGAAGTTTCTTGACATGGGCTTCTTCATCTCTATTCCGGGAACAATTACCTATAAGAATAACGAGGAGATTGCTAAAGTTGTGACGTATATTCCCGGCGATAGGATACTCGCTGAAACCGACGCGCCTTTTCTGACGCCCGCTCCCCACAGAGGAAAAAGGAATATACCCTATTTTGTAAGACTGACCATCGAAACAATGGCACAAATCAGAGGCGAAGATACTGAAGCGCTTGCATCTGTGATGTGCGATAATTTCAAAACACTTTTTTTGAAAAATACGTGAAGGAAACAATCATGAAGCCTGCCATAATTGTGGTCGACATGCTGGAAGGAAACTACGGTACAGAAAGAAATCCCGACAAAGAGGAAGAAAAGATCGTTTCCGCCGTAAGAGATTTTTTGAAACAGTGCCGGGATCGCTCAATAACCGTTATTTTTGCGTGCGACAGTTTCATGGAAAATGATTTTATTTTCAAAGGCAGGATGAAGCCGCATGCCATAAGGGGGACTGGGGGCACCAAACCCCTTTCAGATCTCGAACCGCAGGCAACCGACATCATCCTGGAAAAACGCAGGTTCAGCGCTTTTTTTAAAACAGACCTCGACCAGACCTTGAGAACTCTGGAAATTGATACCGTTGCCGTCTGCGGCATAAACACACATTTTTGTGTTCTCGCGACGGCTTTTGACGCCTTCTGCAATGATTTCGTTACTATCATCCTGGAGGATTTGAGCGCGGCATATA
>CAZXVZ010000013.1:0-30390 GCA_964644085.1 uncultured Syntrophus sp. | reverse complement strand
AAGATGCCAATAATCATTAGGATACACAAATGTTTCATCTACTTCCTCCTTTTTTCTGGGACACCCGGAAGCGGGTACCCGGTCGCCCCCTCCAACGGCAAAGCCGTATGGAGCCTCCCCCTTCTTGCCCAAGAATGAGCTAGGCAGAGGAATATTTTTTGATTACTGTGTTTATACTTTCTGTTGTTCACTGTCAAGTATTCACCATAACTATACGCTATTTTCTGCTTTCAAGGTACGAAACGCGGTTGTTCCTCGTTATAATCCGATAATTTAAGCAATCTTTTATTATCTCCATTAAATAACATAACATAGGCATTGTATTTTCCGCCCCTTAAAGATGAATAAAGAATATATCGTCCACAGGGCGAAAACTGCGGTGAATCGTTTACGGTATTGTCATTCGTGAGCACTCTCTGGTTTGACCCATCCGCATTCATGGTGGAGATTTCAAAACCACCTTCTAACTTGGAGACAAAAACAACAAGGTCTCCTTTGGGAGAGAAAGCGGGAGCGCTGTTGTAATTCCCATAGTACGTGAGCCTTTTAATTTCACCTGATTCGTTGTTTCTTATGAAGATTTGCGGTGTCCCGTATCTGTCTGAAACAAAGAGCATTTTAGTGCCATCAGGAGACACGGAAGGTGATGTTAAAATTCCTTCCTGCTGCAAAATTATTTTTTTATTACGTTTTTCCACATCGTACGCGGATATCGTTGACATCTTTCCCGATGTGTGCGCGTAAACGATCGTTGATTTGTTCAACCATGTGGTACCGATTTTCGTCCCGTCTGAGCGATCAACATAAACCTCGTTTTTCTTGTCCCTGTCTATGACGTATAGGTTTGCGCGTCCATCTTTGAGAGACGTAAAGGCCAGATATTTCCCACCGGGTGATATCGAAGGGGACAGCGTGATATTACGGTAATTGGTCTCTTTTGTAAGACCCTGTCCGTCAAAATCTACAGAATACACATCTTTAAGGTTCTTTGCGCCGGCAACGAAAAGAATCCGGGAACTTAGAATACCCTTTTCGCCTGTGACGGCGAGGAGAATTTCATCGGCAAACCTGTGGACCACTTTTCTCCATTCCCCCTGCGACGCTGTATATTTTTTTCCAAGAAGAGGCAAGCCATCAAGGGTATCATAGAGCAATGCTTCAAATATAAAGTCTCCGCCTTTTAACTCAACTTTCCCCTTACAGACAATCTCTATCCCCACGGACCGCCAGTTTCCAAAATTAATATCGCGTTTTTCAATCCCCTCGTTAAGGAGTTCCTTGTCGATGAGTGAATTTGGTGCGGTGATGAAGAAACCGGATATATCAAGGTCATGATTAAGAAGATCCGTCATATCAAGGGACAGCTTGTCTGCCTTTTCACTTTTAAAAGTTGGGACCGCGATAGTTATTTTTTTGAAACTCGTTCCATACACGTCAAGATAGACGCGCGCCCGTGATGTTGCGGCGCTCAGAACAAAGAAAATGCTGAGAGTAATAATTATTGTGCTGCTATATTTTTTCATGTTTTCTCCATTTATCAATGATTTCCAGCAACGCGCTCACCTGGGGCAGTATTGTTTTACCTTTTCGTAAAATAATGTGAAAAGATCTCCTGATTTCGGGAAACCCGTGTATTGAGAGTTGCTTCAGTTCTCCTGTTGCGAGTTCGTCCGCGACAGCCTTTCTTGAGATATATGATATACCCATTCCGCTTTTCACAGCTTCTTTGATTGCTTCCGTGTCGGTAAGCTCCGCAGTGACAGTCAGGTCATCCGCATTCAGGTTCTTTGTTTTCTTTAAGGCCGATTCAAAGTTGTTACGGGTGCCTGAACCTATCTCTCTGGCAATGAGTGGGCAGTGTTTAAATTTTTGCGGTGGAATTGAATCGGGGAATGTGGGAGAAGCAATGAGAATAATTGTATCGTCAACAAATTTTTTATAGTCAATTCTCTTTGTCTTGTTCTTTGCTCCTACAAAGCCGATGTCGATTTCTCCATCTTCCATTTTTTCTATGATATTTTTACTATCAGAAATAATCAGTTTTATCTGTATGCCGTTGTATTTTTTTTTGAAGGCGCTGAGAATCTTGGGCAGGATATATATACCGGGGATTGTGCTCGCTCCCACGGTCATAGTTCCTTTTCTCAGGCCTTTAAAAGCTGCTATTGCTGCTCTGGTATCCTTCTTTAGATTAACAAAATCCTTGGCGTATTTGAGGAGAATTTCGCCCGCTTTAGTGAGCTCAACAGTCCTTTTTGTCCTGTCGATAAGTTTTACATCGAAAAAGCGTTCCAACTCGACAATCTGTTTGCTTACAGTAGGCTGCGTGAGACAGACAGCACCTGCAGCCTTGGTGAAACTTTTCGTCTCAGCAATTTTCAGGAACGTTTCAAAGTGTCGTAAGTCCATCTACATAAAAAGTTATGATATATGCTAACGTAATGCAAGAAAAAATATTGTTTACACCAATGCGCATTCGTTCAGGTAGGATCGCTGCCATCGGGGTCGCACGCCCTCGACGCATGATTAATAAGCATCCGGGCGGTAACCCGCCTTCACAGCGCGCTCTCAAGGAATCCGAATTAGTATAAACATTTGAGAGTAAAAATCATAAAAGCTGCGAACTTAATTTGTATCTTGAAGCAATCGTGTAAAAAGTTTCCAAAGCCAAGGTCCTTATTGTCGGGAGTGCTAAGTATTGACATAGCCTTGCTGTGCCTGCGATCTGACGCAATATTCAAGATATCTTCTGACGTTCTTTTTCGGCCCATAGGCGCCGGAATGACCGTCGCAGAGAATATCGGCATCAAGAGCGAAAAGTTTTTTGATTGACACTATCCATGCCGATGGGTCGCAATTGAAATCCTTAAGAAGCGGTGCCCCGATATCCTGCGCAAAAAGTATTCTTGTGTCATCAATATCTAAGTAAAGCGAAATCGAGCCCGGCGTGTGGCCTGGCGTATGAATGGAAACAAGATCGTAGTCTCCGAAACGGAGAGATTCTTTTTCTTCTGTAATTATTTTGTCGATATGCAGCGGGTGAAACTTGATATCAAAGCAAAACGCCGCTGTATGAATTTGATCGCCCTTTTCCACAATGTCAGCATCGCGTTCATGCATAACAAGGGAGCTCTTAAAATGAGATTTAAAAAGATGAGCGCCACCGATGTGATCCACGTGGCAATGAGTGAGGATAAGATTCTTGATCTCCGTGGGATCAAAACCGGCCTCTTCAATGTTTTCAATAACACGATGGAAAGCAAACCCTGAGCCGCAGTCTATGAGCACCGGTTCCCCGAGATCGACCAGATAAACAGCGCTGTCCCGCGGATCAGTCATATCAGGACCTGCCACCCGGTGTATTCTGTCATGTATTTTCTGCTGTCTCATCGTGTATAATATGCCATATATTGAATATCTGGTAAAATTTTTCATGATGATGTTCGGTAAAAAATACTATAATAGATAACGGGAATGATTATGTTTGACGCAAACACGATTATTTATTTTTTCACAGCCTCAGTTTTGCTGGCCCTTGCGCCTGGTCCTGATATTCTTTATGTCATGACCCAGTCTATGCTCAAAGGTAGAGCCGCGGGTATCATGGTCACCCTGGGGCTCTGTACGGGTCTTGTCGGACACACGACTGCTGTGGCGTTTGGAGTGGCGGTTTTGTTTCAGACATCTCTTGTTGCATTCACAGTCCTCAAATTTGCCGGTGCTGCCTATCTCCTGTACCTCGCGTGGAAATCTTTTACCGCGTCTAAAGGCAAATTGGCCATACAGAAAGGTACGGAAACATCTTCGTGGTATCTCTACCGGAGGGGTGTTATTATGAACATAACCAACCCCAAGGTATCGATATTCTTTCTCGCTTTTCTGCCACAATTCTCAAACCCTTCCAGAGGATCGATTCCTTTACAGTTGGTAATGCTTGGCGGGATGTTTATCCTGTCGGCACTATTGGTTTTTTCTTCAGTCAGTTATCTGGCGGGGATAATAGGCGGATGGTTTCTTAAGTCCCGGAGAGCGGAAAAAGTATTGAATATTGCCGCCGGTTCTGTTTTTACCATTCTTGCCGTCAAACTGGCTCTTGCCAGACAATAGATGGATTTTTCCCAATAATCGTTCATTGAGTCTGTTTAAAAAAATATGGTATAAAGAAATACCCGAAGTAATTTTATGAACATGAAACGCAGGCGTTTAATATGTACGGACAATATGAAAGCAATCCTCAGGTTTGTGTTAGTGTTTTTTATAAGTGTAATTCCTTTTTTATGTGAAGCGGAAATCGGCAAAGAAGTTACAACTTTGTTTATGGACGGCACAGGAAAAGAACTGTGTAGATTCAAAACTGAGGTAGCAGTGACGCCTGAAGAGCAGTCACGTGGTCTTATGTTCAGAAAAAAGTTGGGGTTTAACTCGGCTATGCTTTTTGTTAACAATAGCGACGAAATGAGGTTTTTTTGGATGAAGAACACATACATTCCCCTGGACATCCTTTTTATAAATAGTCGCAATGAAGTAAAGCATATTCATTACGGGGCGAAACCCTTTGATGAGGCACCAATATCCTCACAATATCCCGTGCAGTACATTCTTGAAACAAATGCCGGGAGAGCAAAAAAATGCAATATTCGTCAGGGTTCAAGAATGAATATTCTGAAAAGTGTGCGTTGAAAATTGTGCTTTAATAACAAGGTATTATCCTTATTTTTCCACAAAAGCTGTGTAAAACCTGTTGAAAAGTTGTAGAAATGGTTTTTTAACCCCTTAAAGATATTTACCTTTTTGCCTTTTTAGTATAGCCGCTAATCACAATTGTAACTATTTGATATTACAAAATAATTTTCATTATTAACTCCATACTAAACCTTTTTATTCATATTTATTAAGAAAATTATTCGTTAATATTTTCAATATGTTATGACCTATGAGAAAAAATACGTTATAGATCCTTATGTGACCTGGTTTTGCTGGAAGCAAAAAAATAAGCCATAATTTTAGACAGGAAATGTGTTGACATATGCGCTGAAAGCGGTTAGAATTCATATCCTTAACGGACACGTTAACAGATTCTGAATTACAGCACGCAGGAGGATGAATATAGATGGCAAGGGTATGCGATATATGCGGAAAAGGAAAACAGATCGGTTACAATGTGAGTCATGCCAACAATAAAACAAAGAAAGAATGGCTGCCAAACCTGCAGACTGTCAAAATCGTAAAAGACGGAGCTACGAAGAAGGCGAAGCTCTGTTCAAAGTGTATCAAGAAAGGCAATTTCCAGAAAGCGATTTAAGCCTAATTTGCACCACATTGTCTATATTTATTTAGATAGACTTCAACATTGCCACGATTCAATGTCCTCTGGTCGGTAATTTCTTTTGTTCATAGAACACCCGATAATGAAATAAAACGGAGAGATATTATTTTGTAAAGCTCCTTTGTATTTTAGTATCCACCATATGCTATTCACTGACTTATGATGTTGTTCCCCGCACGCGCTCCACAGACCGGACCCCTTTTATTTTCTGTATGGATTTTATGACCTTCTGGAGCTGTGGCATATCCTTAATTTCAATTTCATAGAAACCTGCCGCAGATTTGTCGGGGTATGCCGACGCCTGGGCACTGATAATGTTTATTTTATTACCCGCTATTGTCGTACTGATATCAGACAGGAGCCCCTTCCTGTCGTTGCCCATCACCTTCAGTCTCACCGGGTAGGTGAAGTTTTTGTTTAATTGCCATGATACATCTATTTTCCTCTGTTCATCATATGTGTGAATATTGGGACAATCTTCGGTATGGATCGTAAGTCCTCTGCCCCGTGTAATGAAACCGATAATCCTGTCACCCGGTATGGGGTTGCAGCATTTACCGAATCGAACAACCACTCCGTCCACACCCTGAATTTTAATGGCGTTATCTTTACCACCCTTAATGGAGCTGATGGAACTGATGATATGTTTGAGCTTGCCGCTTGGTTTTGCCTCCTCGGGAATAACCTTGCTTAGTACCTGCAAGGGCGTGTAGAGGCCATATCCGACACCAGCGAAAAGATCATCGGCTGTTTCAAAACCGAAATCTTTTGTAATAGTTTCCATTTCAGGTGATTTAAGAAATTTATTAAAACCAATATCGTGTTTTACCAGTTCTTTTTCGATAAGGGTTTTCCCAAGTTCAATACTGGCTGCGCGCTGCTGCGCCTTAATCCATTGCCGTATCTTTGTTTTTGCTTTTGATGTTGTGACAAAACTCAGCCAGTCTTTACTTGGTTTATGAGACGGGTTTGTCAGTATTTCCACCGTGTCCCCGCTTTTCAGAACATAGCGGAGCGGAACGATTTTCCCGTTTATCTTTGCGCCCACACAAAGATTACCGAGCTCGGAATGGATTGCGTAAGCAAGGTCGACCGGCGTAGAACCTTTTGGAAGTTCCCTTACATCGCCTTTAGGTGTGAACACATAGACCTCATCGGGAAAGAGATCGATTTTGAAGATTTCCATAAATTCTTTGCTGTCTTTGAGCTCCTGTTGCCACTCAATGATGCGCCGAAGCCAAGCGAACATCTTGTCTTCTTTGGGATTAAAAACCGTACCCTCTTTGTATTTCCAGTGCGCGGCAATCCCTTCCTCGGCAACTTTATGCATATCGTATGTCCGGATCTGGATTTCAATCTTTTCACCATGGGGACCGATGACTTTCGTATGAAGCGACTGGTACATGTTTCCTTTCGGAAGGGCAATGTAATCACTGAATTTACCCGGTATGGGTTTGAAAAAGGAATGTATAAGGCCCAGCGCCGCGTAACAGTCTTTAATGTCAACGACGATAACCCTGAAGGCGATAATGTCGTAAATATCATCTATATTGAGGCCTTCTTGTGCCATTTTTCGATAAATACTGTACAATTGTTTTGCCCGTCCCGAGATTTCCGCCTGGAGATGAAACTGATCAAACCGTTTTTGCAGCAGGGTAATAACCTCCTTGATGTATTCCTCTCTTTCTTTCTTCTTTTCTTTTATGTTATCGACAATACGCTTGTATTCAACCGGCTTGAGGTATCTGAATGATGTGTCTTCGAGTTCAGCTTTCAACCAGTCAATGCCGAGCCTATGCGCAAGCGGAGCGTAAATCTCGAGTGTCTCCATGGCGTTTTCCTTCTGCTTTTCTGTCGGAAGGAAACCGAGGGTTTGCATGTTGTGATACCTGTCAGCAAGTTTGATGAGAATGACCCTGATGTCCTTGCTCATGGCGAGGATCATTTTTCTGAAGCTTTCACCTCTTGATTCTTCCGATGTCTTCAGGGGAATTTTACTGATTTTCGTGACGCCATCGACCAGTTCAGCGATCTCTTTCCCAAAGTATTCCTCGATTTCCTTTTTTTCAACATAGGAATCTTCAATTGTGTCATGGAGAAGCCCTGAGACCATGCTCGGAATGTCCAGATTCATCTTTGCCAGGGTGTATGCCACTTCGAGCGGGTGGATCAGGTAGGGTTCTCCCGAGAGTCTCGTCTGGCCTTTGTGGGCTTTCGCGGAAAAAATGTATGCCCGCTGGAGCAATTCTACATCAGCTTGAGGATTATATTTCTGAACTTCATCAACAATGTCATTAAACCTGATCATACCTTATTCCTTGCGTTGCCTTGATTTATAATACTCTATGAGTAAAAAAATGACAATATCCAAAAAAACCCTGAATATTTTTACACAATACTATATAAGCAATTTCAAAGTTTCGCGGCGGGGATTATTATTATCTTTCCCATTTATTTCCTGATCTTTAGAAGCTCGCTTATTCTTTCTCCTGTCGAGTATTTCAGCGAGCAAAGGAAACAGAAGAGAACCACCGGGAAGGCAAAAAATAATAAGCGCGGGAATAAAGGAAGAAAGATGCCAGAGATAAGCCCGCAGTAATTTCTTTTCTTCTTTTGTCCACGAGCGCTGGGTGTTTCTGTGCTTCATAAGAAGTACCATGAAGCCATTGATCTTATCGGCTTCATGGTGAAGCAATGCTTTGTTTTTCGCTACTGTGTTGAAAAATGTGTGTCTGATTATTTCCTTTAAGGAATGCGACATGACAATTGGTTAAACCGGGCTATTATAGAATATTTGAAAAACTCTCTTCAGTTTCAAAATATGCGGAGCCTGAAATGTCCCATAAATGTTCTTCTTCCATTATCGCTCAATTTTCGTTACTATTATTAATAACATGCAAAGGGAAAAAATGCACGAGGAGATTAAGGGCCAGGTCGAGCGAATTACTTATTTTAACGAGGAGAATAACTATACCATCGCGAAAATTCGTGTACAGGGACGGATCGACCTTGTCACCGTAGTGGGGACCATATTTTCGGCTGTTCCCGGAGAGGTAATGAAATTACAGGGCCAGTGGAACAGGCATCCGAAATACGGAGAGCAGTTTAAGGTGGAGTCTTACGAAACTGTCCTGCCTGCAACGGTAAAAGGTATAGAACGGTATCTCGGTTCGGGCATGATTAAGGGCATAGGGCCTGTGATGGCAAAAAGACTTGTATCGAAATTCAGGGAAGAAACACTCAACGTAATCGACAATCATACAGAAAGACTTTACGAAGTATCTGGTATCGGCGAGAAACGGGTCAAAATGATCACCGAAGCTTGGGTAGAACAAAAAGAAGTCCGTGATGTCATGATATTCCTCCAGGGCAGCGGAGTGAGCCCGACGTATGCCGCCAAAATATATAAGCAGTACGGTAACAATTCTGTCGGGGTGGTTACTGAAAATCCATACCGGCTTGCCACTGATATATTCGGTATCGGCTTTATCACTGCCGACAAGATAGCGGAAAAACTTGGGATGGATAAAAACGCACCGGCGCGGATCGAAGCAGGTATACTTTACGTTTTAAATCAACTTGCTGATGAAGGCCATGTCTATTATCCTTACAATCCTCTTATCACCAAATGCACCGAAATTCTGGCAGTAGATGAAGCAGTCATTCCTGCCGCTCTATCACGTCTTGTCGAGGAGAAAAGGGTTGTCATCGAAAAACCTCAAACTTCGAACTCCCGACTCCCGACCATCAACGCTGACCTCCGAACTCCAAACCCCGAACTCATAACTTTACCTTCGGCTGCCGTCTATCTTGCTGCTTTTTATGTATCCGAAACCGGTATTGCTGACAGGCTGAAAACACTCCTCACTTTTCCGAAACAGCTGAGGCTTTTGAATGTTGATGAATCACTTCGCTGGGTGCAAAAAGATTTGAATATTGATTTTTCTGTGAAGCAGCTCGAAGCAATAAAGTCTTCCATCAGCAATAAAATAATGGTTGTTACCGGCGGTCCTGGTACAGGGAAAACAACTATTATCAAAGCAATAATACGCATCGCCAGCAAGATGTTGCAAAAACTTCTTCTTGCCGCGCCAACAGGGAGGGCAGCGAAGAGAATGACAGAAGCAACAGGCCATGAAGCCAAAACAATACACAGGCTTCTCGAATACAGTTCGGACAGTGGTTCTGGCGGGGGAAAATTTAAAAAGGACGACGCAAATCCTCTTGATGCCGACCTCATTATCATTGATGAAGTCTCCATGATTGATACCCTTCTTATGTACCATTTTTTAAAAGCCGTTCCGCAGAGAGCGACGCTCATTCTTGTCGGTGATATTGACCAGTTGCCTTCAGTTGGTCCCGGAAATGTTCTCAAGGACATTATTGGTTCTGCCATAGTACCCGTAGTCAGGCTCGATGACATATTCCGGCAGTCGGAGAAGAGCATGATTGTTGTCAATGCTCACAGAGTTAATCGAGGTGAGATGCCCGGTGAAGACATAAATGCGGGGCGTATTAGTGATTTTCTTTTCACGGTCATCGAAGAACCCGAAAAGGTACTTGAAAAAATTGTCTCTCTTTGCAGGGATGAGATACGTTCAGATTTTGGTTTTGACCCGATGAGTGATATTCAAGTCCTGACTCCCATGCACCGGGGAGTTACCGGTGTTACAAATCTCAATGCGTCGTTACAGAAGGCATTGAATCATTCCGCTGACGAGATTATGCGCGGCGGTAAGCTCTTTAAAGTGGGTGACAAGGTTCTTCAGACGAGAAACAATTATGATAAAGACGTCTATAATGGCGATATTGGGAGAATAAAAACAATTGACAAAGAACTACAGGAATTAAATATCGATTTTGATGGGAGAATTGTTACGTATGATTATGCCGAACTCGACGAAATTATTCTTGCCTATGCTATATCAGTTCACAAATCGCAGGGAAGTGAATATCCTGTTGTCATCATGCCGGTTCTCACTCAGCATTATCTTCTCCTTCAGCGAAATCTCCTTTATACGGGCATTACCCGTGGGAAAAAGCTCGTAATACTGATAGGTACAAGAAAAGCCCTTTCAATAGCTGTCAGAAATAATAAACAGCAGCAAAGATATACGTTGCTGCGAGAGAGGTTAGAGAGAGGCTAAATGCAGGTAGATATCGAAAAGAGTGGCATGGTTTTCAGAAAGGCCTTTGTGCTCTGGTTATTTATTCTGGTGGGGCTCTACCTGTCCAGTCTTTACAGCTATCTTTTATTTCATTCCATTGTGGAACTTTTTTCAATTGCCATCGCTTTATGTGTCTTTATGATTGCCTGGAATTCACGGCAATTGATAAGCAACAATTATCTTCTCTTTGTTGGTATTGCTTATCTTTTTATGGGTTGTATTGATCTGGCCCATACACTTACTTATAAAGGAATGAATATATTTAGCGGGATTGATTCGAATATATCTACCCAGCTCTGGATAGCTGGTCGATATATGCAAAGCATTTCCCTGCTCATTGCCATCCTTTTTTTCAACAAAAAATTGAACCCAAACGTTGTCTTCACGTGCTACCTGATTGTGACAATATTTGTTCTTCTTTCAATCTTTTCCGTGAATGTGTTCCCGGCTTGTTTTGAGGAGGGCAAGGGGCTCACACGATTCAAGATTTACAGTGAGTACCTCATTTCATTCATGTTTATCGGAACTGTTATTTTGCTCAGACACTACAAAAAGGAGTTTGATGAAAATGTGTTACATCTCATCGTGTGGTCAGCACTCTTTGCAATCGGCTCTGAACTTTTCTTTACTTTTTATATCGATGTCTATGGTTTTTCTAATCTTATCGGTCATTTTTTTAAGGTTGCCTCATTTTATTGTATGTACAAAGCGATGATCAAGACCGGTCTTGAGAAACCATACAGCATTCTTCTGAGAGATTTGAAGATGAGCGGGGATGCCCTCAAAAAGCACAAGGAAGAATTAGAAAATATCGTCAAAGAGAGAACAGAAGAATTGGTCGCGACAAACGCGCAAATCGTAGCGCTGGGCAGGCGTCTTGCGGAAGCAGAGAATATTGAGCGTCAGCGAATTTCCAGAGAGCTCCATGATCTGGTCGGCCAGAATCTTACTGCCCTGGGTATCAATCTGAATATTCTTCGCTCGAAAGTGCCGCAGGAAGTCTCGGAAGTAGCTCACGCGCGTATCAATGATTCCCTGGCTCTCATAAGTGAGACAACGGATAGCATCCGTGATGTCATGACCCGATTGAGGCCTCCTGTGCTCGATGATTATGGATTGTTGTCCGCGCTGCGCTGGCATTCAGAGCAATTTTCGTCGAGGACGGGTATCGATGTTGCTATCGAAGGCGAAGAAGTAGATCTCAAATTATCGATACACATTGAAAGCGCGCTCTTCCGGATTACACAGGAAGCGCTGAATAATGTGGCAAAACACGCCCGCGCGACAAAAACGAGAGTTGTTTTGAGTAAAAAAGATGAAAAGGTTATGCTTATCATTGAAGATAACGGCATCGGTTTTGATTCAAATCGGCTTGCCGAAATCAAAAGTGTTGGGAAATGGGGGCTCAGGAACATTACTGAGCGCGCCGTGTCAATCGGAGGGCAATGCGATATTGAGAGCAAGCCCGGCGAGGGAACAAGGATCATTGTGGAGGTTACGGTATGAACATAAAAGTGTTTCTCGCCGATGACCATGCAATAGTCCGGGAAGGCTTAAAACTGCTCTTGGAGGTGGAAGCGGATATTCAGGTTGTCGGCACTGCTGAGAATGGACGCGATGCCTTGCGTCAGGTTAACAAACTCCATCCGGATATCGTTATTATGGATATTTCCATGCCTGAACTTAACGGTATTGACGCCGCCAAGCAGATTCTTCAGCAATCTCCTTCAACAAAAATTATCATCCTTTCCATGCACTCCGCTTCAGAACATATCTTCCGGGCCCTCAAAGCGGGGGTAAAAGGATATCTCCTCAAGGAGTCAGCGGGTGTGGAAGTGGTACAAGCGTTACGTGCGGTCCAAAAAGGAGGACGATACTTGAGCCAGAAGATTTCCAATCAGGTTATTAATAATTACCTGGAAAAACGTGAAGAAAATGAACCGGAGAATCTGGTTGCACGTCTGAGTCCTCGAGAATTAGAAATACTCCAGCTTGTTGTGGAAGGTAAATCGAGCGCTGATATAGCGAAAACGGTTTTTCTCTCACCCAAGACCGTTGAAACATATAGAAGCCGTTTGATGCGAAAATTGAATGTCAATGATATACCCGGGCTTGTAAAATTGGCCATTAAATATGGGTTAATCACGCTGGAATGAAGTCAGAATAGTTGTTGGTGAATAGCGGGCTATGAAAACCGGGTATGTTGAACCCGAAAAGTTCAGAGGAATATGTATACGTCTTTGCATATAAAAAATAATAATGTTTTTACCTTTTTAATATTATTAGATTAAATATTTCTCACACTTTCCTTACAAAAAAGTCAAACTTTCCTTACATACGGGAAAAAAACTATGTCATATACTTCATGCAGGTCATTATGAAGGAACATAGAATAAATGTGTTGATTGTTGATGATCATAAGAACATAAGAAGACTGTTAAAGGAATGGCTCAAAGAAGAATTTCCTTATTGCGGTTTTTTTGAGGCTGCTTGCGCAAAAGAGGCAATTAATTATTGCAGCGAGGCATCGCCGGATCTGGTGATTATGGATGTGAACCTTCCGGAGATCGATGGTATTGATGCTACCTCGCGCATAAAAAATATTCACCCCGAAACACCCGTCATCATTCTTACGATTCATGGAGATGATGTTTACCGGAAGGCTGCCCTGAAAGCCGGGGCGAGCGGCTACGTCGTCAAGGACAGACTGCATGAGGATCTTGTTCCTTTGCTTACTAATTTGTTACAAAGACGGGACCACATATCATGCTGAAAATAACCAATGCCTCTCCTGCATGGCGCACTGCTGATCAGGCTCAAAACATTCCCAAATCCCCCAACAATAGTAACAAAAAAGTAGCCTTCAGTTTTACGGTGCGCCATGCTATCCTCCTTGCCATTACTGGGGCTTGCGGCGTCGCCCCTTCACCCGGCAAAGCCGTGTGAGCCTCCCCTTCTCGCCTGCTGTGCAGGCTGAATGAGCCTCGCGACAGCCTTTTAGTTTGTTTACTATTTTCTATGAATTATGTTCCGAGGCTCACGTCTCCACCCTCTGCTACCGCAACATACAATTAAAAATGTAAAACGCCAAACTACAAGATTAACTCAATTGTTTCAGTTTTGCGTTCTCAATTATATAGTCAGCATTGAATTTCCGGAGGTTTACCTTTCACCCGTTGTACAGGTTAGAGAGCCTTTTAAATCAATTCTTATTGTTTCTAACAATATTAACTTGACACAAGGATTGGGAAGGGTCTGTCATTAATACCCTGGAACTCATGATTTGTGGGTTTTGCGTCCGTTTGCTTTCTTCAAAAGCATAGCACCCGTTGAATATCCGCCCCCGAAGACAGTCACGACAATCAATTCATTACTGAGGAACCTCTCCCAGTTTTGTGAGAGTGCAATGATCGTGCTCGCGCACCCTGTATTGCCGGTTTCTTCCATGTTGATAATCATTTCCCCGTTTCGCAATCCAAGGTTTTCAGCTATATTTTTGATAATCCTTGAGTTGGCCTGATGGGGAATGAGATAGTTGATATTTGACAGGGCAAGATGGTTTTTTCGTAAGATGTCCTTTACTTCGGAAACCATATATTTGCTCGCGTTGACAAAAATTTCTTTTCCGTGAGGCATTTTCAGGCCGCCATCGTTGGGTCTCAGATACACTCCTTCCACACCTTTTCCGATATGAGCGAGGCCTCTTGTATTGAGGTCAATGATCTTCATATCCTTTCCTGATAGTTTTTGCTTGGATATGAAAAGTGCTCCCGCGCCGTCACCCCAGAGATGTCCTGATTGCTCGTCCTTATCGTCGCTGTAAGCGGTATTGTGTTCGGAAGCCACAACAATTGCCCGTTTTGCTTTGCCAGCTTCAAAATATCCCTCAACGATCTCTATGGCATTAAGGACCGATGAACATGCAGAGGAAATAGAAACTACCTTTACGTTGGAAATGCCAAAATGTCCCTGTACCGCGTGGGCAAGCGTACCTATGGTATCATATGGTGTATATGTGGCGCCGACAATAAGATCAACTTCTTTAATTGAGTATGGAAGTTGATTCATCGCGGCCTCCACCGCCTTAATCGACATCGTGTTTGTGTTTTCACCGTTATCGGCCTTTGTCCTTTGCCTGATACCCGAACGTTTATAAATCCACTCATCGGTTAGGCCGATCAACCGCGTGTAGTATTCGTTGGGGACGATTATTTCGGGTAGATAATACGATGCCGCGTTGATGTACATAAAAGCCGTGTAAAACACTCCTTGATCTCTTGAGGTGAGGAGATTTGCTATAATCTTTTTTTTTACTTATCTCTTGGGAATATCATTTGAAGAAAAGCAGATGATTTTTTTTAACCGCCAGTGTTACCCAATTGTATCTCTTCTTTTAGCGATAAACCCTTAATTTGTTTGATAGTATATCAAATAATAGCATTGTATGTCAATCTGAAAGCTATTACCCGGCGTAGATTTGGCGCTTGACGCCATACCGAATGTGTGGTATCCCGTCATTTGAGGGGAAATTTCCCCCATTTGTTTTGACGGAGGACAGCTATGACCATCAAACTTCGCAGCAAGGCCTTGAACCCCGATGTACCCCAGTACTATATGCGCCGGGTGTTCTTGAAAACCGTCGGCGCAACCGATGAAGACCTGGAAAAACCCCTCGTTGCAATCGCCAACACGTGGAACGAAATACTGCCCGGCTCCTACCACCTTGACCGCATAGGTGCTGCCGTAAAAAAGGGAATCCGGGAAGCGGGAGGAATGGCGACCATCTTCAATGTCCTTGCGCCTTGCGACGGTCAGGGGAGCGGGAACGAAGGTTTTAAGTATATCCTTCCCAGCCGGGATCTCATCGCCGCCTCTGTTGAGATGATGATAGAACACGCGAGCTATGACGCCGCTGTTATGATCGGAACCTGTGACAAGATTGTTCCGGGCCTTATCATGGCTGCGGTTCGCTGTAATCTGCCCACGGTCATATTTACCGGAGGATATATGCCTGCCGGTTATCACAAAGGAGAACGGCTTGACTGTTCGTCAATGGGAAAATATTTCGTTATGTATAAACAGGGCAAGATCAGTAAGGAAGAATTAAGACAAATTGAGGGCGAGGCATGTCCCGGCCCAGGTGCCTGCTGTCTCATGGGCACAGCCAACAGCATGTGTATCGCCGCTGAGGCTATCGGTCTTTCGCTGCCCGGCAACAGTTCGCTTTGTGCCACCGATCCGGCCCTGGAAAAGCTCGCTGAAGAGGCGGGGCGTAAGGTTATGGAACTTGTCTGGAAGAACATCCGCGCCCGCGACATCGTTTCTCAAGCTGCCTTTACAAACGCGGTAAAGGTTTGCTGTGCCACCAGCGGCTCAACAAACCTGACACTCCATTTCCCTGCCATTGCCCATGAGCTTGACTACCCATTTACACTTGATGATTTCGAAAATATAAGTCGGAAGACCCCCTCAGTCATGGAAATAAAACCATCAGACCCCCGGTATCTTATGGAGGATTTTGAACGAGCAGGAGGGCTTCAGGCCGTCATGAAATCCATGGAGGGTCTTCTCGACACATCGGTCATGACCGCAAGTGGTATGTCACTCGTGGAAAATCTGAAGAGTGCTGAGATAAAGGATAAGGAAATCATCCGCCCTCTTTCCAACCCAAGAGGCCCCAATGGTGGTATTGCCATCCTGAAAGGAAATATGGGTGTGGCGGTCGTGAAACAAACTGCCGTCAGACCGGAGATGCAGAAACACAGGGGCCCGGCGCGGGTCTTTGAACAGGAAGAAGACTGCGTCAATGCCCTGCTGGCGGGGAAAGTAAAGGAGGGCGAGGTTCTTGTTATCCGATACGAGGGACCGAGAGGCGGTCCCGGCATGAGAGAAATGGTTATGGCGACGTGGATGCTCGTGGACCTCGGTCTTGACAAGTCTGTTGCCATCGTGACTGACGGCAGATTTTCAGGCACATCAGGCGGCCCCTGCGTTGGACATCTTGTGCCCGAGGCAATGGCAGGAGGACCTATCGCGGTGATACGCGATGGTGACGTTATCGAAATTGATATACCGGCCAGATCGGTGAAGGTGGAACTGAGCGACGAAGAGATCAAGGAAAGATTCAAAGATTGGAAACCACCGGAACCGAAGATCAAGAAAGGCTACCTTGCCCTCTTTGCCAAGTATGCGGTGAGCGCTGATAAAGGGGCATATTTGGAATGAATGTAAGGTGACAGAGAGCATCGAATGTGGTGAAGGACCAGGTAATACATTGCTTTTCTTGCTTCATTGAATGAGAACGATGATAAATCAGTTCAAGCTGAAATACGATCCATTGCGGGTATTCGATTGCAGTAAGTCTCCTGCGGGTTTGTATGCTCGTCAGAAGTGGAAAAGCGAGGAAGGGAATGGAGACTGGACACGTGATTTCGATGAAACTGTGAAGACCATCCGGAGAGACCAACTCGTTAATGGTTCCTGGGGTAATTCGAAAATCGCTACAATTCGGGGTCTGTTCTCATTGCACCTCACGGTGAGAAAAGCGGATGACTCTATTTTGAGAGGTGTTGATTGGCTGTTAAGTACAAACAGACCGTCCCAATTTTCTCCAATATCCCGAGGGGTTCCAGACATGGCATGTAATTATGAAGAGACCAGAGTTGAGGAAAAATGTCTTCACGGTCTTCCTTTTTCCGCGAGTCGCCCGGATCATTTTGTGATCTGTGCCGTTCTGTTTCTCGCCAATTGTTTTGATCAGGGAGAAGAAAAGAGAATAAAACTGTTGTATGATGTGCTGGCAAAAGAGATAGAGATAAAAAACGGCTACTGGTTCAGTATTTATTCCATAAACAATGCTCTAAGAGCATTTGTGACACACAGACAATATGCCGCCAGCAAGGCAACCGCTATGATGGTGAATTATCTTGGCCAACATCAGCTTCCGTCGGGAAGGTGGATGGGCAGAACACCATTCTATATGACCTTTAATGCTCTTGCCCACCTTAATTCAGTCGAAGCAAGAAGACAATGCATAAAAGCCTTAGGAAGTGTCATGCACACTCAAAATAGAGATGGAAGCTGGGGGCGGACCCAGAAAGAGTGGAATACATTCCTTGTCGTACATGCATTGAGGAGATTGAATGCTTTATGAGAGAAGATTATTCAGATTATTGACGGTCAGACAAGAAACTCTCAGTATCCGCCCGTTTGCATCAAGAACCTTGTGCCGGGAGATCTGCTTTGAATTATTTCAGTGGTAAATTATGGGGACTGTGAATTACAGAGAAAAGAGGTGCCTGTGATTCGGTGATCCCTTCGTTATCAGGCCTGACTATTTCTTGAGAAGAGATGATTCCGTGACGAGATTGACAATACCACTTTTCTTTTGGCTGATCGGTTTGTTTCTTATGTGGGATGTAAGACCAATAGGGAAAAGAAAAGATCCGTCAGATCCGGCAATTGTGCCATTACCCCGCATATCTGTTATTATACCCGCAAGAGATGAAGAACGCAGGATCAGGAAGCTCTTGAGTTCTTTGGTGAAGCAAACACTTGAACCCTATGAAATTATCGTTGTCGATGATGAATCAGGGGATAATACGGTAGTTGCGGCACAGGAATACAACGTACATTTAATCAAGGGAAGGAAGGCTGAAAACGGTTGGCTGGGGAAACCGTGGGCTTGTATGCAAGGGGCCGGGTATTCTCGTGGTGACGTGCTTCTTTTCCTCGACGCTGATACCTGGCTTTCGCCAAGAGGTTTAGAAGATATAGCGACTGAGTATGCTAGGCAGAGGGGTTTGATAACAGTGCAGCCCTACCATGAAACTGTAAAACTGTATGAACAGCTTTCAGCCTTTTTTAATATCATAGTAATGGCCGGTCTGAACGTTTTTACGCCTCTCGGGAACAGCCTCAGGCCCAGTGGAGGATTCGGGCCCTGCGTTATGTGCTCACGGGATGACTATTTTACCATAGGAGGACATGAGGCAGCAAAAGGTAAGGTACTGGAAGACATTGCCCTTGCCAGGACTTTTTCCGAAAAAGGATATAAGGTAAGCTGTTACAGTGGGAGAGGGGCCATATCCTTTCGTATGTATCCGGATGGATTTAGATCGCTGATAGAAGGATGGACAAAAGGTTTTGCTGAAGGCTCAGCTTCAATACGTAAGCTGTTCCTCTTTCTCATTATTCTTTGGGTAACCGGTTGTTTTGAAGCGTTCATTAATCTTTTCAAGTTTTTGGGTTTTTCAGACGTACCGTCAGTCTGGGTGCCAGTATTCACGTATTGCCTTTATGCTTTCCAGGTATTCTGGATCCTTCATAGAATAGGACGATTTAAGATGTGGACAGCGCTTTTTTTTCCGGTATCTTTGATATTCTTTGCGCTGATAATGGGATGGTCTCTCATACAGAAACATATACTGAAACAGGTAAGATGGAAAAACCGAGTCATTAAATTCGATAAAAAGATTTAAGGAAGAAGTGTTACCTTGATACATTTGTCCACTTTTTGGCTCATTGTCGTTAATACCTGCGCGTGGCTTATCGTGCATTTTGGTGTCGCTTACTTTTCCTCAAGGATTGGAGTTGCCAAGTTCAACCCCCACAATACGCTCTTTAAAACACGTTCCTGGGAACTCAACGGAAGAATATATCAGAATGTTTTCAGAGTTAGAAGGTGGAAGCGGCTTTTGCCTTCAGGGGGCAAGATGTTTGGGTTATTCTCGATCAATGATTTTCATTCATCTGCCCAGGATTATATCGGAAAATGGATTGTCGAATCCTGCCGTGCCGAACTGACCCACTGGATTGCCATACTTCCGGTATTATTTTTTATTCTCTGGAATCCTGTTGAGGCATGGATAATCAATATTGTCTACGCCTTTTGTGCCAATCTTCCCTGCATTATAAGCCAGAGATATAACCGACCCAGGGTTTTGGTTCTTGTAAAAAGAAAATGCAGATCGGGCTGACGAAATAGGACTATTCATCAGATTTTATATATTCATATTCATTTTGAATATGCAGAAATCCCTTTGTTTAAATCGTTCCGCCTTTGTAATTTTTCCCGACGCGACGGCGATAATCTCAGCGAAGATACGTTTGCCCGCAGCCTGCAATGTTTCTCTACCATCAATGATTTTACTCATGTCCATGTCCATGCAATCCCGCATGGTCGTGAAGGTATTTTTGTTGGCGGTAATCTTGATGACCGGCGCGATTGGTGACCCGACTGGAGTGCCTTTGCCGGTGGTAAAGACGATTATCTGCGCTCCTCCTGCCACCATGCCGGTAAGCTGTTCTATGTCATGGGCCGGTGTGTCCATGTAGATGAGTCCATGCCTGGCAGGGTGTTCCGCATATGTGATGAATTCCTCGACAGGGGTTGTTCCCGCCTTGTGTATGCAGCCGAGGGATTTTTCTTCCAATGTGGTGATACCTCCGGCAATATTTCCCGGTGATGGATTGGCTTCACGGATATCCTGACCGCCTTCAATGGCCTTTGCCTCCCACCAGTCCACCGCTTCGATTATTTTTTGTGCGATGTCAGCTGTTTTTGCGCGCTTTGCGAGGATATGTTCCGCACCGATAATTTCTGGTGTTTCCGAGAGTATGACAGATGCTCCTTCTTCTATGAGCATGTCACAAGCTACACCGACAGCAGGATTTGAAGCGAGGCCTGATGTGTAATCCGAGCCACCGCATTCTGTTCCAATGACAAGTTCACTCAGCGGCACTGGTTCGCGTTTGAGTGATGCCGCGTGGGAGAGCATCTCTTTGACGATCCTTCTCCCCAGCGCGATTGTCCTTTTCATGCTGCCGGTGTCCTGAAGAATAATGGTTTCAACCCTTTTTTTGGTTGCGCTGACATTTCGGGCGATTTCACCGGCAGTTAATTGTTCGCAGCCATTTCCCACGATAAGCACGCCGGAAATATTTGGATGAGTGCCAAAGCCGACGAGTGTTTTTTTTACCAATGCGCGGTCTTCGCCAATCTGACCACAACCGAGAATATTTGGGAGATAAACAACGTTCTTCAAGTTGCCGGCGATTTCCCGGGCCACGCCCTGAGAACAACCCACACTCGGTATGACGAGCACGATATTTCTTGTTCCTGCCGTTCCGTCAGGTCTGCGATAGCCATCAAAATACATTGTTCCTACCTCTGTCTTTTCTTACTCGCCATATTATGCGTGTGTACGTGTTCCCCCCGTCTGATGTTTATGGTGCTCTGTCCGATGGGTTGTCCGTATTTGATGATAGCATTACCTTGTTCCATGTCAATGAGCGAGAATTTATGCCCTGCCGGTATATCTGTGAGAAGTCTGATAATTTCGTTACGGTTTTTTATTGTTACCGGTATTTTCGCGCCGGCACGAAGCGCTTTCAACGCTGTTGCCACCGTGTCCCTTTCGTGAATGACAACCGACTGTGCCAGTATTTTCATGTGAACCCTCCGGACGGAACGTCTGTGTGGTTCCTTAACCCTCCCAGGCAGTAATGGGAATGATAAGGCCACCCGCTGGGAATATGGCGACTGTAGCATTAGTATACGCTGTTCTGAGGATTTCCAGGCCTTCTTTAACAGAGACGGCGTATTCAAGACCCATTGTCTCTGCCTCATACTGTGAGATCATCGGCGACACGAGTATTACCCGTATCCTGGGCCTTAAGAAAGGAGTGGACATGGCCATGTTGAAGTCAATTGACTTGTCGGGCAGGTATGCCTTTCCCCGCGATAGATGATCTTTGATGTATGCTGCTGAATTATTACCGGACTTTTCTTTTACAACATTGAAGGAGTTCATAAATTCAGTTGACATAGGTGCCACGATTGGCGCCATAAGCAGGACGGCGCCTGTTTCTTTAGTCACTAGATCGGGAGCACTCAAACCTTTGAAAAACTGATGGCCGTGACTATGGGGATAAACTGAGGCAATCGTTATGTCAGCCTTCTCTTCAAAATGGTGGCCCAGTATCGAGAGACACACCTCCACTGCCTTGCTGAAAGCCATCTCAAGGCTTCCCCCGATTATCCGGACAATCTGCCCCTTCTGGTCGTATACACAGTTTATCGAAAAATCAAGTCCAATTGCCTGCGCGCCTTTCATGCAGTCTTCGTGAAACGGGTTGCCTTTAGTGAGACCTGTCGTGGACCTGGGGTGTGTGAGGTGCTTCATGTGGTGGTCGCGGATAAATTCGTAATTGGCGACTCCGGGCATGACAATTTTTGGACCTCCACCGTAACCGGCCATGGGATGGGGCAGAATCGAACTTATTCCTATACGAAGATCAGCGCGGGCGACTTCAGGGTTGATTTTTAGCACCCCTGTGTCCCCCGGTATAGGAACGGGTACAAGTTCGTTCTGCCAGGCATTATGCTGGATAACCTTGTATCGTGACAATATTTTATTCCCAAGTCTTTCTTCCAGTGCTTCCTTTTGCATTGCCGTATGGGTTCCGAGGGCAATCACAATTGTGATGTTATTCCTTTCACAACCAGCCGCCTCGATATGAGGGAGAAGAGTATTGAGTATAGGCGCTACCGGCGTCGGCCGCGTGGCGTCATCGACGATGACGGCAATACGTTGTGCCTTTGGCACAAAATTTGTCAGAGGCTCCGTGCCTGCAGGATGAGACAGGGCATCGAGCACCATCTGCTCAACGGGAGAAGGGCTTTCGTCTGTGTCGGCTTCCACAAAATGCTTTACCGTCCATGTTTCAGGAAGAGAAAAAAATTCTTTCTTGTCTTTAGCTGAGTAAAGATAATATTTTTCTTTTGTCATATCCCAAGAGTAGGTTTACTACACTTCATCGTGTAATGTACAACAATTTTTTTAGACAATAAAGCAGTTTTATCTCAGAATTTTTCCTGTTTTAATGTTCTATGTTTTTCAAAAGAACTTTGAACGTTATGGATGCTTCCCGTCACGAGATATATTCTTTTCAAAATGATTTTTTTAACAATTTCTGGTAAACTCAAGCATATTCTAAAAGGAGGACCTTATGGGCGAGAAGAATAAACAAAAGAAAGAGAACAAAAAGGCCCCGCAAAAAACTTTGAAAGAAAAGAGAAAAGAGAAACAAGAGAAAAAAGCAGGCAAATAAACAGAATAAGATTGAGTTATAAAAAATAACACCGATCGAAAAACAATCATTAAGGAGGCAGTGCGATGAGACTTGTTCTATTAGGTGCTCCCGGTGCGGGTAAAGGCACAGTGGCAAAGTTATTGACCGAATATGACGGATCAATACAGATTTCTACAGGTGATATATTGAGGAACGCCGTGAAAGCGGGGACTGAACTCGGAATGAAGGCAAAGGGTTTTATGGAACGAGGCGAACTTGTTCCTGATGACCTCATTATGGACATTATGGAAGCGCGCATGAAAGAGCCGGATTGTGCCAAGGGATTTCTGCTCGATGGTTTTCCGAGGACTATCCCCCAGGCAGAGGCACTGAAAAAACTTCTTGAGAAACTCAATATTTCTCTGGACCTTGTCGTTAATCTTGATGTGCCGACCGATGTTATTCTCGACAGACTTACAACGCGAAGGACATGTTCCAATCCTGATTGCCAGGAGATCTACAACATAAAAAGTAAACCGCCGAAAGCGGACGGAACCTGTTTCAAGTGCGGATCGCCTGCTATACAGCGTGCCGATGAAACAGAAGAGGCTATCACAAAACGTCTCGCTACTTACAATGAAAAAACAGCGCCACTTATCGATTTTTACAGGAAGGAAGGCCTTCTGCAATCAATATTCTCATTAAGCAGTGAAGAGATTGTTAGCAAGATAAAGGAAGCAATCAAGAAATAGTGAATATGGCACATTTATTATAACCGGTGCCGAATGTCTCCGGACAAACGGTGCCGGTTCTTTTTCCCCCGCAGAATATGTAACCATATGAAAATTTATCGAGCCCTCATTTGACAGAGGTTCCATTTGGTTTTATAATGGTTCAGATTTAAAGAACAAATTTCCAGGAAATAACTCGTCATATTTAAAAGGAGGAGAAATTATTATGGCTATTATTGATTTTGGTGGTGTCAAGGAAACGGTAATCACGCGGAAAGAATTTCCTCTCGCGAAGGCGCGCAAAGTGCTGAAGAACGAGGTTATTGCCGTTATCGGTTATGGTGTTCAGGGGCCCGCGCAGGGACTCAACATGAAAGACAACGGCTTCAATGTTATTGTCGGCCAGGCAAAAGAATTCAAACGTGACTGGGACCGGGCAATCGCGGACGGTTGGATACCAGGTAAGACACTATTTTCCATCGAAGAGGCTGTCAAACGGGGCACGATTATACAGATGCTCGTTTCCGATGCGGCTCAAAGAGCGGTCTGGCCTATCGTAAAGGCAAACCTCAAGCCGGGTGACGCGCTTTATTTCTCGCATGGTTTTTCAATCACCTACAGAAAGAAGACCGGTGTGGTGCCTCCGAAAAACGTGGATGTTATCATGGTTGCTCCTAAGGGGTCGGGCCTTAACGTCCGTCGGAACTTCCTTTCGGGCGCCGGTATTAATTCGAGTTATGCAATCTGGCAGGACGCGACAGGCCGCGCCGAGGAGAGGTGCCTTGCCCTCGGTATTGCTGTCGGATCAGGTTATCTCTTTCCCACAACCTTCCCCCACGAAACCAACAGCGACCTTGTAGGTGAGCGTGGCGTACTCATGGGCTGTCTTGAAGGTGTCATGGAAGCTCAATATAATGAACTCCGCAGACACGGTCACTCACCGAGCGAAGCCTTCAATGAAACCGTGGAAGAACTTACTCAGAGCCTTATCCGTCTCGTTGATGAAAACGGTATGGATTGGATGTATTCCAACTGTTCTGTGACGGCACAACGTGGTGCTCTTGACTGGAAAGGAAAATTCAGGAAAGCCGTCGAGCCTGTGTTTAAGGAATTGTACAAGAAAGTTTCCTCCGGCTCGGAAGCTGAGCATGTTATCAAAACGTGCGGCGGGAAAGACTATCAGAAAGGGCTTGCCAAAGAACTGGGTACCATGGCTGACTCCGAAATGTGGCGTGCAGGCGCGGCAGTTCGCGCGTTGCGTCCCAGAGAAAAAGCCAAGACCATTACCAAGAGCACGAAAGGCATAGGCGGACGCAAGGCCTAAAACACATCTATGTATCAACCTGGATCGTCCGGCTGAGGAAACCGCCGGACGATTTTTTTGCTCTCCATGGATTTCTGCCATATTCCTATTTCCTTGACAGATGAGGGGAGAAAAAGATATAAAATCGTGTAATTAGCGCATATTCTCAGTCTTTTCGCCAAGAAGATCCATGATGCTACAACAAAGTTTGCCGCAACAACTAGATATTGATAACTTGTATGAAGCCCGACAAGATTCGGTACGAAAGGAGAGATAATTATGCAGAACGGTCGCTGGCTGACGGCAAAAGATGTGTTACGGGTAAATGCATTCAAATGGCCGGATAAGATAGGAATCAGGGACCTCTATAAATCGTATACCTTCAAACAATGGAACGAACGTGCCTGCAGGCTCGCCAATGCCCTCGCCACTATGGGTATGAAAAAAGGCGACCGTTTTGCCGTCCTTGCATATAACTGTGTTGAGTGGATGGAAATTTATGCCGCCGCTGCCAAGGGAGGTTTCATAGTTGTCCCCATCATGTTTAGACTCTCCGGTCCCGAGATGGAATACAACATCAACCACAGCGAATGCAAGGCCTTTATCGTTCAGGGAGGCAAAGACGGAGGAGATGGCGCGGAGTTCCCATGGATAAACATGGTGCAGGATATGAAGAAGAACCTGCCTACTGTCGAGAAGTATATATCCTTCGCGCTTGGTAAAGAAACATATACGGGTTTTATACACTATGAGGACTTGCTTGCCAAGGCAAAACCTGAAGAACCTGCTGTTAAGGTAAACGCTGATGATGTCTGGGTCATTATGTATACCGGCGGTACAACAGGCAAACCAAAAGGTGTTATGAAAAGCCATGCGTCACTTTTTGCGGAATATCTTATTACCATTTATGACCAACAGTTTAACTTCAATGATTGCAACCTTCTTGTTATGCCCTGCTGCCATATCAACTCTCTCTATTACTCCTTTGTGGTTACCTGGGTTGGCGGCACTGTGGCGGTATATAACATGGTAAGTTTTAATCCCGAAGAACTCCTGAAGACCTTCCAGAATCTCAAGGTAACGTTTACCTCTCTTGTTCCCACGCACTACATCATGATGCTTGCCCTGCCCGATGAGATAAAAAAGAAATATGATCTGTCAAGCATAAAGAAGCTTCTCATATCTTCCGCTCCGGCAAGGAAAGATACGAAACTTGGTGTACTTGAGATGTTCAAAAACGCTGAGCTCTATGAAGCATACGGGTCTACTGAAGCGGGTATCGTGACTATCCTGAAGCCGGCGGAACAGATGACAAAACTCGGCACAATAGGCAGGGAGGTTATCGGTACCGATATTATCATGCTCTATGATGAAGATGGTTTTCTCATAACCAAGCCGAATGTTGTTGGCGAGCTTTATTCGAGAAGCCCCATGCTTTTCGAAGGTTACTGGAAAGAACCGGAAAAGACATCCGCGGCCATGAAGGATGAGTACTTCAGTGCAGGTGACATGGCTTACCGGGATGAAGACGGCTATTATGTCCTTGTGGACAGAAAGGCGAACATGATCATATCAGGCGGCGAAAATATTTTTCCTTCAGAGGTTGAGAATATGATCAACAGTAATCCGAAAGTAAAAGAGGTGGCGATTATCGGAGTGCCGCACGAGAAATGGGGCGAACAGGTAACAGCGGTAATCGCGCTCAACGAAGGGCAGACAGCCACGGCCGAAGAGATAACCCAATACTGCAAGGGTAAGATTGCCGCGTTCAAGGTCCCGAAGAATATTATTTTTGTCGAAGATGCCGAAATGCCCCGTTCATCCGCCGGTAAAATCCTCCACAGGGTGCTGAGGGAAAGGTATGGAATGTGGAAAGACAACCAGTAGAGGCAGCGAATAACACAGAGGCACTGAACAGTCGATCGTGAACTGTGAATAGTCGAAAATGAAAAAAATATCATTCCCGTCTAGGAGCCTGTCGGAGAATTACGATTTTGCTGGATTATATCCAAGGAAGTGGGAAGAAACAGGTGTTAGAAGAGACAAAGTGGGAAAGAAAGCTCTCATGGAGGCGTAAAGTGGGAAAGACAAAATTGGAAATGCATTTCTCCGACAGGCTCCTAGCCCATTCTTGGGCGAGAAGGGGAGGCTCCATCGGGCTTATGCTCGTGGAGGGGGCGACGTGAGCCCCAGAGATAGTATCAGCGGGTTTCGTTGATATTGATTTGGAATCGCCACCCCTTGTAACTGAACACCGTCCCATCGGAATTGATTTCTTCGACCTTCAAGCCTTCCTTCAAGGCCTCTTCCTCATGGAGAATCCTGTCATTGACCCTCACGAATCTTGCCTGATGATCGGTGCTGTAGAAATGAGCAGACACCTTCAAATCCGGGATGTCTTTTCTGATGTCAGACGGCAGCTCGTCCAGTTTCACAATTCGCCTGTTTGACGGCGGCTTGCTCTTGTCTGATAGGGCTGGTATGGCCACGGCGGCTTGTCTGGGAGCTGGAGTATCTTTTACAACAGGCGCGGACGGTTGTTTGGGCGCAGGCGTATCCTTCGTGGAAGATAAACCTGCCTCTTTCACTGTTTTAGCCGTGTTACTTGTCTCAAGGCGATTCACAACTTCTGTCTGCTGGGGATTTTTTGCAGGAATCGGCTCGTCCTTTTTCTTCTGTTCCACTGGAATGGTTGCGGCAGCCTCCGGCTCGTTTTTTCGGTCTACGGGTTGCGAGGCATTAACACTCGTCCTTACTGACCGCCAGGGGCCAATCCACCAGGCGAATACGCCGGCATTAAGAAGGAGGACGGCGACAAGGAGATAAGGCCAGAGAGGTTTCTTCTCGGGCTTTTCTGTCTTATGTCCCTGAAATGAAATCGGATGTAGAGTTTTTTCTTCCTGTCTGCGTTTCTCTTCAAGTTTTTTCAGTCCTTCAAGGATATATGACATCCTTATCTCTCCCGCTTTTTTCCGTTGAGGGTCGGGCCGTCGGCATCTGTGGTATCCGAAAGACGGACGAGCGTTCTGGTGCCGGGAATGCCATCAGGTCTTAGTCCGGCAGTTTTTTGAAATTCCTTGATTTCCTCTATCATTGAGTCGTCGTAGATCTGTTGATTATCAGGTCTGACATCCCGCCCATGTATGACGGAAAGCTGTTGATCGAGCCATGCCACCAAAGGTCCGCGGCTGCCCCGTTCTATCTTGCTTCTATAATTTTGTGGCGCTTTCCAGAGAAGCGTATAATCACCTGTCCATCGGGTGTATATTTCTCTTACATCAACTGTTCGTGTTTCATCACCGATCGCGACGGAAGCTGTGTTACCTGTCAGTGAAAGGAGCGTTGCGTAGTACTGATTTTTGCTTTTATCAATGAGTGTGAGGACTGCCGGTTTATTCATCTGCCTGAGATCATTAAGGCCGCCTTTTTGGTTCACGCATTGCAGGCCTTTTTTCACAGCATGCTCGCAGGGATTAGCACGGTCTCTGGGGTCCACAACAGCATCCCATTGTTGAAGAAGTGCCCGGTATGCCGCGTTCTTTGTGTCAGCGTTGGTAAAACCGGCGGGTTTTTCCAGATTTACGGGTTTTGTGTTTGTTTTCGTATGCAGGTCTCTGATGGCCGCAAATTCCTGAGGTGCAGTATTGACAACAGGGCTTGGCACTGCCGGCGGTTTTTCCCCATAGAAAATCAATATAGCGATGAGAAAAAGAAAGAGGAGAAAAACGAACGCGGCAGCGGGTATAATTGCTTTTCTTATCCACCAGCCGGTATCTCTACCCGATACGTGAACGTTTGCCGCTGGTGAAACATTATTTTCAGATGTTGTTGGAAATAGAGTTTTATCTTCAACAGTTGTCACGGTTTCAATTCTATTTTCAGCGAGTGTCGCGAGCCGGGTATCGTCATTTTTGCTTATCACAGGTGAAACCGTGTTGTTTGCGTATTTCTGTTTTTTCGCAGGAGTACTGACGGATGATGTTTTAAGGCGTATGTTGTTTATTAACCTCCATACGCCTTTAAGCCATCTGGGGTCGTTATTGCCGAATACCTCACGGGTCGCCTTGAGCAGAATTTTATTATCAACATGATCTTTGCCTTCAACGAAGACGCCTATTAGCGCCCTGTCGCATATCATGTTGATCAATCTTGGTATTCCTCCTGTCAGCCGGTAGAGTTCTGCCAGCGTTTTTTCCGAAAACAATTGACCGCGTACGTGTCCTGCTATTGAAAGACGGTGGTTCACGTAAGCGGTAACCTCCTCTTTCAAGAGAGGGGAGAGGTGGTAGCGGACTGTGATCCGCTGATTGAGCTGACGCAATGCCGGTTGGATCAGCAGCCTCCTCAGCTCCGGCTGCCCGAGGAGGACAATCTGAAGGAGCTTTCTCTGGCTTGTCTCAAGGTTTGTTAAAAGACGTATCTGCTCGAGTACATCTATGCCGAGATGCTGGGCTTCTTCAATGATAAGAATAGCCCGTTTGCCATTTTCGTGGGCATTGAGAAGATATTCATTAATTGCAGAAATAAAAATTTTATTGCTTGTGTTGCCCTCCGGGTATTTAATGCCGAATTCATCGCAGATAGTCGCCAGCAATTCTTCAACGGTCAATTTTGGGTTAAGGATAAAAGCTACTTCACTGTTTTCGGGCAGGTGATCAAGAAGACAGCGGCAGACTGTAGTTTTGCCGGTGCCGACCTCGCCGGTGAGGAGAATGAAACCGCCGTCAGTGTTGACGCCATACATTAGATGTGCGAGCGCCTCGCTGTGACCCTTGCTCATATAAAAATAGCGAGGGTCCGGAGCGATTGAAAAAGGATTTTCTTTCAGGCCAAAATATTCTTTGTACATAGATGATTATTTCTTATACAAGATTAATATAAGAATTGTGGAAATGCAATGTAATTTGCCCGGACCATAACTTTGCGGTTTGATGAAACCGGATGATATAATGGTCTTAGAAAGCATGCTCCCAGCTCAGACCTTCCGGTCTTTTTGTGTCTTATCCCTCACCGCTTTCCCAAGATGTTATAATGCAAAGGCGGGGAATGTTATTTCCTCCGCCTTTGCAAAAATCGGAAAAATCAGATGCTGTTTTACCTGCTTATTTTTTATCCCTGTTGCGGAATAATGCGGACTTCCACGCGCCTGTTCTGTTGTCTGCCGGCTTCGGTATTATTGCTGGCAATAGGTCTGCTCTCACCGTAACCGACCATGGTCAAGCGTGACGGGTTTACGCCCATGTTGATTAGAGCGTTCCTGACCGATTCGGCGCGCCGCTCGGAAAGCCTCTGGTTAAATTCTTCGGACCCTGTGCTGTCAGTATGTCCTGCAATCTGGATAGTTGTTTCAGGGTATTGCCTGAGGACATTTGCCACCCGGTTCAATTCATCATAGGATCCGGGAAGCAGTGTGGAGGAATTGGTGGCAAAGAGATAATCCGACTTAAATGTTACCGCGAGCACATCCTTGTCACGCTGTATGCTCGCACCCTCCACATTGGCAAGGGCTTGACGCATGGTTGCCTCCTGATTGTCCATATACCGGCCGATGGCGCCGCCAGCCAAACCGCCTACCGCGGCTCCAATGCCGGCACCTAAAAGTGTAGAGCCGGTATCACGTCCCACCGCCTGTCCTACACCGGCGCCAACTGCGGCACCGATACCGCTGCCGACAAGGGCGCCTGTCTGCATTTTTGTCGCGCACCCAGCCAATGTTATTGCGATAATGCCGGCCCAGATAACGAGTGTTTTCATAATGTTACCTCCTTTGTTTTAAACGCGTTTACA
>CAZXVZ010000012.1:0-30689 GCA_964644085.1 uncultured Syntrophus sp. | reverse complement strand
GTTATAGCGGCAATTGTTCCATCGCCTACCGCCGCCGCGACCTGCCAGGGCGAACCGCTCCTGATGTCCCCCGCCGCCGCAATAGAAGGGATTTCTGTCTCCAGTTTATTGTTAATAATAATCTGCCCTGCTTCGTCGAGCGGTATGGTCCCATCAAGATAATCTGTATTCGGTATAACACCAGCACGGACAAGAACACCGTCGACATTAAGAGTCTCTTTTTTACCTGTTATTGTCTGAATTATTTCTACCGCTTTTACCTTTTCGTCGCCTGCAATCTGAAGTACCTTGGTATTACAGCGGATTTCAAGCTTAGGTTCCTTGAAGGCCCTTTCCTTCAGGATTGCCGTTGCCGTGAGTTCGGGCATTATTTCGAAGAGGATTACTTTTGAAACAAGTTTTGTCAAATAAAGAGCTTCGGTGACTCCCGCGTCCCCACCTCCGCAAACTGCCACGATACCATTGAGAAACCTCCCGCCGTCACAAAGAGCGCAGTGGATAACGCCTTTATTCTGAAATATGTCCTCACCGGGGATACCAAGCTTTTTTGGCCGCGTTCCTCCGGCAACAACAATCGCCGCGCAGGTATACCCTTTACCATCCGCGCAATTGACGAGGCGCGTGCTCGAGAATGACTCAATACCTATGACTTCCCCCTGCTCTAGCTTTACGCCGAATCGCACAGCCTGATTTACCATTTCCGAAGCAAGCTGCGGACCTGATATACCTTCCGCGAAGCCGGGATAATTTTCAATAAAATCTATATTCTTGAGCTGACCGCCAAAAATCTCCTTTTCCAGCAACAGTACCCTGTATCCCGCACGGGCCAGATACATACCCGCGGTGATGCCCGCAGGGCCGCTGCCAATAATAATTACATCATAGTCAAACACGCGTATATTCCCTATCTCTTCTAATATCGCTCGTAAACAGGCACAATATTCTTATACTTCGCAACAAGTTTGCTCCAGTTGGAAGGCAGTTCAATTTTTTTCGTTACCCAGCTCGTGCCGCCAATCGATGCTGATGAAACCAGGCCCATGAAAGCGCCGGGTCCTCCGGCCACAAGTATCTTAATGTAAGCAGTTTCTCTGATGACAGCCATCTGGTCCATGGGATTGATTGGCACGGTCCCCGGTTTGGCGATAGCAGTGTTGGTCTGATAATAGTAAGGATGTCTGTATGCCGGCACGCGACCAAACTCGATGATATATCTTTTTATCATCTCTTTCGTCCAGCCTTTTCTGGCTAATACCTTAGCGTGCTGGGGTGTCACTATCCAGCAGAAGAGACCGCCTCTTCCCGGCTGGAGATTATAGATCAGTCCATTCAATATACCGCTGTCATCAGAGCCATAAGGCCAGACCTGAGAATAAGAATTAGGATAGAAAATGCTTACCGCGCTTTCATCATTGGTACAACCTTCACCGACATGGAAAGGTTCCCAGGGGCTTTCCTCCTCGTTCTCGGCTATGACCATGGAATACTTGGCGGGATTACCAAGAACTCCCATATCTTCGATTCCTTTCCGAATACCACCGATGTTTTTAATTATAAGGCCCATTGCCCTTCCGATAGCCGCGTTTGCTATATTACCAGGGCTTAAAGCTCCGGAACCGTTATTTACATGGATATCTTTTCTGACCGGGCCGTTAATAATCCAGCATGGCGCCCATGAACCGGTGCTCATACTGTATGTGCCGAACCAGGAATCGGGATCCAGCATGGCCTTTACGCAGGCAATCAGAACGGGCATGTGCACGGGTAGCGCCCCCGCCATGACGGCGTTAACAGCGATTTTTTCTACAGAGGCTTTTCCAAGCCGGGGTTCCACCATACCGAGAATATGTTCAGGAGGCAAGTCGGTCCCGGTGAGCATCTCTTTCACTTTCTCTTCCGTGGGGGGAATAACAGGAAGACCGTCACCCCATCCCCGCTTGTAATAGAACCGGTTTACTTCCTCCAGGCTCCCTTTAAATGCTATTCTCGTCGGTTTTTCCTTCTCCTTGGTCTTCGGCGAAGCTTCATCGGCAGTAAGCGGTTTTCTCAGAGCATCAATAACCTGATCCATTACGAGACGTATTCCTGTTTCTGCATCTTCCTCAATACTGCATTCGCAGGGCACTGTTTCAGGTATAAGCCGCAATCCTGGATAACCCTTTGTTGAAGCGGCCTGTCTTCCATCGGTATAAAAACCATCATTGGCCAGCATGACTGTCGGTTTGTTCATGGCCTCAACTGAGACCGCATCGTACACAAGGTACTTTGTGCAGGAACCTCAGTCACCCACAGCAAGGATGACAGCATCGATCCCCTCCAGCCATTTTATAAATTTTTCTTTGTTAGCGGACTCAATCTCGGGGATATTGGGTGTTGTTGTATCATACCAGCTTGTGCCTGCTGAAGGGAATCTCTCTTTTATTGTTTTTTCAATGGAAGCTAAAATCAGGCGTGCCGCTCGTTTGGAATTACAAAATAGACCAATCTTTTTTCCCGCTATGTCCTCAAGGCGGGCTGAAATACCTTTCAATGGCACCGGATCCGCTTCAGCCCAGGGGCTCAAGACCTCATACATATTCATGTTATTGCTGCCTTCCATGTCTATTCCTCCTTACTTTCTGTAACGATTCTTTTCGCTCCTTTTTTCTACGCTCCATTTACCCGTATGCACGACACCTCATGCCCACCGCCGACATCCTTCAAAACGGGCACTGTGCGACTGCACTCCGGCAAGGCCACGGGACACCGCGGATGAAAATGGCAGCCTGATGGCGGGTTGAGGGGGCTTGGCACCTCTCCCTTGAGGATAATATGTTCCCGGGTCTCTTCAACAAAGGGATCTGCCACCGGTACCGCTGAGAGGAGCGCCTTTGTATAGGGATGAAGAGGATTATCATACAGGGTCATTTTGTCAACAATCTCAACGATCCGTCCGAGGTACATGATGGCGATACGGCTTGAGATATGCCTGACGACGGCGAGATCGTGGGCGATGAACAGATAGGTGAGACCTTTTAGTCCCTCCTGGAGTTCCTGGAGGAGATTGATGATCTGAGCCTGGATCGACACATCGAGCGCCGATATGGGTTCATCACAGACAATAAGAGAAGGTTCGCAGGCAAGCGCCCTGGCAACGGCAATCCGCTGGCGCTGCCCGCCGGAGAACTCATGGGGCACCCGGTTTGCCATGCCGGGGTCGAGGCCGACCATGCGAAACAGGCGCGCCACCCTCTCTTCGTATTCAGCGTTTTCTGTTGTCAACCCGTGGATCAAAAGCGGCTCACCGACAATGCTTCCCGCGTTCTGCCTCGGGTCCAGGGAACCATAGGGGTCCTGAAAAACAATGGACATTTTACTCCGTAAAGGCCTTACCTTACTTTCCGGCCACCGGGCAATGTCTTCGCCGTCAAAGAGTATCTGTCCCGAGGTGGGCTGGATAAGTCTGATGACACAGCGGCCTGTCGTTGTTTTCCCGCACCCTGATTCACCGACGAGACCAAGGGTTTCTCCTTTCTTAATGGTGAAACTGACGCCGTCAACAGCCTTGACATCCGCCACTTTATGCTTGAGCAGCCCCCTTGTTACCGGAAAATACATTTTTAAATCTTTTACATCGACAAGGATATTATTTGTCACGGTATTTCTCCTCGGTATTCACATAGCAGGATACGTAGTGCTGCCCGTCTATACATTTTAATTCGGGCCAGGGCTTCTCTTCGCATTCAGCGGTATGGTATTCGCACCTCGGCAGAAAGGCGCATGTCCCCGGCATATCGATAAGATCAGGAGGCATGCCCTTGATCGGCACGAGCTTTGTCCCGGGTGCCTCATTGAGCTGGGGCACGCTCTTTAAGAGCCCCATGGTGTAGGGATGACGGGGTGCCGAGAAGAGGTCCTTCGTCGTGCCTGATTCGACGATACGGCCCGCGTACATGACATAGATGCGCTGGGCATACCGGGCAACGACGCCGAGGTTGTGGGTCACGATCACGAGGGAGGTACGGAACTTCCTCACCATGTCTTTCATGAGTTCCAGAAGCTGTGCCTGAGTGGTCACATCAACGGCAGTGGTGGGTTCATCGGCTATGATGATCCTCGGATTGCAGGAAAGGGCCATGGCGATCATCACCCGCTGGCGCATGCCACCGGAGAACTGATACGGATAATCATCAATTCTTTTCTCCGCCGCGGGTATACCCACGAGTCTCAGGAGTTCCACTGCCCGCACCCTCGCCGCAGACTTGCTGCTGTCGAGGTGGATCTCAAGCATCTCCGTGAGTTGCCGGTTTATGGTGAGAACGGGATTGAGGGACGTCATGGGTTCCTGAAATATCATGGCGATCTTGCCGCCGCGGACGGCATACATCTCAGCGCCCTTGGGGCTGTATTCCAGGAGGTTCTTTCCCTCAAAGATGACCTTACCGGCGACAATCTCACCCGGAGGAGAGGCAATAAGCTGGAGGACCGAGAGCTGCGTTACCGACTTTCCGCACCCGGATTCCCCGACGATACCGATGATCTCATTTTCATCAATATAGTAGGAGACACCATCTACCGCCTTCACGAGGCCGCTTTCTGTTCTAAACTGTGTTTTCAGGTTTTCAACGCTCAATACTGCCATAATGTCCTCTCAAGATAAAACATGTTCAAATTGTTTAAACTGTTCGTGTCATTTAACTTGACCATCCGGATTGAACTCTCTAGATTGCTCACGCGATTCAAAGGGTTCATAATGTCCCCCTGAGCCTCGGGTCAAGGGCATCCCTTAAACCGTCTCCGACCATATTGAAAGCAAACACGACAAGCATGATGGCAAGACCGGGGGCGAAAGAGAGAATCGGATGTGTTTTCAGATAGAGATATCCATCGCTCACCATGGCTCCCCAGGCTGCCCCGGGCGGCGCTATGCCTAATCCGAGAAAGGAAAGGCCGGCTTCGGACAGGATCGCCATTCCTATATTCATGGTAATTAACACGATAAGGGGTGGAAAACAGTTAGGGACTACATGGCGCATCATAATCCGCATGTTACTTGCTCCCGCGGCACGGGCCGCGAGAACATAATCATTTTCCTTTACGGAAAGAACCTGGGCGCACATGAGACGGCCATAGGCAGGTATGAGAGAAATACCGATGGCTATGACGACATTTTTCAGGCCTGAACCAAGTATTCCCGCGACAACAAGGGCCATGAGTATGGGTGGGAAACACATTTGAGCGTCGATAAACCGCATGAAAAAAGCGTATATCTTACCGCCAAAATATCCCGCGATGAGACCCATGAACATGCCCAGGAAAGCGGCGATTGATATGGCAACAATGCCTATTACAAGTGAAGTCCGCGTGCCGTATATGATACGGGAAAGCGTGTCTCTTCCGATAGCGTCGGTTCCCAGTAAGTGCGCTTTGCCGGGAGCCTTTAATGCTTCTTCCAGATTTTGTTCGTAAGGATCGTATGGCGCAAGAATGGGCGCAAAAACTGCCGCTATGAGAAGTATTAAAATAATGGCAAACCCGAGAATAACTATTTTACGGCTTAAGAATATCCTCAGCATGCGCCGGAATTCATTACCGCTTGATCGGGTTTTTTCCGTGTTGATAAATGTTGTCCCGCTTTTCGTCACAGTCTCTTTTTGCCTATTCATATCGTATCCTCGGATCAAGCCAACCATAAGAAAGATCGACAATGAGGTTTGCCAGAAGTACCGTTATAGCTATGACGAGAACAGCGCCCTGCACGATAGGGTAATCCTGAGACATAATAGCGTCCACGGTGAGCCTACCCATGCCGGGGATATTGAAAACCGTCTCGATAAGCACGGAACCGCCGAAGACAAAGCGGACTGTCATGCCCGTAAGGGTTACAACAGGGATGAGTGCGTTTTTCAACGCGTGCCTCATGACAACAATCCGTTCTTTCAGACCCTTTGCCCAGGCCGTTCTGATGTAATCCTGCCGGATAACCTCCAGCATACTTGATCGGGTCTGCCGCATACCTGATGCTATGGAAAAAATGGCAAGACAAAAAACAGGCATTACTGTCTGCTTAATGCTTAACCATAAATTGTCAAAGGGCGAGGTGTAGCCCTGTACCGGCAGCCACCGTAGATAAAGACCAAAAACATAGATGAGGAGAATACCGAGCCAGAAGATCGGCACTGTTATGCCGAGGTTGGCCAGCGTGGTAGCAGCAGAATCCATCCAGCTGCCCCTCCTTATGGCGCTTATTATCCCAGCCGGTATACTCAAGATAATACTCACCAGCAAAGAGAGGAAACCCAGATAAAAGGTAATCGGTATCCGTCTTTTTAGCTCAGCACCCACACTGCTCCGGTTTAGAATGGACTTTCCGAGATCGCCCCGAACAGCGTCAGATACCCATTTAACATACTGCACTGCCATAGGCTTATCGAGGCCGAACTCCTTTCTCATGGCATCAATCTCTGCCTGTGAGGTACCTTCAACATCCCTCATGGTCATGTACATAAGAATAGGATCGCCCGGCAAGAGACGCATGGTGAAAAAGATCATAAAAGTTACGATAAGGAGAACAATAAGAGATTGCAACAGTCTGCGTATAATATAGGTCGTCATAAAACAGGTTCCTCCTGCCGCTCCTGTCCGGCACAGACTCCGGCCGTACCGGACAGGAGCATAACAGATGTTATATTATTTTTTCAGCCAGGCCCTCTCAGGTGTCCATTCTGTCCAGATTCCAAGGCTCAAATGGCCTGTATCCCGGACATTTTTCTGCTGAACAGATGCCCGGCCGGTTGTATGAATGGGAATGACCGTGGCATCTTCATGAATCAATTTCAATGCCTTCTGTATTCTCGGCGCTTCGGGGTCGGTGGTTGCAAGTGCTTCTTTTATGAGGGTATCCAATCCGTCCGGTTTTTTCATGATCTTGAAATCAAGGGCATCAGATGAGAGGTAGAGATCAAGCGATTGAAGATAGTTGGGATATATCCCGAAAGGCTGGCAGAGAAAACCGTTCTTCCACCCTTTTCGTCGATATTCGGTGTATTTGCCGGGATCAACAATCTCTATTTCAGCAGTGATACCCACCTTGGCAAGGTAGCCCTGTATAATCACCATAATATCCTTGTCAATGGCAAAATGGGGGACGATTCTTGTCTTGAATCCCTGCGGATAGCCTGCTTCTTTCAGGAGTTGTTTTGCCTTGGCGACATTGTACCGGCGACCCTGGAAGTTCTTCATGAATGCCATCGTACCTGGGGTAGGTAGTTGATAAGCGGCCTGCCAAAAACCATAGCTTTTTGTCTTGGCGATAGCTTCTTTATCGATGGCATATTCAACCGCCTCACGGACTTTTTTATTGGCCAGCGGAGAATCAGCGTTGGCACTGTCGGGAATTAAAACGACGGTGCCCGTATTGGCCGTGATAATATTCAGACCCATTGCTTTCAGATCAGCCGCCATCTTTCCCGTTTCCGTGTTCAATACGTGCGCCTCTCCTGCCTGCATGGCTGCCGCCTGTGTCATGAGATCCTTGACATAGACGTACTCAACTCCGTCAAGATAAGGCTTTCCTTTTTGCCAGTAACCGTCAAATCGTTTGTATTTCGTTCTGACATCACGCTCAAAGCTGACAAATTCATAAGGGCCTGTTCCGACAGGGTTCCACCTCGCCCATTCTATGCCTTTGGTTTTGAAGGCTGTAGGTGATACCTGCACGCCTCCGCCGCCCGCGAATCGCGTAAGGAGTACATTTGTGTATTTGGAAAGTGTAATCTTCAGCGTATACGTATCGATGACCTCAAACGCCGCCCAATCTTCTGTTCCCGGTCTTCTCCCCGCTTTCATCGCCTCAAGATTAAACTTCACCGCTTCGGCATTGAAATCGGTACCGTCATGGAACTTGACTCCCTTTCTAAGGTAGAGAGTTATGGAACTTTTATCTGGAGCAATCTTCCATGATTCCGCGAGCCATGGCTCAATACGACCATCGTAATGCTGGCGTAAAAGCGACTCGAGTACCGGTTTATTGGCGATAGAGGCTTCACCGACACCCTCAACAGGCCACCCGAATGGAGTCTTGGGCCCTGTTGCCTCGATGATTTTCAGAATACCCCCTGTCTGCGGCTGCTCTTTTGGCTGCTGTTTGGCTGCCGGTTTTGGCGGCGCTTTCTCGGCTGCAAGAACAAATCCCGATATAAGCAATGAGAGAGCAGCAGTAAAAACGAACAAAATACACGCAATTTTTCCAAATGATTTCTCTTTTCTCATGTTGTATCCTCCCTTTCTTTTGCCTGTCATTAAGTATACACAAAAATTTCTTTTTTTCGATAGTTTCTCTTTTTGTTTATCATTCCGTCATTTACTCAGCCATATATTCTCAGGTGTCCAATCCGATAATATCCCCAGAGAAAAAGTACCCGAATCATGAACATTTTTCTGCTGCACGGAAACCCGTGCGTTGGTTTGGATAGGAATAATAGTTTCATCATCATAGAGCGCTTTTAGCAACTTTTGAACCCTCGGTATTTCAAGATTTACGGTAGAAAAGATTTCTTCAAAAAGTGTGTGCACAACATCAGGCTCTTTCAGGCTTGGAAAATCAAGTTTACCGGAGGCAATATAGCCCTTAAAGGTGGTCAAATAGTTTGAGTGAAGCGCCAGACCCTGTATGAGGAGGGCGTTACGCCATCCTTTTCTCCGATAGTCAATATATTTCGCCTGATCGACAAGTTCCAGCTCGATCTGAATTCCTACCGCATTCAGATAACCTTGAATGGCGACCGCTATGTCTCTGTCAAGCATGTAGTGGGGAATGAGTCTCGCTTTGAATCCCTGCGGATAACCCGCTTCTTTGAGCAGTTGCTTCGCTTTGGCAGGATTATATCTGCGGCCTTGAAAACCTTTTATATATCCTATACCGCCTGAACACGGCAATTGATATGCCGCGCTCCAGAAGCCATAGCTTTTCGCCCTCGCTATGGCTTCTTTGTCGATGGCATACTCGACTGCTTCACGGACCCCCCTGTTGGCAAAAGGAGAGTCTGTATTCTCGCTGTCAGGAAAAATAGCGACCGTCCCTGCTTCTGTGACAAGTATGTTGAATAGTCCTGACGTTTTAAGATCGGCGGCCTGTTTGCCCGCTTCTATATTCAGGATATGAGCATCCCCCGTCTGGATTGTTGCAGACTGCGTCATGGGATCCCTTATATAGATATACTCAATCCCATCAAGGTAGGGTTTACCCTTCTGCCAGTAGCCGTCAAACCTCTTATACCTCGTGCGGACATCCCGTTCGAAACTGACGAACTGGAACGGGCCTGTTCCTACAGGGTTCCATCTTGCCCAGTCGATACCATTTTTAGTGAATGCTGTTGGAGATATCATTGTACCTATAACTTCTCTTCCGGTAAAAATAGCCAGCAAATCATTGGAGTAGCGTGAAAGATTGACGCGGAGGGTGTGATCGTCAACTACTTCTATCGAAGTCCAATTCTCCGTTCCGACTTTTTTGCCTTTCACTGCCTCCAGGTTCCATTTTGCGGCTTCGGCGTTAAAATCCGTACCGTCATGAAATTTAACCCCCTTTCTGAGAAAAAATGTGATCGAACTCTTATCGGGCGCAACCTTCCAGGACTCCGCGAGCCACGGCCCGATAGCGCCGTTTTTGAGCTGGCGCAGGAGCGCTTCAATACAGACCGGCTTGGAATCAACCATTGTTGATGCGCTTTCCAGAGGCCAGCCAATAGCCCCTCTCGGTCCTATTATTTCAATAATCTTAAGCATACCTCCCCTCAGTGGCTGCACTTTAGGCACTGATTTTACCGCTACCTTCTCTGCAGCATCTGCGAATCCAGACATAATCATTGAAAAAAATAATGCTGAAATAATGCATAATCCCCGTATCATGAATTTCTTTTTATTCATATAACCTCCCCCCTTTGTCTATTTCCAATCAAAATTGACACTTTCCGCAAGCCGGCGTCTATCTCCTTTCTATATCTCAATCATCCATATGGCCTTTGGTTTTAACGTTTGATACCGATTCATATTTTTTTCAACGGCAATAAATTAGTAAAGCCAGTTTCTTCCTATTTGCCGTGAATCTCAATCATATCAGCGGGAGAAACAACGAAATCACCCTTTAATGTTCGCTGATGCTCCCAATACCCACCGGGCTGTTTGTCAAGAGCTACACCATTATCAACCATTGCCTGCCTCACGAGTTTGCCATCCAGTTCCCGTATAGCGTCAAGCCTCCGGTCAATAGCCAAAGCAGCACCGAGGGCGGCGGCCTGCCCCATACCCATTGACGGGGCTATAACCCGGACAGATCCCAGAGCGTGGTATTCTGCCGAACAACAACGCCCCACAGCCATCAGGTTATCAACTCCGCAGGCTATGAGGCTTCTAAACGGGATTTCACAATATTCTCTCGGATTGGTGCGTATTTCGTAACCTCCGGGAGCCACGAAGGGATGCATCATATAATCGTTATCGTCCTGGGATGGACGACAACACGCCGGATCAAAAGGCTCGTTATAGTGGACATGACGAAGCGCCGTATGGTGACCTGGTGTTGGAACATGAGTGTCGTAAAATTCAGTATGCTGGTATATGCCGTCCTCGAACTTAGCCGCAAGAGCCAGGTCTATGTCGCGGAGAATATATTCGCCCACTATACGTCGTGAATCTCTTACACCATTCATGGATGCAACACCTGTGAGAACCGCATTTTCAAATCCCGGGACATGCTTCTTCAGGAATTCAACAAACCAGATAACTTTACGCCGCTGGTCAACAATTTGTCTTGTCAAGTCCACCACATCATCATTGTGGCAATCGAAGGTATGCGTGGCGTCAAGAGTAACGTCCGTACAGGTTGGGTCCCCGACAGGCATCGGGTATACGATGTTTCCCGGGCTCAACAGATCATGCAAATCACCATTTGCTAAAGCCTGGTGTTCTTTGTAGACAATAAGGCTGCGCTTCTTAAGGTCCGTCGGGTCATAGTTTGGGTCCTTTCTCCATGCGGCGTTTGCTTCATTATATTTCTTGAGATTGACATATGACAACCTGAACCCCATCGTTACCGACTGATTAAGGCCCAGGAACTCCGCGTTGCCGACTTCGCAGGGAACACCTGCCGCAAAGGCAAGATCAGCATCGCCGGTGGCATCAATAAAAACTGTGCCGGTGATTTCAATCCTGCCCGATTTACAATAGGCTATAACGCTTTTGATCTTATTGCTTTCTTTCATGCAGTCAACGACGTGTGTTCCATAAAGTATGCGGCAACCTGCCTGAAGCACCATTTGTTCAAGCATCGCCTTGCCGAACTCGGGCTCAACCGTCGGCAAATGGGGCTGCATTACCGCGTGGCCTCCGGCATCCAATCTTTCGAGCCATTCCTTGCTGATACCGTCCACAACGCCGGCAATACCCGTGATGTATCCATTGGTGCAAAGACCACCAAGAGACTCACGTACTTCAAGAAGTATCGTCCTCTTCCCCGCTCTGGCCGATGATATGGCAGCCGCGCTACCCCCGGGGCCGCCGCCGCATACAACCACATCCGCGTCAAATCTCTTACATGTTGTGAGCATTATTTTTCTCCTTTTGACAATAACGTCCGCATATCCTCATGGTTTCAATTGTAATTTCCGCAACGTGAAGGTGATGAGAACCACGTCCTCTTCCACCCCGGAAGATTGAGAACGTCACAATAATTCCCGTTTCCGTGGTCTGCCTGCTCAATGATAGCCCTTATTAATCATAAGATAATTCGTATAACTTTTATAAGGTTACATATATTTCACATAAACAAGAAACAGGGGGAGAACCGCGCATACCAGGCTGGCAAGTGTTCCTGTTGTCTCCTGCATGTTTTAACGTGGATAACTTTGAAGCACGGTTACCCAACCTCATGAACACCAGCCATATTGTTATAGGTCATACATTTTACCAATTTCCTTCTTATACCAATTGGCATCTTTTTTTGTCAAGATATTTATCACAAAACAATCCGGGAAATCATCTTTGAAAAAAGGGCAAAACAGGCAATACACTTGCTTATTATTTTTGATTATTTCCTTGACAAAAGATCGCCAAAGATTGTACAAGTCGGTATGACCTATTACCAACTTCTTCAGATCATATTAACTACTTTACTATTTTAAAGTTAGGAAAGGAAAATTGAGCTCGCCCAATGAATAGTTCTCTTTTCAAAGCGCTCCCTTCTAAACGCGCCTTCGACGAAATTGCCGATCAGATCAAGGATCTCATTTATTCAAAAACGCTGAAACCCGGTGATAAACTCCCTCCGGAAAGAGACCTGGCAACACAATTTGGAACGGGAAGAATGGCGGTCCGGGAAGCCCTCCGCATGCTTGAACAGTCCGGGCTGATCATTGTTAAGCAGGGAAGCGAAGGTGGGGCATTTGTTAGAGAGGCGGATACATCAATGGCGACTGAAATGATATCCGGCTTGATACGCAGGGCAAGCTTTACCATGAAGGATGTAATGGAAGTAAGAATCGAATTCGAAAGGGCTGTCCTTGAGGCCGCTATCGGAAAGATACCTGAAGAAGACATGGCGTTGCTCCAAAAACGCATCGAAGAGGCTGAAACCATGATCCGGGAGGATAAGGAAGGTATTAAACCGCTTAACCCTTTCCATCTGGGTGAAACCTATGCCGATTTCCATCTTATTCTCTCACGGGCGACAGGAAACCCCGTATATGAAATTATCATGGACTGTTTAATGCGCGTATCCCATGGTGTGATGACCGAGCAGATGATCCCCTCCGACCGTTTTAAAGATCATCTTGAATTTCATAAAAATCTCTACAGGGCATTAATAAACAAAGACGCTTCCATCGCCGGCCCCCACTTCAAAGAGTACAGGCAGGCCGTCAAACGTCATTTTACCTGGATAGCGGGCAACAAGATAAAAGAAAGAATAAAAGGAACAAGAAAAACCTCCAGAAAGAAGAATACCCCGGAGAACTCAATGAAAGATTCTTGACAGGGAAGCTTCCGTCGTTTAACATAATTCAGCTTTATATAACAGTAGAAAATGGCAAAAGAAGACCTTTCAAAGCTGAAGATAGATAAATCCCGGCAGGGGTTTCAGAAAAAGACGCGAAAAAAAGCTCTCTACCTTATCATTGGCGCTATTTTCGTAATTCTGCTTTTCATTCTTTTCATGACGGGTGTTTTTTCACCTTCTGCCAAAGTCGAGGTCACCAGTGTTGTTCAGACCTACCCTTCTCAGTCATTCACTCTCCTTAATGCCAGCGGGTACGTGGTGCCTCAGAGAAAATCCTCCGTCGCGGCAAAAGCGACGGGACGGCTTGTCGCGCTTTATGTCGAAGAAGGGAGCAAGATAAAGAAGGGTCAGGTTATCGCTCAGCTGGAGAATGAAGACCTGCTGGCATCCCGTAAACAGGCATCAGCAAACATCAATGTGTCACGGGGATCCTATGACCAGGCAAAGGCGGAACTGAATGACGCGCGCATCTCCTTTGAACGGGAACAACAGCTTTTTTCCAAGAATCTCACCGCCAGAGCGTCTCTTGACGCTGCCGAAGCACGATATAAGAAGGCCCTCGCCGCTCTCTCAAGCGCGGAAGGGTCGATTAAAGCAGCTGAAGCCGCCTTGAGCGGCACTGATGTATCACTGGAATATACTCGTATCCGCTCTCCCTTCGATGCTGTCGTCCTCACAAAAAACGCTGATGTCGGCGATATAGTAACCCCTCTGGGCGCGGCCGCGAACGCAAAATCGGCAGTTGTCACCATCGCTGACATGACATCCCTTCAGGTTGAAACAGACGTCTCGGAGTCAAATATCGGGAAATTGAAAACAGGCCAACCCTGTGAGATTCAACTTGACGCGCTCCCTGATGAACGTTTCGCGGGGGTTATTCATATGATCGTTCCTACTGCAGACAGGAGCAAAGCAACGGTGATGGTTAAGGTGCGCTTTAATACCATAGACAGCAGAATACTCCCGGAGATGAGCGCGAAAGTCGCCTTTCTTTCACGGGAAGTAAAAAAAGAAGAAGAAAAACCGAAAACAGCCGTCAATCAAAAGGCCATCGTCGATAACGGAGGGAAAACATTTCTCTTCGTAGTCAAAGAAAACAGGGTTACATTGACCCCGGTAAAGCTCGGCTCTGCCCTGGGAGAAATGATGGAAATACTTGATGGCGCTTTATCAGGAGACAGGGTAGTGGTCAATCCGCCAAAAAGACTGAGAAATAATGACCGCATTAAGATCGCCGAACAGTAAATGGAACATCCAATTCCTATTGTTGAAATAAGAAATCTCTTCAAGTCCTATCGACGGGGAAACCAGATTGTGCCGGTCCTGGAGAATATTACCTTTGACATAGCGGAAGGCGAATTCCTCGCCCTCATGGGCCCTTCCGGCTCCGGTAAAAGCACCCTCTTGAATCTCATCGCAGGCATAGATGAACCCGATAGCGGGCATATAAGAATCGGTGGCATCGATATCACAAACCTTCCCGAACGGGAACTGGCACGCTGGCGGGCCCTTAATGTAGGCTTTATCTTTCAGTTTTACAATCTCATACCGGTCCTCACGGCTTTTGAAAATGTTGAACTCCCGCTTCTTCTATCCGATCTGTCACGGAGCGAACGGAAGGAACACGTCGAGATGGCCCTCGATGTTGTAAGTCTCACAGACAGAATGGACCATTACCCTGGGCAGCTATCCGGCGGCCAGCAGCAGCGTGTGGCTATTGCCCGGGCTGTCGTTACCGATCCGGCTATTCTTGTAGCCGATGAGCCCACTGGCGATCTGGACAGACATTCCGCCGAAGAAATTATGGAACTCATGGACCGGCTCAATATTGAGTCCGGAAAGACAATCATCATGGTCACTCATGATCCCCGGGCCGCGAAAAAGGCACATGTGTTGCGGCAGCTTGATAAGGGTGTTCTCAATAATGCGCATCCTCAAAATCATCTTTAAAAACACCTTCCGCCACAAACTCCGCACAGGTCTCACCATCCTGAGCATTGCCATCGCCATACTTGCCTTCGGGATGATCCGTTCCATCGTCGACACCGTCTATACCGGAATCGACAGGGCTTCGGCAAAACGCCTTTTCGTGCGCAACGCCATCTCCATGGCTTTCCCCCTTCCATTGTCCTATGAGGAAAAAATCAGACAGATAGATGGTGTGAAACTGCTAACTTCATTCACCTGGTTCGGAGGAATGTATAGAGATGAAAAGACTTTTTTTCCCAATTTTGCCGTGGAGCCCAGGGCCCTTCCCGAACTGTATCCGGAAAATATTGTTCCTCCGGACCAGATTGAAGCTTTTCTCAAAGACAGGAGAGCGGCTCTTGCCGGCCGCAAGCTGGCTGAGAGGTTCGGATGGAAAATTGGCGATTCCATCACTCTGAAGGGAACCATTTATCCGGGTAATTGGGATTTTGTACTCAGGGCAATCTATAAAGGGAAAGATCAGGATACTGATGAAAGGCTTTTCTTCTTCCATTGGGACTATCTCAATGAGACAATGAAACGGGAGACGCCGGATCGCGCTGATCTGGTCGGGTCATTCAGCGTCGGAATCTCTGATTCAGCGAATCCCGCTGATGTCGCGGCGGCTATCGATAGAGCGTTTGAAAACTCCAGAGCGGAAACACTCACCGAGTCGGAAAAAGCTTTTAGTCTTCATATGATAGCAATGATTGACGCTATTATTGTGGTTATTCGTCTTGTAGCCTATATAGTCATTATCATTATCATTGCCGTTGCTGCCAATACCATGTCCATGACCACAAGGGAACGTATCGGAGAATTTTCCATCTTTAAGACTCTTGGCTTTGGGCCCTTTTGGATAAGTAGCCTCATTTTCGGAGAATCCTTTATCATCAGTTTTGCCGGTTGCCTCCTCGGAATAATCCTTACCTTTCCGGCCGCGAAGATATTTAAGGATCTCACCTCTGCTTTTGTTCCGTATTTTGAAGTCAAGACAATTACGATTTGGTTAGACCTCGCATGGGCAGTCGTGATCGGCATTATAGCCGGCCTTGTCCCGACATGGCGGGCTGTTCAGATTAAGGTTGCCGATGGTTTAAGAAGGATCGGATGAAGCTGCCCCTCTCCTACAGCATACGAAATCTCTGGACCAGACGGCTTACTACGATCCTTACCGCCGCGGGCATGTCTCTCGTCGTTTTTGTTTTTGCCGCCATCCTCATGCTGGCCCAAGGGATCCAGCAAACCCTTGTGCAGACAGGCACTGCCGATAATGTAGTCGTTATCCGAAAAGGCTCCAATACGGAAGTTCAAAGCGGCATTACTCGCTCCCAGGCAGCAATCATAGAGACGGATCCTGCCATCGCCACAGGGATATCGGGTAAACCTCTTGTCACAAAAGAACTGCTCGTCCTCATCACCCTTGAGCAACGAAGATCCGCAAAAAGGGGAAACGTATCGGTGCGGGGCGTCTCTCTGCCCGTCTCTATGACCCTGAGGCCGCAGGTAAAACTCGTTGAAGGGCGCCTTCCCAGCCCCGGTTCATTCGAGATTATAGCCGGTAAAGGGGTTGCCAAACGCTATAAGGGAGGCGCCTTGGGTGAAACGATGTATTTCGGCAGCTTCAGGTGGAAGGTTGTCGGCGTCTTCGATGCCGGCAACACGAGTTTCAGTTCCGAAGTCTGGGGAGATTTGGAGCAACTGATGCAGACATTCCGTCGTCCTGCCTTTTCATCGATCCTTTTCAGAATCAACAGCCTCTCTCAACTGAAAAATACAGTCCGGCGTATTGAAGATGATCCCCGTCTTGCCCTCGAAGTGAAGCAGGAGACACAATATTATCTGGAGCAGTCGAGAACCATGTCAACCTTTCTCCGCGTTCTCGGCATCTCCCTTACTGCTATCTTTTCACTGGGCGCCATTATCGGCGCAATGATTACAATGTACGCGGCCGTAGCAAACAGAATCACGGAAATAGGGACTCTGCGGGCACTGGGTTTTCAGAGAAACAGTATTCTCATTGCCTTTCTTTTTGAAGCGCTCCTTCTCGGCCTCATAGGCGGTATAACCGGACTGTTCTTTGCCTCCTTCACGCAGTTCATCACGGTCAACACTGCAAATTTCCAGACCCTTGCGGAAGTAGCTTTTAGCTTTACCATGACGCCGGGCATCATCGCTTCCGGCCTTTTCTTCTCGCTCATCATGGGTTTTGCCGGCGGGGTACTGCCGGCATTCCGTGCGGCTCGTATGAACATAGTCGACTCTCTCCGCGCGAGATAGATAGTGCCAACGCGGATGCCTTCAGATAACTTTGTTGCCCGCATCGTCGTGAGTCCGCTATTTCCGAGGCTCACGTCGCCCCCTCCGCCGGCAAAGCCGGCTGAGCCACCCCTTCTGCTCGCTTAAGCTCGCTTCATAGTGCTTAGCGCAACGTTTTATAATGTTTAGCTCCGGCTCACTCCTCCTTGTCGCCTCGTTCTCTTTTGGCCTCCGCGTTGGCATACATCATCTTGACAAATCAACTCCTCTAGATTATTGTTTGTAAATATCATTAAATATTTTGCGTAGGAAAATGATGCGCACGAAAGCTATCATAGTAGATCTTATGATTCTTTTTCTCCTCACCCCTTACTATGCGGAGACTAAAACTCTATCATCTTCTCCATCTGCCAATTATGCGCTGGCTCTCCTCATTTCTTTCTGCTTGGGCAAGTCACGATGCGGAGGCAGGGGCAAAGCTTGTCTCGCGTCGCCTTTTGTCTGAACTGCAAAAAAGGAAAGATAACGACTGGTTCAAAAACGCTATAGTGGGGGTTAGCAACCCACACCACTTGTCTTTTCAAATCAGTACTGGAAAAATGATAAATGCGAATCGGTTGTCTTTTCCGGTAATCCTATATGAGCACTACACCGGAGAACAGAGAGGCCTCAGATATAAGAGCAGAATTGAGATTGTTTTAGATGATGGCTCATGGATGGTTGATGTATTACCCGTTACAAGTCAACGAATAACTTAACGGAAAACCATTGCAGAGATTAATTTTCATGAAGCGGACCTTGCTGAGCCATTTTTTGGCGTAAATTGCTTAATTCCGCTTATAATCTCAATAATTAATCCCACGGAAAATGTTGTTGCTCGGTTTATTTTATTGACATAAGAAATCAATATTGCTATCCATTTCAATTTAATAATCAATAAGTACCTAATCATGGCGGGGTTGACAAGACGCTTTCAATGATTAGAATTTGAAATGTACATGACCGGAAGCAAAATTTGGTCTATACTTTATTAGAAATATAAATCAGGAGGTGCAGCTTTGAAAAATGAAAGTTTTTCGAGAAAAATCGGCTTTTTAAGACCTCTCTGGTGGCTTATTCATCTGATCGGAATCTCACTCATTTACACAATCGGATATCTATTGTGGAGGTAATATGATTCGACATTTCATGAGATACAAACCGGGCTGGTGGATTCTCCATATAATTGCCGTTGGCCTTACGCTCTATCTCGGACATATGGTCAGATTTTTCTGAGGGGAGGAGAACATGAAACGAATAATACTGCTTTGTGTGCTTTTCCTCCTGGCACTGGTGGGTCTGACAGCCCACTATTTGATGCACCCCTTCACAGCCGAAGGTCATTTCAGCGGTACCTTTTTTCTTGCAAGCCTTTTTTCCCTCATAGATATAATCCTGGTAACAATCCTTTTCCTGTTCAGAAAAACAGCACTTTACGGATACCTGCTCAATGGTTTCGTCGCCATATTCGGTACTGTCTTTATGGTCCATTTCAACATGGCGAGTTTCTTATCAAACCCCTCTTCTCTGGTACAATTAATCCTGAATCCCATCATCATCTCTCTTATCATAACCTGGGTTGATTTTTTCGCGGGCAGGTCCCTCTACAATTATTATCTGAGAAAAAAATAAAAAGAAAGCACAAAGGAGGTTACGCGCAATGAAAAAAATAGCTCTTATTATCGGTTGTTTTCTCTTTCTATTCTTTCTTTATACCGGACCGGCTTTTGCCGATAAATCATCGGTAACTCTTGAAGGCCCAACCAGTGTCGAAAAAGGTTCTGAAGCAGTCATCAAGATCAATGTGACTCATAGCGGTAATTCATTTTTTCATTACACAAATTGGGTAAAGGTTGAAGCCGGAGGTAAACTACTCGAGCAATGGAATTATTCGGCAGGAAAACGGCCGGAATCGGAGAAATTCACAAAAGAAATTAAAATCAAAATCCTCGAAAATACGGAAGTGACCGCCGAAGCAAACTGTAACATGCACGGGAGCAGCGGCCCAGCTAAGCTCATGATTACCGTTAAGTAATTGCAAGGCAAATCCCATAGAGTTATGTCAGAGACTTTGGGAGTGGTTTGTTCTTCGTCAGGATACACATGTGTCATGCTGGTTCACCAGAAGGAAAAAGTATCAATGAAATAATATTATTGATGCAATTATTAACCTGTATAATGATTACCACTGGCCACAATCTCTTGGCCTCGAACCTTATAGTAGAGGAGACTCCTTATGATGAATTCAGGAAAATATGACGTTGATGTCCTCGTTGCCGGTGGTGGTGTTGCCGGTGTGTCGGCCGGTATAACGGCCGCCCGTATGGGTCTCAGGACATTGTTACTGGAAAGCCAGATTTCACTCGGCGGTCTTGCGACAAGCGGTTATGTGAACGGAGTCGCGGGCATGATCGATGGAAATTGCAAGGAGTGGCTGGACAGGCTCGACGCTGAGGGATATCTTTTCAACCGTCCTCACCTCCCTACTTTTGAACCGGAAAAGGCCAAGCTCCTACTGGAACAGATGCTCCTGGAGGCTGGCGCAAAGATACTCTACGGCATATATGTCATTGATGCCGTCGTTGAGAATAACAACATAAAAGAGATTATTTGCCACTCCAAATCGGGAAAGATTCCCATAACCGCGCGCATATTCATAGACACAACCGGAGACGCCGATGTGGCTACATACGCGGGAGTTCCCTATGAAGTAGGGAGTCCGGAATTTGCCGGATTGAATATGTCCACATCAATGCCTTTCAGAATGGCAAATGTGAATCTGGCCAAATACAATGAAGCTGTTGCCGCGTGGACAGCAAAGGAAACAGCCGGCAACAAGATACCGACAAAAACATCAATAATTACTGAACTGGAAGAAAAGGCCGTGCAGAATGGTGATCTGCCTTTTTGCATCTTTCCGACTGCACTGATTTACAAGATACCGGGAACCCCGGATGAAGCTGCCGATGTAACCGTTAACACAACACACAGTTTCCACACCCGCAATGTGGATGTTGAAGACTTGACAAGACAGATCATTGAACAGCACCAGCAGATTGTCTGGATTGAAAAATTTCTCAGAAAATATCTTCCTGGGTTCGAGAATTCCAGAATAACAGGCCTTCCGTCTCTGCATGGAGTCCGGGATTCACGACGCGTCGTCGGTGAATATATATTAAAAGATGAAGACGTAGCGTGCGGAAATAAATTTGAAGACGGGATTGCCAGATTTCCGGAATTCTTTGACACCCATCATCCGACCAGCAGGCGGCTTGGATTTATAAGACACACTCATCTGAAGGAACCCAAGGGATCTGCTGTCTGCAGACCCGCCCAATGTTCAGATGAAATGCACCCCTTCGTGAAGCCCGGGGGATATGAAGCACGACATGACCCCAGAGACTTCTGCGAGATACCTTACAGGTCTTTGGTTCCCCTCAAGATTGACAATCTTTTGGTGGCCGGCAGATGCGTGTCCGCGGAGTTCAACGCTGTAGCCGCCGTGCGCGTCATTGCCCCTTCAATGAGTACAGGCCAGGCTGCGGCAATTGCTGCGGCCTTGTGCTTGAAGGATAACATCCTGCCGAGAAGGCTCGACGGTAAAATGGTAAAAAAGATAATGATAGACCAGGGGGTTCCTCTCGACAGGGAACCGCAGGGGCATTGGGCTGAACTGCGAAAATTGAAAGGTGAGCTTGTGGTCACTGCCGGAGATATGGTGGGCATACTCACACCTGACGGCATTAAACGATAAACCGGTTGGCATCTCAACGGCATATATCCGGCAAGCGGCCTCTCGTTCAATGCACAAGATTGCCTCTGCAAAAGTGAATAGTCGTTCGTGAATAGCGAACAGTCCCAGGGCAGGCTTATGACCCACATCGGGAAAAATATGACGCATCCGGTTGATTACAAGAGTGACACAATACTTAACGTTTCCGGCCTTACAAAAGACTACGGGCCATTAAGGGCCGTTGATCATATCTCTTTTTCAATAAAGCCGGGTGAAATAATAGGTCTCCTCGGGCCGAACGGCGCCGGTAAGACCACAACCATCAACATGATTCTCGGCATTCTGGAACCTACTGAGGGCAACATTGAAGTCCTCGGAAAAGGTTTGAACACTTGCAGGTCAGAGGTGAGCAATACCATGAATTTTGCCGCTGTCTATGCCCATATGCCGGCGAACCTCACAGTATGGCAGAATCTCTACGTCTTCGGATTACTCTATGGAATATCAAAAAAACTGAAACAAAGAATCAAATTCCTTGTCGACGAATTCGATCTGGAGAAATTTACACATATAAAAGCAGGCCTTCTTTCCTCAGGGGAAATGAGCAGGCTTAACCTTGCCAAGGCCATTATTAATGAACCTCGCCTGCTGCTCCTCGATGAACCGACGGCATCACTTGATCCGAATATTTCACAGCTCATTCGCGAGAGAATTCAGAAATACGCGGCAGAAACCCATGCCGGTATTCTCTGGACTTCCCACAACATGACTGAGATTGAGGCTGTTTGTGACCGCGTTCTGTTCCTTTCCCACGGAAAGGTCCTTTTAAGCGGCAATCCGAGGACTCTTCCCGGCGAATATGGAAAAAAAGATCTTGAAGAACTGTTCATAGCCATCGCCCGTGAACCTTTGAGGGTACTTACATGAATCTTTCGCGCGTCACGGCCATCTTTGTCCGGCAGTTGTTTCTATACAAAAGCAATCCAACGAGACTGGCCAGTATCTTTCTATGGATACTTATCGATATCATCCAATGGGGATTCATCACAAAATACCTCGGCTCCCTGGGACGGGATACTTTTAGTTTCATCACTGTCATCCTTGGGGCAATTATCCTCTGGGGATTCATGACCAGAATCCAGCAGGGTATCATGATGTCATTTCTGGAAGATATCTGGACACAGAACTTCATCAATTTTTTCGCTTCACCGCTTAAGGTCAGGGAATACCTGGGCGGGCTTATACTCACCAGCATAACAACCGGTTTTGCCGGTTTTCTGGCAATGATCGCCGTCGCCGGAATTATTTTTGGCTACAGCATATTTAAGATCGGAGTGCTCCTTCTGCCTTTTATGTGTATACTTCTCATCTTCGGAATCGCAATGGGCATCTTCATCTCCGCCATAATCTTCCGGCTCGGACCATCGGCGGAATGGCTCGGATGGCCGATTCCTATCGTGCTTTCACTCTTCGCGGGCGTTTATTATCCCATCTCAACCCTGCCGTCCGCCATGAGAGTTATTTCCTATTGTATCCCGCCTGCCTTTGTCTTCGAAAACTTGCGGACCATTCTCACCTCCGGCGCATTTCCGGACAATCTTTTCCTCAGTCTTCTGACCGGCGCCTCGCTTGCCATAGCCTATCTTGTTGCCACTTGCTTCTTTTTTATTCACATTTACCGGAACAATCTAAAGAACGGCAGCATTGCCCGCTTCAACGCCGAATCGCTTTAATCCCTGCAGGCGTATTAAGGGCGTAGGAATGTGGCACCCGGTTTAGGACTTCACTGTCTCTGGGCTATCTACTATTCGTTAAAGACCATTTACCGTTTCTGAAATTTCCATTCAAGCCATATTATATACAGAATCATGATAATCGAAGCCACCGCAGAGGGGGCCGCAGCTTCTCTGCTAAAAAATGTAAGTGCCAGACCACCGGCCATGCCGTAATTTTTTAACGTACCCAGGAGAACTAAACTTACCCTTGTCTCTACGGGTATCCGCATAATCTTCCGGCAAATTATGTCTATGAGCCATCCAAGGAGGAATGTGCTTGCAATAATGATAAATGTCATCGGAACAAGCGAGAGGGGTTCATGAAAAAACATTTCCCGGTTGAGTCCCGCGATAGTGTAGGTGATAAGGCAGAAACTCCAGTTGGTGACAGGTCCCTTCAGGTAACCAAACCTGCTATCTATGCCCAGCCAACGAAGAAAACGGCCCGCGGCGAGAGGGATGCATATTAGTTCTCCGATGATTGTTATCAGCTTAAGAGGACTAATAAAATTGGTGTCGAAAAAAATAATGGCGATTAAAGGCATAATTATCAGCGCCCCCAGATATGCCCCGAAAGTTCCTAAAAGAGAAAAGGTGTTATTTCCTCTTAACAGGAAAGAAAAGGGTATAACGGCCACCGCCGGCGGTGCTGAGGCAATGAGGATAAAACCGGTCCGCAGGTTATTTTTCACCATGAAGATATGACTGAGAATAATAATAATACCGCTCAATAATACATAACTCATAATCGTCCCCACACAGGCAGGGCCAAATGTTGTCCGCAGCGAACGAAATTCTCCGCTTTCTATTCCCATGGTAGCAACGGTCATGACAAGTGCCAGAAGGGGCAGTATCAGCGGCTCGGTATAGAAAGCACCTCTGCCCCAGGCAAGGCCGGCCACAACTCCCAGCACCAGGATAATATTTCTATTAAGTAACAGGTGCTTCAATATTTTTATGATCATTCTATTCTCATCGAATTTCTGTCATATATTGACAGAAAAAAGGGCGTTATTAAGTATCATCACGTGCGGATGTGTACTCTGTGAGAAAGCCAGGGCCTTTCCCAATTTCCATTTTTCCCTTGTAGTATCTTTCCTTTATTTCAGTTGATATTGCCACAAACTTTTCTACCCCGATTCTTTTTATAGTACAGAGATTGAAAACCTTGGTATTATGAGGAAGCACATCCGCCCTGTCCGCAGAGGGCTGCAATTTTACGCAGGGATAATCCGCGCAATCGTAACAAAAATTAACACCTTTTCCCGCTGCACAAACATATGTCTCACATTGAACGCCGATGACAGGACAATGACCCTTAATATCTCTGCAACCCGCGCAGGGAAGTTTTTCTTTTGGAACCCCTTTCGACACAAGATAGGTGAGCAACTGCGGATTATCCTTGCACGTATTCAGCTCACAAATTCCACAATCGATGCCACAGGGAGCAACCAGTTTGTTTCTTTCTTCTCTATCCATACATAAATCTCCTCTGAAATATTGCATACATTATCATATTTTTGATGATCTCGTTATCCGAAAGATTCCGGGCATTGACATTTCGGCAATCATATTTTATTATCCATTCATGGCTCCATTAAAAATCAAGAATATATGAGGAGCATAAATCATGGAAGAGAATAAAAGCAAGGAAGATCAATACAACGAGGCGCGCATTCTGCACAAATCACTGGATGAGAAACTACAGATCCTGCAGGCCAAACCATATCTTACAGACGATGAGGAACTGGAGATAAAGCTCCTGAAAAAGAAAAAACTCCATTACAAAGACATTATGGAAGATCTAAGAGAAGAAATCGAAAAGAAATAACACTTTGTCGTATTAAGGTACATCGATGAGACGAAAAACGTTCACCTTACGCGGTGCACCCAAACCCAAATGGAAAGAAAGCGGTAAATCCGTTGAAGAAGTCGTGCAGAAACTGCAGACCAACGTTCCTCAGAGTCCTTACAGAGAACAATCCCTGCGCATCCACGGCCTCATCTGCGCCAAGTGCGCCCGTGAGTTCGATTACAAGGACAGGCATCTTCTCACTGTTCACCACAAAGACGGCAATCATAACAATAACCCGCCTGACGGCTCCAACTGGGAAAATCTTTGTGTCTATTGTCATGACGATGAACACCAGAAGGACATGCTGGGAGATTATTTCAGCGAAAGCGATTAATTGCCATTGTCACTTTCCAAGACTTTCTCGTCTTTCAAATCTTCATATACTAATCCCGAATTTGCCATTAAGCGGCATGTGGGGGTTTCCTGAAGCAAACCCCCACATAGGGAAGTTTGACCTTTTGCCTTAGGCCGATTCTTTTCATGTCTTCTGTGAAAGACTGGGGTAACAACTTCAAGGCTGCCGAAGACAACAAGATGTATATGAACTGGGCCAAAGGAAAATGCGAGTTGAAAATCTGGCCCGGGTCGGGACACGGAATTGATATCCTCAGCGTCGGTGAGGCAGAGGAATTTGTTCTGTCCTGGTTAAAACAAAATCTTTAGAATTGTGTCAAGCGTCTGTTAGTACGCTTCCGATGTTTTTGAGGTCATAGCCGGTAAAATCTTTGATGCAACCAAGCAGTGTAGGCTGTTCAAACAAGGCCAGAAAGGTTTTGACCTGGACCGAGTAAAAATACTCCACCGGAATAACAAGATCGAACCGTTCCTGAAAAAGCGGTACAAAATCGAGATCGAGAATATGCGCCGTGTATTCAATTCCAAAGGCTGCGTCTGCATCCCCCTTCAGTACAGCAATACCAGCTTCCATATGTGACGCCGCTTCATTGCTATAGCCCTTCACTGCTGATTGGGAAATGGCGTTATCCCTAAGAAGAAAATCAAAAAGGAGCCGCGTTCCTGTACCGCTGTTTCTATTGATGAACATGATGCCTTTATTGGAAAGGTCTTTTATGGAGCGGATGTTTTTCGGGTTGTCTTTTTTAACCATCAGACCCTGTGTACGATAGAACAACTGGACCGCCTGATAATCATCTCTTGAAAGGTAACGCGAGATATAGGAGAGTGTGTATGCTTTCTTTTCCATATCAAGGATGTGCACACAGGACATGCTGGCCGCCTCTGCATGGAGGAGTTTGAGGCCGGTTATGCTTCCCACAGGAGCATAGTAAATGACACCTTGATTTTTCGCGTTATAAAGATCAATCACCTGCCTGATCAGGGGATCATCGCTGCCGGCGATAAGCACGTGTTTTTCTCGCTCAGTATTCTCAAGCAGCCACCTGTCGATGAGTTCCTTGGTAAAAGCTACCTTACCGCCGATTTTTACATGGGGCAACGTTCCTTCCTGGGCAAGTTTGTAAATTTTCTTTTCATTGATCTTCAGGTATTTTGAAAGATCCCTTGCAGAGAGTATTTCCATGCTTTTATTATATCGAAAAAAAGAAACAATGGCAAATAATTAAATAAGTTATATATAGTTATAATTGGTTATTCTTAGTAACTATTCGAAGTAAAATTACTTGAATTTTTTATGTCGGATGATTACTATATAGTCTGAGCTAAATAAATTTACAGGTTAGGAGTATACAATATGAAGAAAACACTAAAGGTTTCGGTACTAGCGTTTTTACTGTTCAGCTTTTTGCTCTTAGGGATATCTTCCCCGTTGTCAGCACAACAAAAAAACATCATACTTGCTACAACAACAAGCACGCAGGATACCGGTCTTCTCGATGTGCTTATACCGATGTTTGAAAAAAAGACAGGATATTTTGTAAAAACCATCGCTGTCGGTTCCGGTCAGGCTATGGCGATGGGTCAAAAAGGTGAAGCTGACGTTCTCCTTGTTCATTCCCCTGATGCAGAACAAAAATTCATGACAGACGGTTTCGGCATAAACCGACGTCTTGTCATGCATAACGACTTTATCGTTGTCGGACCTGCCTCTGACCCCGCAAAAATCAAGGGAACAAAATTTACAATAGAAGTATTCAAGAAAATTAGCTCCACGAATAGCCTGTTTCTCTCCCGAGGAGATAATTCGGGTACTCACGCAAAAGAGAAAGCAATCTGGAAAGCTGCGGGCACTAAATACGAAGGTGAAAAGTGGTACCAGCAAACCGGACTCGGCATGGGTCAGACATTGAATGTGGCTTCAGAGAAAAAGGCCTATACGCTTGCCGACAGAGGGACTTATCTGGCGCAGAAAAAAAATCTCGGCCTTGATATCCTCGCTGAAGGTGATGCGATACTCCTGAATATTTATCATGTAATCGAAGTTAATCCGACCAAATGGCCCAAAGTGAATACAGCAGGTGCCAGGGCTTTTGCAGGTTTCATGGTCTCCAACGAAACTCAGGCAGTTATCAAAACCTTCGGTGTTGATAAATACGGTTCCCCACTTTTTTTTCCTGACGCCGGAAAAAAAGTGGAAGACCTAGGAAAATAAAGAGAAAAAAAGTGAATAGTGAATAGCAAAGACAAAAAAACAGATATTCGGTATAGGCGGAACAAGGATTCCACATAAGGTTTTCAACTATTCACTATTCACGACTGTTCACTTTTCGCAGATACAGTCTCAACTTGATTGTTGCTATCGAATGAAGCAAGCAATAAAGAACAATTAGAAGGGAAACAAACATTGAATGGAACTTATTCTTGAAGGTATAAAAAAAGCTTTTATACTGCTTTTTACTTTTGACCCTGAGGTGATGGGCATTACTCTGCTCTCCCTTAAGATATCTGGTATCGCGACATTTATCAGTCTTTTGATCGGCATCAATGTGGGGGCGGTTGTCGCCCTTTCGACATTTCCCGGGAAAAAGATCGTTGTTAGTCTCATCAATACCGGTATGGGCCTTCCGCCTGTTGTGGCAGGCCTTTTTGTTTCCATATTTCTCTGGCGGAACGGCCCCTTTGGTTTTCTCGGCCTTCTCTACACACCATCTGCCATGATCATCGCCCAGGCCATCATCGCCACGCCTATCGTCATGGGTATTACTGTCGCGGCCATACAGCAGCTCCCGAGAAAGATGAGGCTCCAAATCCTCGCTCTAGGAGCAAGCAGAATCCAAATGGTCTGGACACTCATTAAAGAGGCAAAATTGCCTCTCCTTGCCGCTGTGATGGCTGGATTCGGAGGAGTAATTTCCGAAATCGGCGCGTCCATTATGGTAGGCGGCAACATCAAGGGGTACTCACGTGTCCTCACGACGGCAACAGTTATGGAAACAAGTAAGGGGAATTTCGATATCGCCATAGCGTTAAGTATCATTCTTCTTCTTCTCGCCTACCTGATCAATTTCATTCTCACCCATATCCAGCAGAGAGAAAGACCTCGATGAGCGTTACCAGTACAACGTCTAATCTTCATTCCGATAAAACCGTTCCCATACTTGAAGGGAAAGGTCTGCTGGTCGCCAGGGCAGGATTCTCAATTCTTGATATCAATGCAATCTCAATTGCCGAGGGTGAAGTCCTTTCCCTCGTGGGGCCCAACGGAGCAGGAAAGACGACACTTCTCGTCGCGCTCTGCCTCCTCACAAAGGCACTCCGGGGAAGCGTTTTCTTCAGAGGCCAAAAGATTGGCGAGGAGATTTCTGTCGATGTCTATCGTAAAAAAATCGCCATGGTTTTTCAGGAAGCTCTTCTTTTCGATACAACGGTCTTTGAAAATGTGGCGTCAGGACTGAAATTCCGGAAAATGAAAAAAACTGAGATTGACAGCCTCGTCGATGAAAACTTGAAACGATTTGGAATCTCCCATCTGAGAGACCGTTCGGCCCGCACACTCTCCGGCGGTGAAGCGCAGAGAGTAAGCCTTGCCCGTGCCTTCGCGGTGAATCCTGATATTCTCTTTCTCGATGAACCCTTTTCCGCCCTTGATCCGCCTACGCGTGAGTCCCTTATAAGCGATTTTGAAACAATCCTCGGAAAGTCCCGTACAACAACAATATTCGCCACCCATGACCGGATGGAGGCGCTCAGGCTTTCAGACAGGATTGCCGTAATGAACAGCGGTAAAATTTTCCAGATAGGCTATCCCGAAGAAGTTATGAACCATCCTGCTGATGAGTTTGTTGCTTCTTTCGTCGGTGTAGAGACAATACTGAAAGGCAATGTGATTGACGCGAAAGATGGCGAAATTATCGTGAATGTCGCTGGACATGAAATTGAAGCAATAGGATCTGAGTTGCCGGGAGCACATGTTATTCTTTGTATCAGACCGGAGAATGTGATCCTTTCAGACAGTTCCTCCGGGGCTCATACAAGCACCCGAAATATTTTGTCCGGTATTATTACAAAGACTACCCAACTTGGTCTCTATTACAGAATTGACATAGACTGCGGATTTCCCCTCGTATCTTTTATAACAAAACATTCTCTGGAGCATATGGCTCTCTGTGCGGGGAAAAACATTGAAGCATCTTTTAAAGCAACGGCGATACACGTGCTGAAGAGAAGCAATTAGAACCAGCCATTCAGTCTTCAGGGAACTTTGACAGGGCCCACGAAATCTTCTATATTTAGCGAACAGGTGAGATATGGATTTTTTAAAAGCGATTACGGCAAAAGAAGCGTTTAACATCATCAGGACTTTCCCCACAGCAAAACCTGATATTGAAACAGTGGGGATTGAAGATGTTCAGGGACGCGTCCTCGCGAAAGACATTGTTTCCGGTTATACCATACCGCCATTTACCCGCTCCCTTGTCGATGGTTATGCCGTGAAAACAAAAGATACACAGGCGGCAAAAGAGACGGCGCCGGCACTTCTTAACCTCAGGGGCGAAATCAGGATCGGAGAGGAAACACGTCAAACTCTCGCTGACGGTGACGCTGTATACGTGGCTACAGGTTCCATGGTCCCTGAAGGCTGCGATGCCGTTGTGATGCAGGAACACGCCCGGCACGTTGCAGATGTCGTGGAAATAACAAAAGCTGTCTATAAGGGCGAAAACATCTGTTATGAAGGTGAGGATATTGCACGTGGTACAGTCATCCTCCGGAAGGGACGAAAAGTAGCGGTCTTTGACCGGGGGGTACTGGCAGCCCTTGGTGTATCGGAAATTGATGTTTATGGAATTCCCCGTATTGCCCTCATCTCTTCAGGTGATGAGATTATAGGTATTGATGAAAAGGCATCTCCGGGAAAAATCCGTGATATCAACAGATATACAATATCCGGTATGTTGAAAAACGCGGGAGGTCACACCCATTTTGTCGGCCTTTCCAGAGATAACCTTGAGGATATTACGGAAAAACTTTCGATGGCAGGCGATTACAGTATGATTCTTGTTTCCGGAGGAAGCTCAAAAGGAGAAAGGGATTTCATCACTGCTTCCATAGAAAAACTGGGCGGCACGATACTGTTCCACGGCATTAATATCAAACCCGGTAAGCCTGCTATTTTCGGCCAACTCTTCGGCAAACCCATCTTCGGATTACCCGGCCATCCGGGCTCCTGCGCCATGGTAACGGTCCGGTTTGTGCTTCCCCTCTTAAGACGCCTTCAGGGAGAGGAAAACTACAACGAAATTACTATACCTGCCTTGATGGCTACCAATGTGCCCTCAGCCCATGGCATTGAAGAATATGTCCGGGTTACCCTGGAAAAAGATGAAAAAAACCAGTACTATGCGCTGCCTGTTTTTTCCAAATCGGCCGTCATTGCTCCTCTGGCGACGGCGGACGGATATATTGTTGTGCATGATAACAGGGAAGGAATTGAAAGAGGTGAAGCTGTTGAAGTATGCCTGTTCCCATGACTACCGCCATGAATTCCGTATATTCAAGGCCACAAAATTGTCAACCCGAATGAGGCCATGATGAAAAGATATCTGAAAACTCTGACGAAGGAAGAAGCACTGTCAAAAATACTCGCTGTCACAGGGCATATCAATGTTGAAG
>CAZXVZ010000011.1:0-30793 GCA_964644085.1 uncultured Syntrophus sp. | reverse complement strand
AAATTTCTTTCGCGAAGAGTTCACAGTTGCCTGATTGACGGGGTGATGCCACAAGGGCAAGGATGGTTTTTGTTTTCGATGATGTTTGCTTCGACGCGGTTGATGTTTCTTTCATGGTATCGTTTTTATCGCACATGAGATAAAGAAATGCAACGAAAAATCATTTTCCTGGCTATGCGTGACGTTGAAGCCAGCACAGATTTTGAGACCCAAAATATATTGATAAGTAAAGAAGTTATATGATAAATTAGAACAGATGCCCCAGAAAACCGCACAGAATCCCAACAACAAGAGTATTTTCATTATTCTTCTCGTAGTGATCCTCGGTTATTTTATTTTCAGTGTTTATCCCAAATCGGATAAAAACTATGAAAATGTTATTTTCAGCGATTTTGTAAGCGCTGTACAATCCGGAAAGATTGCCTCAATTACCATTCAAGGAAGAAATATTATAGGCGAGTATAAAGAGGGCAAAAAATTCAAGAGCTATGCGCCGGAAGACCCCGATCTCATGAAAATGCTCCGTGAACATAATGTGAAAATAACGGCCAAACCCGATGATGAACCGGGGCTGTGGCAATCGATACTTGTCACATGGGTGCCGATGATCCTCCTCATCGGTGTTTGGATTTTTTTTATGCGCCAGATGCAGGCTGGAGGCGGCAAGGCAATGTCTTTCGGGAAGAGCAAAGCAAGACTCTTTGCGGGTAAGGAAAATAAAGTTACTTTTCAGGACGTGGCCGGAATCGACGAGGCAAAGGAAGAACTTGAAGAGATCATTGAATTTTTGACGGACCCCAAGAAGTTCACCAAACTTGGAGGCCGTATACCGAAAGGTGTACTTCTTGTAGGTTCGCCGGGTACCGGGAAGACTCTTCTCGCCCGCGCGATTGCCGGTGAAGCCAATGTACCCTTTTTCAGTATCAGCGGTTCTGATTTTGTGGAAATGTTTGTCGGCGTCGGTGCGTCACGCGTGAGAGACCTCTTCAACCAGGGTAAAAAGAACGCTCCCTGTATTATTTTTATCGACGAAATTGACGCGGTAGGCAGACACAGGGGAGCCGGTCTCGGCGGCGGCCATGATGAAAGAGAACAGACATTAAACCAGCTTCTCGTTGAGATGGATGGGTTTGAGTCCAATGAAGGCGTCATCGTCATGTCCGCAACAAACAGGCCTGACGTGCTTGACCCGGCCCTCCTCAGACCAGGAAGGTTTGACAGGCAGATAGTCGTGCCGGTTCCTGATGTGAAGGGGAGGGAAGCAATACTAAAAGTCCACGCGCGTAAGACTGTTGTTGATGAAGCGGTTGATCTCTCGATTATCGCGAGAGGCACACCGGGGTTTTCTGGGGCCGATCTGGAAAATCTTGTCAATGAAGCAGCCCTCGTGGCGGCGAGACGGAGCAAAAAGGCTATTGAGATGGCCGATTTTGAGTACGCGAAGGACAAGGTCCTTATGGGTGTCGAGCGGAAAAGCATGATTATTCCACTCGAAGAGAGAAAAAATACAGCCTATCATGAAGCAGGCCACGCCCTTGTAGCGAAACTGATACCCGGCTCAGATCCGATCCATAAAGTCACCATTATACCCAGAGGCTGGGCACTTGGTCTTACCCAGCAGCTTCCCATAGATGAGCGTCATACCTATCCGAGGGAATATCTTGAAAATGAGATTGTTATCTTCATGGGAGGAAGGGCTGCCGAAGAGCTTATCCTTGACCACATGACAACAGGGGCGGGAAATGATATAGAGCGGGCAACTAAACTCGCGAGGAAAATGATTTGCGAATGGGGTATGAGCGACAGGATGGGCCCACTCAATTACGGGAAAGACGAAGAACATATTTTTCTTGGAAGAGAGATTGCCAAGCACAGAGATTTCAGCGAAAAAACCGCGCAGGAAATTGACGAAGAACTGAAAAAGCTTGTTCATGGCTGTTACGAAAGGGCAAAGGGACTGCTCTCAGCAAATATAAACACCCTTCATGCTATAGCCAACGGACTTCTGGAGAAAGAGACCCTTGATGGGCAGGAGCTTGATAACATTATCAGGGATAACGCCAATGACAAGGAAACTCCCCTCTAAAAACCGGCCTCTCATCATGGGCATTCTCAATGTAACCCCTGATTCTTTTTATGACGGAGGGAAGCACAGCAGGGAAGAACAAGCCATGGAACACGCCATGACGTTGATTGAGGAGGGGGCGGATATTATCGATGTGGGCGGTGAATCAACACGGCCTGCTGCCGATCCTGTCAGCACCGACGAAGAAATCAAAAGAGTCGTCCCTGTTATTGAAAAAATTCGTGAACGGTCCGATATAATGATTTCCGTCGATACCTATAAAGCGAAAGTAGCCCAGGAGGCATATTCAGCGGGCGCCAATATGATAAATGATATCAGCGGCCTTACCTTTGATAAAGATATGGCCCCTCTCGCAGCCAGGCTTGGTGTACATACGGTGATTATGCACATAAAGGGCACGCCCAAAGACATGCAGAAAGATCCTCATTATGATGATGTGATTGCTGAAATAAGCATGTTTTTTCAAACCCAGACAAAATTGGCGAAGCAGGCCGGCATTGCTGAAGACCGCATAATCCTTGATCCTGGTATTGGTTTCGGTAAGAGAGTCGAAGATAATCTCAGGATACTTAAACTGCTCGGTGAGTTTAAAAAAACTGGATATCCGCTCCTCATTGGGACGTCCATGAAAAGCTTTATTGGGCAGGTGACTGATTCTCCTGTTGAAGACCGGTCCGAAGGCACACTGGCGAGCATTGTTGTGTCGGTTATGAACGGCGCCGATATTCTTCGCGTACATGACGTGAAAAAAACACGAAAAGCAGTGAAACTCGTACGCGCTATCATGCAATCATGATACCTGATTTTGGATGGCGGGATATCTTAGATATAGTAAAAGACATCATCGATATACTGATCGTGTCTTTCATTATTTACAAGACATTCCTGCTAATAAAAGGCACGCGAGCAATACAACTCATACTGGGCCTTGTCATCGTTATTTTCATCTTTTCACTGGCGGAGAGGATTGGACTTTTTACCGTTGGCTGGATCTTCAATAATTTTGTCGGCTCTATCATATTCGTTATTGTCGTCATATTTCAGAATGACATACGCAGACTTCTGATTGCGCTCGGCAGGAGCCCCTTTTTCAAAAAAATTACATATGTTCAGGAAACGCTCTTCTATGACGAACTGGTAAACGCCTGTGTTGTTATGGCAAAAAGAAAGATGGGTGCTCTCATAGTCATTGAGCGGGAGGTTGGATTGGAAGAGTTTATGGAAATAGGCGTGCGCCTCGATGCCGAGGTCAATACTGAATTGATCGTCAGCATATTTCAACAGGCGTCGCCATTACATGACGGGGCAATGATCATCAGAGAAGGGCGGATCAGAGCAGCCGGATGTGTGCTTCCGCTTTCGACCAACATTGAGGTTGATAAGCGTTTCGGTACCAGGCACAGGGCAGGGCTTGGTATTACGGAAGTGACCGACGCCATGTCTGTTATTGTTTCGGAGGAAAGAGGTGTTTTCTCCTACGCTTACAGAGGTGACATATTCGCTGAATCAAGCGCAGATGACCTCAAAAAGGCGCTTAAAGAGCTTTTGAGTTGAGACTTTTATGAAAAATGTCAAGAAATACGTTCTGGAAAACTGGAAATTGAAACTGCTCTCTATCATGCTCGCCACCGCGCTGTGGTTTGTTGTTTATTTAAAAGGGGAAACTAAAAAAGAGGTAAGCGTCCCCGTGTCTATTGTTAATCTCGATAAGAGCTATGTTCATATGAAAACAAATATCGAGAAAGTCAATATCACACTTTCCGGCCGGGTATCCGTGTTGAAAGATGTAAAAGAGAGCGATGTGAAAGTTTTCTTCGATGTTTCAGGCGCGAAGGAAGGAGAAAATATTTTCAATATATCGAAAAGTAATATCGAGATACCGCGAGGTGTCCAGATTGACGATATAAAGCCAAGTTCGGTGAATATAGATGTCGACAGGATTATTCAAAAGAAATTAAAAACCGAGGTAAAACTGGACAGGCTATTGCTGGGAAACTACGAAGTCAAATCATGGGCTCCCAACTACGTGACGGTTGAGGGTCCGAAAAGGTTTTGGGAGAAAAAAGCAGTCATTGAGACTGTCCCGATAAGTGATGAACTGAAACATGTCGAGGAAACCGTTACTGTTGCTCTCGATACGGAAGGTCTGCAGGTAAACAAAGTAAAACCCGATACGATAAAAGTTGTTCTCAGGAAGCATGAAGCAAAAAAGCCCCATCGGGATTGATAAGAAACAACGAACGAAATAACACTATGTGGAGGAATTTTATGGCACGGCTCATGGTAAACATTGATCACGTGGCGACGCTGAGAGAAGCGCGTGGTATCCACTATCCCGATCCGGTCTATGCCGCGGGGATAGTTGAAATGGCAGGGGCTTCCGGGATTATAGTCCATTTAAGGGAGGACAGACGGCACATTAAGGACAGAGACGTAAAAATGCTGAGAGACACGGTAAGGACAAAGCTGAACCTTGAGATGGCAACAACGCCCGAAATTGTGGAGATTGCCTGTAATATAAAACCCGATATGATCACACTTGTACCGGAAAAGCGCAAGGAACTTACCACAGAGGGTGGGCTCGATGTGGTAAAGTTTTCCGATAAACTGAAAAAAGTTATTGAAAGGTTTCACGCAAAAGGTATCAAGGTTAGCCTCTTCATTGACCCTGTTGAGACACAGATCAACAAAGCCCGTGAAATGAATGCCGATATGATAGAAATCCATACCGGCGCTTACAGTGACGCAAAATCCGACAAGCTGCGGGAAAGAGAGTTTAAAAAAATTGTGGCGTCAGCAATCATGGGCAAAGACCTTGGCATGGGAGTGAACGCCGGTCATGGCCTCCATTATCATAACACGAGGGAGGTTGCCGCCATTCGGGAAATTGACGAACTGAGCATCGGTCACAGCATCATCGCTCGTGCGGTCTTCGTAGGTCTTGATCGAGCGGTTCGGGATATGCTGGAACTGATAAAGGTTTCGTAAATGATCGGTATTGATATTGTTGACGTCGCGAGAATTACAAGGGCTGTTGAACGATATGGCGATCATTTTCTCGATAAAGTTTTTACAGCGGCGGAAATAGCTTACGCGAAGAAAAAGCGAAGAATTGGGGAAATCCTGGCAGGCCACTTTGCCGCGAAAGAAGCCTTCATCAAGGCGATGGGCAAGGGGCTTCCGTGGAAGGACATGGAAATCTGTCATGAAGAGGACCGGCCATTTATTTTGTTTCAGGGGAAACGATATGATTGCATAAGCATATCCCACGAACATACATTTGCAGTGGCTGTTGTATGCCTATCTGAAAAATGATGTCTTGTAATTGTGAACCATGTTAATTGAGTCAGGGTATAGTATTAATGCCAGAATAATATTGTTACGCTAATTGAAAGGAAGATGACGTGGATAGAGGAAGGCTCTGGACGAAAGATTTTATTTTGATTGCTTTGACCAATTTTTTAATATACATGGTTTTTTACTTGCTCATGGCCACTATCGCCGCTTATGCCGTGGGCAGATTCCATGCTTCCACGGGAATAGCGGGTCTTGTTTCAGGGATTTTTATCATTGGAATTCTGATCGGCAGGCTTGTGACCGGACGCATTGTGGAAGATATCGGCAGTAAGAAAGTCTTAATTGCGGGAACACTGTTTTTTATTATCACGTCAGCTTCATATTTTACTGCCGTTAATTTAGCGCTGTTGATAATAATCAGGTTCCTCCATGGAGCGGCTTATGGAGTGGCAAGCACTGCCACGGGAACAATAGTCGCCCAGATTATCCCTGACAAGAGACGGGGAGAAGGCATTGGTTATTACAGCATGAGTCAGATACTGGCAACAGCGTTAGGCCCTCTGGTTGGGATCATGTTGAGTCAGAGCGTTGATTTCAGCATGATATTTCTGATCTCTTCGGTAATAGCCGCTGTCAGTTTCGGGACAGCTTTTATCATCAGCCAGCCAGCCCGTAAATCATCCAAACAGCCCCCGGAACGGACTGCAAAGGGTTTTCGTCTTTCGAGTTTTCTTGAACCAACGGCAATACCGATTTCCATCATCGTATTGGTCGTTGGTTTTATCTATTCAGCGGTACTTACTTTTATATCATTATACAGTAAAGAACTTCATTTGGAACAAGCGGCAAGTTTCTTCTTTGTTGTTTATGCCGTTATGGTCATTATTTCAAGACCATTTTCCGGACGGCTGCTCGACGCGAAGGGTACCAGTTTTGTTGTCTATCCCTGCCTTTCCCTTTTTGCGATTGGCATGTATCTGCTCGGTCAAACCAGTCACGGAATTACTTTGTTAATAGCCGGCGCAATAATAGGCCTGGGCTATGGTAACTTTCTCTCCTGTGGCCAGGCAATCTCGATAAAGGGAGCTCCAGCCAACAGATTAGGATTGGCAACGGCCACATACTATATTTTCCTGGATGTAGGGTTCGGTATAGGACCCTACGTATTCGGATCCTTAGTCCCCTTCACGGGATATGGAGGTCTGTACCTGATGATGGCAGGGATTGTCCTCGCGACTATTGTCCTTTACTATTTTTTGTATCGAAAAAGGACAACATCTTAAAGAGAGGTGGCTCTTATCCGTCCCGTCTGTTTTTTTATGGCTTATCTGAATTGATACAAGGCACTCAATAACCAACTTTTTTTGCTTAAAATACTTGCAAACTCAGGCCAGTAGTGTATTCTATAATAAATCATTTTATTCCATAAAGGAGGATTTATGAACAAAACCGATCTTGCGAACACTGTAGTAAAGAAGGTAGGGATTCCGAAGAGTAAAGCTGATGCCGCTGTTGATGCCGTTTTCGCTGCTATAGGTGATGCCCTGAAAAAAGGCGACAAGGCAGCTTTTGTTGGCTTTGGCACCTTCTCTGTCGCAAAACGCAAGGCCAGGATAGGAAGAAATCCACAGACCGGCAAAGAAATCAAGATTCCGGCAAAGAAAGTTGTAAAATTCTCTGCTGGCAAGGCCCTGAAACAGAAAGCTAAATAGCTCCCATTTCTCTTTAATCGATGACCCTGCCTGTTGAAGCCTGCTTAACGTTTCTTTAACCAGGCGGGGTCATCTTTGCACAAGATGTTATTATTTGTTGCAGTAGATTGATTAATGTCAAAAAAGGGGTGACATGGAAAAGATAAAAGTTCTCTTCGTCGATGATGAAGAAATATTCCGGACTCTTTTCATCAAGATGATTAAACAAATTCTCAAAGATCGCGAGTTTGAGTTCTTCGAAGCAAGTGATGGAGAAGAAGCTTTAGAATTGATAAAGTCAGGCATTAAACCATCAATCATGATTGTTGATTATGCTATGCCCAGGATTGACGGAATAGAATTACTCAGGAGAATAGACCGTGATCATCCCGACTTGTGGAGTGTCCCCCGTTTAATGGTAAGCGGATATGACCGCGAAGATGTAAAAAGCGCGACTGAAGAGCTAAGAGGCGGTTTCTTTTTAAAAGGTGTTCACATTAGAAATCTTTGTGAGCAGATTGGCGAATATATGGCAGCAAGGCTTGGTTTTTTTTAGCAATAGAAGCAGGGTTAGAAAGCAATTCAATATTTGGCTATTGTCTGCTCATCAAGTTCTTTAAGGCTAAAAGGTAGTGCGCTGGTTACTGCTACCAATATGCCAAGAATAGCAATGCCCGATCTGAAGGTATACAGATCCCCGGAGATGCCCAGTAGATAAGGTATGACACCACCTCCAAGGGCCATGCTGACGGCAAGGATAAAACCTGTAGCCATACTTCTCATCTCTCTGCTGAATATCTTCGCGATTGCCACGAGCCCTATGGGGAAGAAACCTGTCACGAAGGATGCCTGTAAAAAAAGAACGATCCCTATGTAGTTGACGGAAACCAATCCCAGAAGGACAGTTAAAATGCCCGTAATAATCAATACAAAAAACATGAATTTTTTCAGGTTAACCCTGTCTATGAGAAAACCACATGCTATTGCCACGCCGACTGAACCTAATCGTGATACGCCTAATATGGTACTGGCATAGCTTACACTCAAATGCAATTCCTTTGTCAGATAAAGAGGTGTGATGGAATAAATGCCGAGGTTTGCACTGGCGCCAAAAAACCAGATTGCTGCCATGAGCCAGAGGGAACGCATTCTAACGATTTCCCTGAGCATTGCTTTGGGCGGGCTGGCTATTTTTACTTCAGTACTTGCGAAACAAAAAATGACCAGACAGATCACATAAACGCAGGCAAAGACAATAAATATTCCGCGCCATGGGAAAAAATGGAGAAGGCCGAGAACAATAAAGGGGATTGCGAAGATTGCGCCTGAAGCTCCGGTATCTTGAATAGCGATTGCCTTGCCCCAGTTTTTTTCGGCATAGTATTCAGTAATCAGGGAGATTGCGGAAGGCAGGTACAATCCGACGGAGAAACCGAGCGCAAAAGCAAAAAAGAAAAGCAAGCTAAATTTGTGAACGAGTGGAATGAGAAAAGCAACCAGGCTCAAGAGTGTCAGTGAAAAAATGATGCTTTTTTTGTAGCCGAGTCTGCTGGAAAAAAGGCCTGAGGCAATCATCGCCAGGCTGTATCCGGCAGACAGAAATATGAAGATACTGCTTGCCCACGCGTGTTTAACCGTGAACTCATCTTCTAAAATCGGCAAGATTGGAGAAAATATGACGCGAAGCGAAAAGTTTGTAAACCAGAGAAACCAGAGAAAAAACAAGAAAACAAGCGCCTTGCCATTAAGATTTGTGTATCGTTCCATTGGAACAATCTAACCTATCGGCAGCGGTAATTTCCATAATAATACCAATTTGTCTTGGCTTAATTGTCCCAGTTTTTCTTGGATATGTATGCACATAAAGTAAAAACTTCTTTCAGACCATTATCCATTATTTTGAAAATATTGGAAATATCTGGTATATAAGACTCAATGACCCTACCCGCCAGCGGAATATCCACTGTACGGTTTTAAACTATTTTTATAAATGAGGTAGTGTATTTTGTCCATGCGCCTGATTCCTGACCTGTCATCCTTAGCCGACAAGTTCCGTCTTGCAATCCTGTTAATGTTAATTTTATTATTTCATGGCTGTGCTGTTATGCGAATAGCTCCTGTAGAACCGCTACCGCCGCCTCCTCCAGTTTATCCGGATAGTTATTTGGAACGAAATAACTATCCCGTCATGAAGGAAGATGATGTTATAGGTCGGTTGGCATACATGAGGGTCGAAAAGGAAGACACGCTCCCAGATATCGCGAGGCACTTCAGCCTGGGGATTAATGCAGTAAATGAGGCGAATCCGGGGATAGATACATGGCTTCCTGAAGCCGGGAAGCGCATACTCCTGCCTTTGAGCTTTATCCTGCCCGATACAGTTCGAAAGGGCATTGTCATTAATCTTGCCGCCATGAGGCTTTTCCATTTTAAAGAAGAAGACAAATTGCCAATGGTATCAACCTACCCTGTAGGTGTTGGTACTGTGGAGCGACCTTCTCCTCTGGGTCAAATGTATATAGAGCGTAAGATGGCAAAGCCGACATGGTATGTGCCTGCCTCGATTGCCGCGGATCATAGAAAAAAAGGGGATATTCTGCCCGCAAAGGTACCGCCGGGCCCCTTGAATCCTTTGGGAGAATACGCGCTCTATCTGAATAAGGGAAATTATCTGATTCACGGTACGAATAAACCGGCCAGTATCGGCCTCAGGGCAACAAATGGTTGTATAAGACTCTATCCGGAAGATATCAAGAGGCTTTTTGAAGATACCCCGGTGAAAACGCCTGTTATTATTGTGAATCAGCCATATTTGATAGGCCGGCGTGATGGAACGGTCTATATGGAAGTTCACAAGCCCTTTGAGGAATCAGGGGGCATCGAACTGGAGAAGGCCTATACAAAATTGAAAAACATTGAAAAAAGGGCGGGACGCACTTTTGACTGGAATAGGATTAAGGAAATAATTGCTGATGCCCGCGGTATACCTGTCCCCATAATGGAGTTTCATCAGGAGACGAGAACCATTAAAGCTGACGAGGAACCCATAGAACTTAGGCATCCTGACAAATTATATGGTAAGCCGGAAGTACCGGATATGAAAACGGGAGCGTGGTATGTTCTGGCTGCCGCCACCCATGATAAAGCTGATGCCCTGAGACTTGCCGCTATTATCAATCACCAGGGTCCGCACATCCCTGCGCGGGTATTGTCGAACAATAAGACCAACCGCGTTATCACCGGCCCTTTCAGCAATATGACCGACGCTAAAGACGCCATAAAACAATTGAAGTTTGATTTGGAAATAGATGGTATACTGATTGAACCTTTCAAGTAATAATAAAGACCAGTTTTGTTCTTATTATGTTTCAATTAGTTATAAATATTATAGATAATCTTAGTGTAGGAGATATCCTTCACATAAAAATGTAGTCTATTCATATACTTAAGCTATTTGTTATTTATTCGGCTTTTATAACCGTAGAAAAAAACCTTCAAAGCGGCCTCAAACATTGTACTTTCTTTTTTTTATTATGCTTAGAATTTAAGGTGTTAGCACTACTGTACCATATGGCATAGTAATTGCTGTTAAAAAAAGCAAAAAAGGCATATATACGTTTGTTCAAAAATGGAAATCAGAAAAGGCAACTTTAAATATTTATGAAACGCAGGTTTTTTTGCAGTCTTTGCCGAAGAGTTTAAATTGAACAGGAAGGAGGTGACTACATTATGAAGAATCTTTTAGCGATCACAATAATACTTGCTCTTGCCATTGCCATAGGAGGTTGCGCGACACAGGGTGACCTCGAGAAAGTGCAGTCACAGCAGAACATGACCAATGTGAAAGCCGATCAGGCGGCTCAGGACGCTCAGGCTGCCAAGGCGGCAGCAGACGCGGCAACAATAAAAGCAAATGAAGCTGCGGCGCGGGCCGAAGAAGCCGTAAAGAGGGCTGAGGAAAAAGAGAGAATTGCCGATGAAAAAGCAAGAATCGCCGATGAAAAAGCAAGACAGGCTGACACGGTTTTCCAAAGATCAATGAAAAAGTAAATGAGAAGAAGGCGGCAGGGAATTAAACCCTTCCGCTTTCTTATTTTTTCGTCTTATAATATAACACATGTTGATTATTCAGGGATGAGGGAAGGACTGATTTTTCGGATCATTAAAAGAATGTTAAATTGCATGAAGGCGCGTATGGAGGGGATGCGGAGCAAAACGGGCAAATGCCTCTTCCTTTTCTTTGTCTTCGTCATCACAATTCCAATTCTCATATGTGGATATGGTTCCATTGGTAAGGGGCTTCAGGCCAAATCAATTTTTCAGGAAGCCAATGATTTTTTCAACCAGGGGAAATACGAGGATTCTCTGAGCAGATACCGGCAAATTATTGAGAATAACCCGTCAGTGGCGGACAGAGTTCTTTTTGAAATGGGCATTATCTATGCTTATCCCAAAAATGAAAAAAAAGATTACCAGAAAGCTCTCGAATGTTTTCAAAAACTCATAAAAAATTATCCCGATAGCGAATACAGGCAAAACAGCCAGATGATGATATTTCAGATCAATAATATCATGAACAAAGATAAAATAATTGCCACACAGCAAACGCAGATTGAAAGCTCCCGGCAAGAGGTAAAGGGCAAAGACAATGAAATAGCTGCGCTGAAGAAAAAGAATGAAACGCTTCAACAGAAGATAGAAACGCTGGAACAAAAAGTCTTTTCGCTTCGAACGGAACCTGCAGACAAAATTCTGATCGAGAAGAGAGAACGGCGATTGATTTTGCTCTCAAAAGGAGAAGCGATAAAAATTTACAAAATAGCCCTGGGAGGAAATCCGGTTGGTCCGAAAGAAAGACAGGGCGATAATAAAACCCCGGAAGGAATGTATACTATTGACGGAAGAAACAGGGACAGTAGCTATCATCTGTCACTCCGTATTTCCTATCCGAACGAAAGAGATAAAGCGCGTGCAAAAGAACGTGGAGTATCTCCGGGCGGAGACATCATGATCCACGGCATTAAAAACGGTCTTGGGTGGGTAGGTAACGCTCACGCAGAGATTGACTGGACAAAGGGATGCATCGCCGTTACGGACGAAGAAATAGAAGAAATCGACAGATTGGTGCCGAATGGAACGGTTGTTGAGATAAGACCATAGCGATTTCCAGACCATGCTTGAACGACAAATTCAGGTTAATCCCGGATTTGTCATTAGATCTGCCCCATGTCGAGACTTCCTTCACAAACACGCTCCCCTAAACTCCTGCGCCTTCTACTGCTGGGGCTCACGTCGCCCCCTCCACAAGCAAAGCCCGTGGAGCCTCCCCTTCTTGGCCGCTGTGCGGACCAGGTTATGCTCCCACTCGGCTTCGGAACTTTTGCTTGAGGCAAGAGACCAAGCTTCCTTGCCTCTAGGGTTTGTTTGAGGAAAGCCGACATTCCGCTAATGACAAATCCGGGTTAATCGTATAATGTTTGTTGGTTCGTTCATTTCTAACGATCAGTTCAGCCATTACTTTAGCCCGAGTTCTTCATTTACTGTCTTGAATTTTTGGTGTATCTCCAGAAAAGCGTCGACGAGATCGGGATCAAATTTCAACCCCCTTGATCTGGCAATAATCATAACGGCGTCACCATGGCTGAGGATTGATTTGTTGTAAACGCGGTTTGAAATCAATGCGTCATAGGAGTCAATAATTGCCATGATTCTTCCGGAAAGCGGGATTCCTTCACCTTTAAGGCCTCTCGGGTATCCTGTACCATTCCAGTTTTCATGATGGGTGTATACCATCTCTTTTGCGACCCGGAGAAATGAAGTGTTCGCACGGCCTGCGTATTCCGATTCGGCTCTTTCGATGACTTCAAGGCCGTAGGCCGGGTGTTTTTTTATTTCTTCAAACTCCTCAAAGGAGAGTTTTTCTGTTTTACGGAGGACATAATCCGGCACACCTACTTTACCGATATCGTGAAGAGGCGCGGCCTTGTGAAGGTGCTCGACAGTGTCAACATCCATGAAATCATGATATTTTGGTTTTGTGGAAAGATACCCGCAGAAGATTTTGATATAACGTTGGGTCCGTAAAATATGTCCGCCCGTTTCGCTGTCCCTCGTTTCTGTCAGCGAGGTCAGGCATCGGATAGTAAAGTCCTGGATAACAAGCAGTTCTTTGGCGCGGGCTCTCGCTTTCTTTTCCTCGCGCCAGTACTTCAGAAGGACGAGAATGCTAAAATCGCATCCCATGGTAATCAGAGGAAAGAGAGGTGAAAGAAAAATACCATCCTTGTGCAGAAACCAGTGAGCTGTCTGCCAGAGACCGAAAGCCCCCAGCACCATGAGGAGCAGGCTCCAGAGAGCCCCTGTCCAGCTCAAAACAAGTGTAAAAATGATGCCTGCAATTATGAGCGAAAAGAGTTCGAGGCCGGAAGCCCAATAAGGCCTCGAAAGGAACGTCTGGTTTATTATGTTATCGACAATGTTGGTATGTATTTCCACACCGGGGAAAGCAGGGTCAAGGGGTATGGGGCTTAGTTCCTCAAGGCCGGCGGCAGATGTTCCGATAAAGATAATTTTTCCTTTAATTTTTTCATCGGGGACAGAGCCTGAAAGAACATCCCCTGCCGAGATATAGTGGAAAGTTTTTCCTTTGCCGCGAAAGCGGATAAGCATGTTGCCCTTCGCATCGAGAGGAATTTCCCTATCGTTTAGGAAAAGCGACTCGATTCCCTGTGACGTTGTCTTTACTGTGACCTGTTTTATACCAAAGTCCTGCATCACGGCTGCCAGTGAGAGACTGGGATAAAATTTCCCTTCATACTGCATGAGGAGAGGTGCGCGACGAACCACACCGTCAAAATCCGGGTAGGCATTCATAAAACCGGACAAGGAGGCAGCCTTAGAAAAAAGTTCCAGATTGCATATCACATTTTGAGGTTGAAAAAGAAATTCCTTTTTTTCTTTTGCCCCCCCTTTCTGGATGAAAACGGTATTTATGGGATGGATCGAGCATTTTCCGTCCTGCTCTTCTTTCGGGGAGAAAATGAATTTATACCCAAGAACAAAAGGGCCATTGATGAGGACATTGGCAAGGGCCTTATCGTTATCGGCCAGTTCTAAAGGCACACCGCTGAAATTAATTTTTATTTTAAGGTCCCGAAGCATGTTTTCCTGCAATACCCTGGGGGACGTCCGGTCGATGTCGGCGAAGAGAATATCGAGAGCCATTGCAGATGCGCCTGATGCCTTGAGTTTATCAAGAAGAAGAGCCACGCGGTACCGGGGCCAGGGCCACTGACCAAATTTTGAGAGAGTTTTTTCATCGATATCAATAATGACCGGGTTTTCACGGAGCGCGCCGGTACTAATTGACCTTACTAATGTATCGTAGATCCTGTTGTCGAGAAAATGAAAGAAAGTGGGTTTGTACACATAGAAAATGGCCATTATCGATGTAATTAAGAGGCCACATACAATAAGCGATGTTTTACCTTCTTCCGGCCGGCCCAAAGTTGCTTTCCAAACTGCAGATGAATTTAACACAAACCGCTCCTTTGCAGGATCACGAATCGTTCTTTGCCCTGCATTCTTTGGTCTTCATCCCGTTTACCAGCAAAGAACGCCATACATTACTTTTTTGTACTATTCACTGACGACTGTTCGCTGTCCTTCAAACCACTATCAATTCGTAGGTTTCAGACTCATCTTATCGTTACCTCAACCCTGCGGTTTCTCGGCTCAGGAATCTCGTCATCTGTCCAGATCAGGGCATTGTCCTCGCCGTGGGCGCCTAGTTGAATGAAACCCGGATTTACACCCTTTGACACAAGGATATCCTTCATAGTTTCGGCTCTGGAAAGAGAAAGTTCATAGTTTCTTGTTCTCCAACCAACCCTGTCGGTATGGCCAACGACACCGATCCACGTTGCTTTCTGCTTCTGAATGGTGGCGAGGATTTGTGGAATTATACGCAGAGAATCATCGGTAAGTCTGTTTGTCGCGTTATGAAAATACAATATATACCGGACGGGCGGTTCAGGCTGGGCTGTTATGGCGGCGCCGAATATTTCCTTGATCCGGGCCTCTTCCAAGACGGTAGGCATTGACGGGGCAGTGTTCAGGTCTGTAACCTGTGTTTGCTGAAATGGTTTTGAAAGGACCTGAGAACCTCCCCTGTTGGATACGATGACCTCGCCAGCCTTACCGTTCAGATCAGGCATGAGTATGATCCGATCTTTAGGGGTCGTGGAGGCATTAGGTGCGGTAGTACTGCAGGAAACAAGACAAAAAAGATATATTAAACAGAACAACGCAATTCTCAGGTAAATTCCGCGGTCTTCTCCCATTTTAGTCTCTTTGAATTTGTGAGAGTCCTAATTTTCTTCAACCTGAACGTAAAATCTTGTGCCACGGATACCCAAAGTTGCCGTGGGTGTCTCAAATTTTACTGATTGTGGAGACAGTCTTGCTATTATTCCCGAAAGATATGTTGCCGTTCCTTTTATCATGCGGGTAACAATAGAAAGGTTGCCCTGGGCGGGGGCAAAGATATATTCATTGATGACAATTTCGCTATTTGGGCCGAGGGAAATGAGGGTATCGTCCTCAAAGATGATTCCCAGGGACCCGTCAGCCCCTGTTCTTAAAGTGTCGCCTTTGAATATTTTCTGACCGAACAAGGCGGGTATCGATTTTTCCTCTCGGATGACAGATGCGGTGCCTTTGATTGTTTTGACAACACCGGCAGGATTTTCAGCGTAAACGGAGGCGGCAAAAGAAATGATAAAAAAAGCACCGATGACACAAATCACGAGATGTTTCATAACCCCTCCCTAACTGCTTTTGATGTCTGTCCGGTACCGTTAATGCCCTCATGGTGTAAGGACAACATACATAAAAATAAACATTTTACAGTACATTACATCCTTTCGGACACCATTCTAAATTATAGTGATAAATTATATACTTGCAACCATTTTTTTAAAAGAGTTTGCCATTTGTCACAAAAAAAATACTATGGCAGGACAGAACCATAGGGGGGTGTTTAAAAAGTTTCAAAGAAAGACGCAAAGTGTTACCCTGCGATAGACAATCGGGAGATTATAAAAATCCCCCTTAACTCTCGTTATTTCGAGTGAAGAGTCCCCTTGCCGTGAAACTTGCCGTCCACAAAGTCCCCTTCATACTTGTTCCCGTCTGTATCGGTGAAAATTCCCTTACCGTGGAACACTCCGTCCACAAAGTCCCCCTCATATTTGTTCCCGCTTGCCCATATGAAAGTCCCTTTGCCGGTACGTTTGCCGTCTACAAAAGTCCCTGTGTACTTGCTTCCGTTTGCCCAGGTTGTGGTCCCCTTGCCGTGAAACTTGCCGTCCACAAAGTCCCCTTCATACTTGTTTCCTTCCGTGTCAGTGAAAGTCCCTTTGCCGTGAAACTTGCCGTCCACAAATCCGCCCTCGTATTTGTTCCCGTCAGGCCAGGTGAAGGTCCCTTTGCCTGTCCTCTTGCCGTCCACAAAGTCCCCTTCGTACTTGTACCCGCCCGCTTCAGTAGAGGATTCTTTTTCCATCACTTCCCCCTTTTTTATTTCTCATGTAAATCGTCCAAAACATTTCGATGACAACGACGCAAAAATGATTCCCCTATATTTTCTCCTAATATTATGGGGATTGCAAGCGGAAATAAAGAGCGGTCTTCATTCTTAAATAAAGGGATAATGAATTGACTTGCACAAAAAGCCCTCTTATGATGAAATCTAGCATCAATGAGGAACCTTCGGAGACGAAGCGCATAAGAAAGGTGAAACGATTTGGAAGATACAATTTATGAAGAATTACGGGTAGGCGAAATCACAAGGGACAAAAACGGGTGCCGGGTTCAGGACGTCACCAAAAAAGTGATCGCTGAAATATCGCTGAAAGTAATGGTCAACGGGGCGGAGCTTGTCTCGGTACTTTGTTTGAACCAGTATCAGGAAGAGTTGGCACTGGGATTTCTCTATAACGAAGGAGTCATTAATTCCTTCGGAGATATTGAAAATATTTACTTTAATGACAAGATGCTGGCCGTTATCATCACTCTGAAAGAAGGTGTAATTATTGACCGGCAGGAGAGTTTAAGGAGTCTCACCACCGGTTGTGGTAAATGCTATACGTACATTAATCCACTCAAGAAAAGCCAATACAAAAACGTTGAGAGCGGGGTGATCTATCCGATAAATACCATCCTCGACTTGATGAATGGTTTTGTGAAACGATCAAACATCTACATGGAGGTCGGAGGTGTGCATAGCGTACTGCTCCACACGGCCGATTACGAAGTAATGATTGAAGACATCGGCAGGCATAACTGTTTTGACAAGATAACCGGTCTGATGTTGAAGGAGAACAAACTGGATTTGTTCAGTCAGGCTGTTGTGTTTGTGTCGGGGAGGATATCTTCTGAAATCATGGCAAAAATTATTCGCATGGGCGTTCCCATCCTCGTTTCCAAATCAACACCGACAAGCGCCGCCGTGAAACTGGCGCAGCAGCACAATGTGACGTTGCTGGGGTACATACGCAAGGATGGAGGTTTTATCTATAGCTCTCCGGAAAGATTGAAGACGAATTCTCATTAAATGTATCGAGCAGTTTATCAGATAAGGCGGTTCGACAGCAGCCTGTGCCTTGACTCGCAAGATTTCTCCAAGCAACTTGAATACACCAATGACAACAGAGGGACAGAAAATTAGCGATAATACGCCCGTATTAGGGTATAATGATAGGCGAATATGGGTAATATTGTGTGCTGATTAAGGAGGGGACTAACCTATGAAGATGCTTTCGCCGGAACGAATGGCTGTCTATGATGCCTATGCCATTAAAACATGGGGCATTCCTTCGGCAGTGCTCATGGAGAACGCCGGGCGCAACACCTACCGCCTCATGAAAGAAAGATATCTCGATGGCCTAAGGCAGATTGCCATTGTGTGCGGGCGGGGCAATAACGGAGGAGACGGCTTTGTTATTGCCCGTTATGCTCTGGCCAATGGTTACAAGACGAAGGTTTATCTCCTGTGCGGAGCCGATGATTTGAAAGGTGACGCCGCCCTCAATATGAGATTGTATACGTCACTCGGCGGGGAAATTGTCGAATGTGAGAGCAATCCCAAGATTGTGAGAGAAGGATTAAAAGATGCCGATATTATTGTCGATGCTATTTTCGGTACAGGACTCTCAAAAGAGGTTAAAGGACAAGAAAGACTTGCCATTGAGGCGATCAACCGTTCAGGGAAACCGGTCATCGCTGTTGACATGCCCTCCGGCATCGATGGAAGAAAAGGAACTCCGCTCGGTGTGGCCGTGAAAGCCGTGCACACCTTTACGTACGGATATCCGAAACCCGGTCAAATCGTATACCCTGGAGCTGACCATACGGGAAAACTGACAGTCATCGACATCTCGCTTCCTTCTCATGCTGAAAACGAAATCGGTATAGACGGCCATATTGTGGACGGTGAGATGATCCGGGGATTTCTAAAACCGAGGCAGCCCGCATCCCATAAAGGTACATACGGTCATGCCGCTGTCATCGCTGGATCCGTCGGCAAAACCGGAGCCGCCCATATGGCATCCCTTGCTGCTTTAAAGATCGGTGCCGGACTGGTGACGCTTGCCATACCGGAGAGCCTCAACGCAATCATGGAGGTGAAACTCACGGAGGTGATGACATATCCTGTGCCGGACGAGGGAAAGGGATACTTTACCAGATCGTCATTGAAGGAACTTATCGGTTTTGTTGAGGACAAAGATGTTATTATTATCGGCCCGGGCCTTTCGCAATCAGGCGATACCATGGAGATGGTGAGAAAATTATACACTGGGGTGAAAAAGCCATTTGTCATAGATGCCGATGGCGTTAATGCCTTTCAGGGATACCTTGATCTTCTTAAAAAAACGGGGGAAGAGGCTATATTGACCCCCCATCCCGGAGAACTTGCCCGTATTACGGGGATGACACCGCAGGAGATTAACGCCGACAGAATTGGCGTGGGTGTGAAGTTTATTGAAAAATATGGCGCAAACCTGCTTCTGAAAGGCGCGCGGAGTATTCTCTTTACAGCAGATGGAGAGATATTCATCAATCCTACGGGCAACCCGGCGTTGGCAAAAGGCGGAAGCGGCGATATTCTGACAGGTTTTATCGGGGGTCTCGCAGCCCAGGGATATACACTTCAACAATCAGCCGTAATGGGTTCCTATCTTCACGGATATATTGCCGATACATGGTATGATGATACAGGAAGTAATGTAGACCTTCTGGCGGGTGATCTCTTGGACGGTCTCGGCAAGGCATTGAAGGAAGTAGAACGTGGAGAAGAAAGAATTTATATCGAAAAATCCCTCTGAGACACGGGATATTGGTGAATATATCGGGAAGCAGGCACAACGAGGCGATCTCTACACTCTGTATGGAGAACTTGGCTCCGGCAAAACCCAGCTGGTTAAAGGCATTGCCCGCGGTATCGGAGTGGCAGACTGGGAATATGTCGTGAGCCCGTCTTTCACCATTATGAACCTCTATGAGGGGAATCTTGCGCTCTGTCATGTCGATCTGTACCGGATTGAGGATGCTGAAGTCGATGATCTGAACATTGAAGAATATTTTCAGAAAGGTATCGTTGTTGTTGAATGGGCGGAGAGGGGACACCGTTGGAATAACGACATTGAAATACATATAGAAAATACTGGAGAAAGGGAACGAAAAATTGTTATTATCAAACCATGAAGTGAACGGTCGTAAGGTCATTGAGTCATAGGGTCGCGGAGTCAAGCGGCCTGATGATTGTGATTGACTCGATGACTTGACGACTCAATGACTCGATAGACTCAATGTGGAGGAAAATAGAATGCTTATTGTGCAAAAATATGGTGGGACATCAGTAAGGGATATTGAACGTATACGGAACGTGGCCAAAAGGGCAATAGAATACAAACAAAAAGGGAATGATGTTATTGTTGTTGTTTCTGCAATGGCCGGGGAAACAGACAGACTCCTCAATATTGCGCATGAAATAGCGAAATTCCCTGACGAAAGAGAACTCGATGTGCTTATCTCAACGGGGGAGCAGGTGACCTCGTCATTACTCGCCATTACTATCAAAGAGATGGGACAGCCTGCCATCTCTTTGCAGGCGGATCAGATACCTATAATCAGTGATTCAGCGTACGGCTCGGCACGTATAGTCCGAATTGAAGGAGATAACATACTCACCGAATTAAAAGCGGGAAAAATTGTTGTGGTGCCAGGTTTTCAAGGTATTACCGAAGAAGGCGACGTCACAACACTGGGACGGGGCGGCTCGGACACAACCGCTGTTGCAATTGCCGCGGCATTGAAAGCTGAGTCCTGCGAAATTTACACAGATGTGGATGGTGTGTACACGACAGACCCGAATATCTGCGAACGAGCCCGCAGGCTCGATAAAATTTCCTATGATGAAATGCTCGAAATGGCAAGCCTCGGCGCGAAGGTTTTGCAGATACGGTCTGTGGAGCTTGCCCAGAAATATAATGTGCCGGTTCTCGTAAAATCATCACTGGTTGAAGGGAAAGGGACACTCGTATGTAAGGAGGATAGAGAAATGATGGAGAAGGTTGTTATTTCAGGTGTTACCTATAATAAGAATGAAGTGAAAATAACGGTCAACAAAGTGCCTGATAAACCTGGTATTGCCTCAAAGATTTTTAGCGCCCTTGCTGACGCGCATATTGTTGTCGATATGATTGTCCAGAATGTAAGTCATGAAAATTATAACGATATCACTTTCACGGTCTTAAAAGCTGACGGCAAGAAGGCGTTAAAAATTACCAGGGAAATAGCCGACGAAATCGGGGGAGTCGTTGTGGCTATGGACGAAGACATCGCGAAGGTTTCCATTGTTGGACTCGGCATGAGATCTCATGCGGGTATCGCGTCGACGATGTTTACCATCCTTGCCAGAGAAGGGATCAATATCGAATTGATCAGCACCTCTGAAATCAAGATCTCCTGTGTCATCGAGAGCAAATACGGCGAACTGGCGGTACGGGCCCTCCACAAGCATTTTGGCCTCGATGCTGAAGACATAACGGAGGAGAAGTGAGGGTCGAGTTTTACGACACCACGCTCAGAGACGGCGCTCAATCGGAAGACATCTCCTTCACGCTTACCGATAAACTCCGGATTACGGAGAAACTCGATGAGTTCGGCATGCATTTCATTGAGGGGGGCTGGCCCGGTTCAAACCCGAAAGACCTCCAGTATTTTAAGGAAGTAAGAAAACTGCGCCTTAAAAACGCGAAGATTGTCGCTTTCAGCAGCACCATGAAAGCAAACACAAATCCTGAAGACGATGAGATTATTAAGGCTCTCATGGATGCCCAGACGAAGTATATTACCATTGTTGGAAAAAGCTGGGACCTTCACGTAAAGGATGCCCTGCGGGTCACGCTGGAAACGAATCTCAGGATGATCGAAAAAACAATTGTCTATCTCAAGAACGCGGGAAAAAAAGTTTTTTTTGACGCTGAGCACTTCTTTGACGGATACAAAAAAAACAGTGACTATGCCCTGCGTGTGATTGAAACGGCCCTTAATGCCGGAGCGGATGGTATTGTCCTCTGCGATACGAACGGAGGAAGCATGCCCTATGAGATTCACGATGTTGTTACTGTGGTACGTGCTCGTCTTGAGGGGCCTCTCGGTATTCATACACACAATGATACCGAACTCGGTGTCGCCAATACACTCATGGCTGTGCGCGCGGGATGCACCCATGTTCAGGGAACGGTCAATGGTTACGGAGAACGTTGTGGAAACGCGAATCTCTGTTCAATAATCCCTAACGTGATACTTAAAATGGGGCATAGCGGAATTGACAGGGAACAGCTTAAAAAGCTCCGCGAACTCAGTCTTTTTGTGGACGAACTGGCCAATTTTATACCTGATAAACACAGGCCTTATGTCGGTGAGAGCGCCTTCGCGCATAAAGGTGGTATCCACGTAAGCGCTATACGGAGAAACCCTGAGACATACGAACACATGAAACCTGAATATATCGGCAATACGCAACGGGTCCTCATCTCAGATCTGTCCGGTGAAAGTAATATTCTGTATAAGGCGAAAGAATTTAACATTGATATTGAGAAGGACAAAAAAATTGTCAAAGATGTTGTGCACAAGGTCAAAAACCTCGAAATGCGGGGGTATCAGTTCGAAGCCGCCGAGGGGTCTCTGGAGCTTCTCATTAAAAAGGCTCTTGGCTTGCACAGATCCTATTTCGATCTTATTGGTTTCAGGATTATCGTCGAAAAAAAAGAGCGGGCGCACCCTGTCACGGAAGCGACGATTCACGTAAAAGTGGGCGACAGAGTAGAACACACGGCAGCGCTCGGTAAGGGACCTGTCAATGCCCTTGACAACGCGTTGAGAAAGGCGTTATACAAATTTTATCCCGAATTAAAAAAAATGGACCTTGTGGATTACAAAGTAAGGGTACTTTCGACAAAAGACGGCACCGGAGCTCCCACACGGGTGCTCATCGAGAGCAGCGATGGCAAACATACATGGGGCACGGTAGGTGTTTCGGAAAACATCATCGAGGCGAGCTGGAGAGCGCTTGTTGACAGCATTGATTATAAGCTGCTTATCGAAGAGGAACATAAAAAGTGAAGAAGCCTCAGGATATTATCAACGCGACAGAGAAACTGAATGCGCTGCGTTTAAAAACAGAATACAGGAGCCCATTCAAAGTGGTTGGAACATACCGGCTTATAGATGACGGACTGAGACCGGAAGCCACAGTTATTATTGAAGCAGAAAAAAATCAGATGCACGAGGCGTCGAGCGGTGTGGGTCCCGTAGACGCTCTTGCTAACGTGCTCAAGAAATGCCTCTCTTCAATATTTCCCGTTATTGAGAATGTGAAACTTATTGATTTTTCATCGAGAATACACGATTCACGATCAGGGACAACCGCCAGGGTGGAAGTCAATATTATCTTCGCGGATGATGATACTGTCTGGAGTGTTGTTGGTGTTTCAAAGAACATTAACATGGCATCATTTTTAGCGCTCCTTGATGGTTTTGAATATGCGATACTATCCAGGAACAAGAAAATTGCCGGGAAGTTCAAATCCTGAAAGCTCTATTAATCCTGGTTTAGCAGGGCACATCATTATCCTGAGATATGATAACTGTGTTGAGGTAGTCTTATGAGCGAGGAACAAAAAACACCAGAACATAATAGCCGGGGAACAGATCTCAAAGAAAACGATAATTCGCAAAAAAATCCGCGCGGTGGCGGAGAATTTTATAGTGCCCTATTTCAAAATAATCACGCGGTGATGCTCCTCATTGATCCTGAAACAGGGGGTATTATTGATGCGAATCAGGCCGCTTGCTCCTACTACCGGTACGCTTATGAAAATCTGATAAAGCTCAATATGTACGATATCAACACCCTTCCAAGAGATGATTTCTTCGAGATCATGCGGCGGGCAAAACTGGAGGATAATAATTATTTTCATTTACAGCATCGCCTTGCAAACGGTGAAATCAGGGATGTTGAGGTTTATACGGGACCTGTATGGATAGAAGGGCAGGTACGTTTGTACTCTATTGTCCACGATATTACGGAAAGAAAAAGAGCCGAAAGCCTGCTGGAAGAATCAGAAAGGTCTTTAAAAGCGATTCTATCGGTTTCACCTATCAGTATCTGTCGGCTCAAAGACAGAAATTTCGAGTGGGTCAATGACGCAATGTGCAAGATGACAGGTTATTCCCTTGATGAATTTGCGGGAAAGAGTTCCCGTTTTCTCTTTGAAAACGATGCCGAGTATGAGAAAGCAGGTATGATCTATAATACCGGAAAACTATGCGAAACTAAACACATCAGAAAAGACGGTTCCGTTATTGATGTTCTCATACAGTCCGCGCCCATCGACGGTTCCTCCTTCATTGTAGTTGTTGCCGATATTACCGACCGGAAAAATGCGGAAAAGGAACAATCCAGAATAAGCAAGCTTGAATCTCTTGGAGTCCTTGCCGGAGGCATCGCTCACGATTTCAACAACATTCTTACAATGATCCTCGGCAATATCTCTCTGGCAAAAATGTATATGGGAAAAGACGAACAGAAGGTGCAGGTAAAACTCACAAACGCCGAGCAGGCAATCACGCGCGCCAAAGACTTGTCGCAGCGGTTTCTTACTTTTTCGAAGGGTGGCGCGCCAATAAGAAAGGTTGTCGCTGTTCATGATTTTTTGAAGGATGTTTGTCGATTTGCCCTTACCGGGACGCCTGTTGTATGCAAATTTGATCTTGCGCCCGGTCTTTTGCCTGTTGAAATCGACGAGGGACAGATGACCCAGGCTATAGGCCATATTCTTATCAATAGTCACCAGGCCATGCCGAACGGGGGAACAATTCTTATTAAGGCGGAAAACTCGATCCTTGACTCTTCTGCGGGCAACATTCCCGATGGTAAGTACGTAAAAATATCCATTATTGATCAGGGAAGCGGTATACCCAACGAATATCTGGGTAAAATATTTGACCCACATTTTTCTACCAAGGAAAAGGGAAGCGGTCTGGGCCTTACTGTCTGTTATTCCATTGTCAGGAACCACAGGGGATATATCAACGTGGAATCGGTATTAGGTGTCGGCACGATGTTCTCTATTTATGTTCCGGTTTTGGACAGCTGTCGGGATATCCGGAAAAGTGCAGGGAGCGGTGAGTACACAGCCTCGGGACGGAGAGTGCTTGTCATGGATGATGAGGATTCCGTGAGAGAAGTGTTGGGTGACGTGCTTACTTCTTACGGATATGTTGTTGATTTCGCTAAAAATGGCGAAGAAGTAATCTCTCTTTATCGTGACAACGCTTACAACGCGGTAATTCTTGATCTCACAATACCGGGCGGTATGGGAGGCAAGGAAACCATAAAGGAACTTCTCAGAATGGATCCTCACGTTAAAGCCATTGTTTCAAGCGGTTATTCAAGTGATCCCATCATGAGCGAGTTCAAGCGGTATGGTTTCAAGGATATCATAGCGAAACCATACAGAATGGAGGATTTGGAGGAAGTATTAAAACGGGTCATCGCTGAAAGGTAGTTTATTAGCCTGTATCTATTCATACGGCGAAGTGAGGTGGTCGTGGCGCAACAGAAAAAAGCGAAACTAAAGGAAAAAGTATATTCCATAATGAAATCCCGGATACTTAATTTTGAGTTGAAACCGGGTGAAAAGTTCTTTGAGACTGAAATTTCTGAAAAGCTTGGAGTAAGCCGGACTCCGATTCGTGAAGCCCTTAACAGGTTGGAACACGAAGGCTTAGTCAAGAGTCTTCCCAACAAGGGATATTCTGTATCAGATCTTACCATAACGGAAATTGAAGAACTTTTTGAGATACGGGAAGTCCTTGAAATATTGGCCCTGAGAGCTGCCGCAAAGAACGCCCGAAGAGAGGACTGGATACACCTTGAGGAAACAGTTAAGAAAAAGAATCTTCATCAGAATGAGGATTTAGAGGAGCGTCATGGCCAATCGTTTAAGGAGGCGCATGAATTTCATCAAGAAATTGCGCGTATCAGCGGAAAAGAGACGCTGAAGCAGATAATTGACATGATCTCTGAAAAGATATACAGATTTCAATGGATGAACCTCTTTCTTGAAGATCGAGGCATGCAGTCTCGTAATGAACATGTGGCAATCATAAACTACTTAAAAGCGGGCAAAATAGACGATGCCGTAGCTGCCACGCAGGAACACATCAGACATTCCAAAAATAATATCCTCCATCTTCTCCAGAAAAAAAAGGATTTACTGTATATCGGCTAATTTTATTAAAAGTTTGAGACCGGTTTTTGGTTAATAAGCAGGATTACTCCAAATTATTTGCTTGACAGTGTGTAATTTATTTGTGTACATTACTGTATACAATGAAAATTACGTGAACAAGACACAACAAGATTTTATTTTGGAGCTTTTCCAGGTCTATTGAAATTTCTGATCAGTAAGGAGGGAGGTTTTGCCAGGTAAAAACATTGTTCAAAAAATTATAGCTCACGCTGCAGGGAAAAGTGAAGTTTCTACAGGAGAATATGTTACGGTGCGCTCATCGAGACCCGTCACACTGGGCGGGGATACAATGGCACGAGGACCACAGCAGATGATGGAAACAGGCGCAAAAAAGGTCTTTGACCCTAAAATGATCAAGATTGTTGTTGGCCATATAGGGGCGGGAGGTAATCCCGTGCTCGGAACCCTTCGGAAGAAATTTCGGAAATGGGCTGAAGAAATGGGAATTCCCCGTGAGAATTATTTCGATCTCGGTCATCAAGGCGTTGAACATATTGTAGCTGGAGAAGAATGTTGGGCGCTTCCGGGTGAGGTTTATTTTTCAGTAGCAAATGGCCACACGACTTCATTAGGTGCTCTTGGGGGATTTGCAGTTACACTTTCATATGAATCCGGGGCTTATCTTATCAAAGGCCACAGCTGGATTCAGGTGCCCGAGGTGGCCCGCTTTACTCTGAAGGGGCAGACGCAAAACGGTGTCACTGTCCGTGACGTTTACGAATATATACTCGGCGAGATAGGACCTACCGGAACTCCGGGACAGGTTATCAAATGGGATGGTTCGTATGTTGCCGGACTCAACATGGATGAACGTTTTACTCTCTGTGCAAACGCCCTTTTTTCTTCAGCCTGGACGGCAATCATTGAACCGGATAAGACTACATTGGACTATGTGGCGGAAAGGACGAAGGATCCGTTTGTGCCGCTTTATAGTGATCAAGATGCTGAGTATGCGCAGGAAAGGGTGTTTGATGTAAGTGGAATTGAACCACAATTTGTGCCCCCGCCGGAAAGAACTCGTGTGTATCCCGTATCTGCATATGAAGGTAAAAAATTCAATTATGGCTTCATAGGTACCTGTGCGAACGGACGGTTAGAAGACATGAGAGCGGCCGCAAAAATCCTCAGTGGAAAGAAGGTGCATCCTGGTGTAATCCTGAATATCACACCGGGATCAACACTGATATATAAGCAATGCCTGAGGGAAGGTATTCTCGACATTTTTGCTGAAGCTGGAGTTTTCCTCCCTCCCCCAGCATGCGGTATGTGTGTCGCAGGAGCCAATACCCCCTTGGGAGACGGCGATATCTGCCTTTCTTCGGGCACGTGTAACTATCCGGGACGCATGGGAAGCTATAATTCAGAAATATATCTTTGCTCTCCTGCCACTATCGCGGCTTCGTCAGTGGCGGGCTACGTCACTGATCCAAGAAACGTTGTGTGATTCGGGGAAGCCATGGCGCGGCAAATGAAGTCTGGAGCTTACTGTATTGATGGTGTTCTTGATGTCGATTGGGAGATATCGCCAATAGAAGATATGTTTTTCGTCCGTGATGCGACAGCAAATGGTGCAAGCTTGGAGGAACAGCAAAGGCGTCTTGCACAGCACTGTCTGGTGAAGGTAGACCCCGAATTTCCCAGCAAAATTCGAATCGGCGATATTCTTGTCGGGAATAGAGGAGTTGGCTGGGGTCACGGTCATGACCATGCGGCTCTGGCTTTGAAAGCTGTGGGTATCGGGGCTATCTTGTGTGAAACAGCGGGAGTAAATTTCAAAAGGAATTGCATCAACCATGGTCTTCCCCTCATTGAGATACCAGGAATATTCTCAAAGGTAAAAACCGGCGATACCCTGGAGATAGACCTCGATGACGGCATTGTCACAAACCTGTCGACCGGGTTGGTACGGCAGTTCGTAACCTATCCTGAGTTTATATTGAGAATATTGGATGCCGGCGGCATATACGAACAGGTGCGAGATGAGGTTGAAACCAAACATAGATCCAGCAGGCAAATGGAGGAAATGCTATGAGCGGAGTTTTACAAGGGAAGGCCTGGCGCTTCGAAGGACTGATGGATACTGACTGGGAAATCTGCCCTGTTGAGCATCTGCATTCGTTTCGGGAAGACCCCGATATAACGTATGAACAGCGGCTAGCCGAGTTGGGGACCCACTGCATGACTAAAGTAGACCCGGATTTCCCGGCAAAAGTGCGAAAGGGCGATATCATTGTAGGAGACAGAGGATTTGGCTATGGCCATGATCATGACCATGCATGTATGTCTATAAGAGGAGCGGGTATTGCCGCGGTAGTCTGTGAATCTTCAAACAGTAATTTTATGCGTAATGCCATCCATCACGGGCTCGTCGTTGTGGAAGTGAGGAACATTATGAACAGCGTGAAGACAGGTGATGAACTCCAGATAGATCTTGCACGGGGTGTGGTACGGAATATCACGGATGGAAAGACATTCACGTTTGTTGCATATCCAAAATTTATGATCGAGATTATTGATGCCGGCGGCCTTTATAAACAGCTGGCCGCGCAAGTGAGTTCAGGAGACTACTTATGAAGTACTGAAGACCGGCAAAAGTGGATATGAGCCGCTTACTGGGCGGTTAACGGACGGTGAAGGAAGAAGGTCTCGGTAGAGAAGGGAGATATGGCGAATGAAAGAAAAAAAAACAACAGCGTTCAAGAAACGAATCAAGAACGAAAAAGGACTGTGGAACCCGCTTTGTTATGATTGTGTTTCCGCGAAGATTTTTGATAAAGCCGGTGCCGATTTAATCGCAGTATCAGGATATGGTATCTCCATGAGCCTCTTGGGGCTTCCCGATATGGGGTTTATATCTCTGCCTGAACTTGCAATGGTTACAAGACACGTTGTCAATAGCGTCAATGCGCCAGTCATAGCTGACGCGGATACAGGTTTCGGAAACGCATTGAACGTGCTGCGCACGACGAGAGAAATAATTGAGACCGGTGCATCTGCGATGCTCCTCGAGGACCAGCTAGCTCCTAAAAGGTGCGGTCATATGGCCGGTAAACAGGTTATTCCAGTTGGAGAGGCGCTAGGTAAATACAAAGCAGCGGTGGAAATCAGAAATGAACTTGATCCGGATTTTGTAATTGTCGCTCGTACGGACGCCAGAGGGGCGTTAGGCGGAAGTCTTGAAGAAGCGATTGACCGTGCCAATGCGTATCTCCAGGCAGGCGCTGATGTGGCATTTGTGGAAGGTCTTCTCTCTGAGGAAGAAATAGCGGAAGTTGTCAGGCGAGTGAACGGGCCGATAGTCTATAACATGATCGGCATTTCGCCGATCATCCCAATACCACGGCTGATTGACATAGGAGTAGCAATTATTGGTTTCGGAAATGCCCAATGGGCTGCTACAAAGGCGATGTGGGACTATGCACACGATCTGAAGGATCGTGGGATGGAAGCTCAAATAGATTATATCGAAAGCGTGAAAGGTCATCCTCTGGAAGAATTCCACGATTTTGCGGGATTTCCACAGATGAAAGCTATGGAAGAGAAATATTTGCCAAAAAACGAAGTTGAAGAAAAATACAAAGGAACTCTCGGATATAAACCATTATGAAAAAGGGAGGAGGAAGAAACATGTGGGCTCAGGTAGTACTTACTCCGGCAGAATCGAAGATGCTTATTTCCAAGGCAATAGCCAGAATGGATGTCGTTAAACAGGCATTGTCCAAAGGAACGGTCGTTATTCACCCCAGCAGCACCACGTATTTTCTTGTAAAAGAAATTACCGGAAGCGAACCGAAGACGGAACACTGGGTGCTAGGGGCGGTGCTTTCCCAAGGACTCTGCCGCGCGGCAGGAAAAAAGGGAAAACATTACAAATTAGGGGCTCATTTAGATCATGTGAAGGACATGAAGCAACTGGTTAAGGATTTTCCGTTCAAATGGGTGATCAGAAACGGCCAGTTGCGGTCGGGAATCCCTCTCGGCCAGATAATGGATGAAATGACGCCGGAAGACGTATATATCAAAGGTTGTAACGCTTTAGATATCAAAGGGAACGCAGGGGTGCTTTTTGGTCATTCCGGCGGAGGAACAATCGGATATGTAATGGCCCGCCAAAGAAAAAAAGGCTTTAAGATAATCCTTCCTGTGGGTCTCGAAAAGCTCATTCCCGTCACGATAATGCAGGCAGCCAAAGCGGCCCGCAGGACTGATTTTGAATATGGCATGGGGATGCCCTGCGGCCTTATGCCTGTAAAAGGAGGCATAACTGTCACGGAGTTGGAGGCAATAAAGATACTCAGCGGAGCCAAAGCTGTCCCAAATGCCGCGGGAGGGCTGGGTGGAGCTGAAGGAGGAATTGTTCTTGCCATAGAAGGCGACGGAGATAAAGTAAAGCGGGCTATCGAATATATAGAGCAGTCGAAAGGCGCCAAAATTCCCCGTGCTCACGCAGTCGATTGCGATCACTGCACGGTTCCTGACTGCCGTTTTCCTGTGGGGAAGAAACACTGGTCATGTACATAGTGTCGATAACTCTCTTGGATTATGAAAGAAGTCAGGGGGTCTTCTATGAGATCGTTTGAAAGATTTATTACAAAAATGAGTAACTGGGGTGCCGCCCTGGCGGCAATTTTTATTGGTATAATAGCGCTCCTGATTACTGTATCGGTAGTATGCCGCGCGTTTCATATCGCCCTTCCGGGAACGTTCGATCTTGTCGAAACGCTTATCGTAGTGGGAATTGCCTTTGCTCTCGTGTACGGTCAGCTTGAAGATCGTCATTTGAGAGCCGATATAGCCATAGAGAGACTTAAAGGAAGAGTCAGATCAGCCGTTGA
>CAZXVZ010000010.1:0-33198 GCA_964644085.1 uncultured Syntrophus sp. | reverse complement strand
CTTGCGACTCTCTGCTTAAAAGGCAGATACTCTACCAACCTGAGTTAACGGCCCTCAAGAGTTCATTAAGATATGAAAATTTTCATATAAAGTCAAGGATAATGAGAAGTTTCACGACGACTATTTTTTCTTATGGAAAGGAAAATGATTGACTAAATTGAAATAGAGCATTATATAAAAAAGAGAGACTATTAAAGGGGGTGTTTTTATGTTTAAGAAAATTCTCTGTCCTGTTGATTTTTCGGAATTCACGGATGAGATTATCGAGTATGCTCTGGATATTGCAAAGAAGTATGATGCTGAGTTGTATTTAATCCATATTATCCCGAACCTGAATTATTTTACACCCTACGAGTCTTTTTTCACTCCGGAAAACCTTATTGTTGTCGAGAAGAATATGGAAACCGAGGTGAATAAAGACTTTGATGATTTAATGAAAAAGATCAATGGTCCCGCGGTAAAAGTCATTAAAAATGGTACCCCTTTTGTTGAAATTATAAATTATGCCCGGTCCGAGTCTATGGATTTGATTATCATTGGTACCCACGGAAGAAGCGGTCTTGAGCACATCCTCATCGGGAGTGTCGCTGAAAGGGTTATTAGGAAAGCGCCTTGTCCCGTTTTGACTGTGAGACCGAAGAACAGGCAGTTTAAAATGCCGTAGCTTTAAGGCAATGTAAAATATAAAATGAAAGATGCCGTATTATATGTTAAGCAGCTCATTTTTACATACTACATTCTACATTTTTAATTATGAAATGCGGTCATAGAGTTCTTTCAAGTTTTTAAGCGGGATAATTTCTACGCCATCTGATTTTTCAATTCCCTTCGGACAGAATATTCGTTCAATGCCGAGACGGGAGCATTCCTTGATTCTCTGTTCTGCGTACACTATTTTTCGTATTTCGCCGGTGAGGCCGATTTCGCCAAAGAAAGCAGCCCGTTTGCCGATATTGGTGTCTTTGTAGCTTGATAGGATGGAAGCGGCGACACAGAGATCCGTTGCCGGTTCGTTAGCCTTCATTCCTCCGGTAATATTGACGTAGATATCCCTGTCGAAAAGTGATTTGCCGATTGCTTTTTCAATGACTGAGATGAGAATATAGAGTCTGTTCAAATCATAGCCGAGAGAGAGTCGCCTCGGCATGGAGAAATTTGTCTTCTGGGTAATTGCCTGCACCTCGAGGAGAATGGGCCGCGAACCGCTCATGTAAGGAAAGAGGGTGCTCCCGGGAGCTATGTCATCCCGTTCAGACACGAAGAATTGGGAAGGGTTCTCAACACTTTCAAGACCTCCCTTTGTCATCTGGAATATTCCTACCTCATCAACAGGCCCGAATCTGTTTTTAATGGCCCGGAGCATTCTGTAGGGGAGCATCTTGTCACCCTCGAAGTAGAGCACCGTGTCAACGGTATGTTCAAGGATTTTCGGCCCCGCGATGGCGCCTTCCTTAGTCACATGGCCGATGATAATCATTGTTGTGTCAAGCGCCTTCAGTTCCATGGTAAGACGCGTGGAGACGTCCTTGATCTGGGTGATACTGCCGGGAAGCATGGGAAGTTTTGAATTATAAACAGACTGAATGGAATCAATGATGATAAGATGATATTTCTCAGCCTGAGCGGCGTCCAGGATATCATCGAGTTGGTTTGTGACGAGAAAAGGAAAATTATTGCTGAAGCCAAGACGTTTTTTTCTGCCGGACAGTTGTTTGAGTGATTCTTCGCCTGACACGTAGAGTACTTTAAGGCCGAGGCCGACCATCTTAGACGCGATTTCGAAACAGAGGGTAGTTTTACCGATGCCCGGATCGCCGCCGAGGAGTATGGCAGAACCGATGGTGAGGCCCCCTCCGAGGACACGGTCCATCTCGTTGATGCCGAGAATAACCCGTTCTTCCTCGATGTCTTCATCTGATGGGAGAGTTGGTCTTTGCTTCTCGTGACTCCTTGTTGCCGCGGCAGGGGTAAACTCCCTCATAGTGTCCCAGTTCAGGCATCTGGGGCATCTTCCCATCCATTTATATGTCTCATGTCCGCAGTTCTCACAGACAAAGACTGTTGTTGCCTTTTTTGCCATCTGTTATATCCTCTCCATCAAAGGGGCTCACGTCGCCGCCTCCACGAACAAAGTCCATGGAGCCACCCCCCCTCATGCCCGCCGTGCTGGCAGAGTAGCTTACCACGGACCGTGTAAACAAGGGAAATGACAGAGCCATTTTCGGGTCATGTATATCAGCCCGTGGGAATCTATATCCATACATGATAGCTGAAAGTCGGGGAGAATTCCATCATTAATGTTTCTTATAATTTATTCTTATTTTATTGCATTATTATGATCGTTGCACGTTGTTCAGGAATCTGACAATTCCGCAACGGTTGAATAAACGGAAAATTGGTCAACAATATAAAAGCGCTTATTCCAACAGCGCCTTTATTTCGTTACCCTCTATTTTCTCTTTTTCCAGGAGCAACTGAGCCCCTTTAGTGAGCGCCTCTTTCCTGGACGTCAGAATTTCAAGAGCTTTTTTATACTCACCGGAAATGATTTGCCTGACTTCCTGGTCAATCATCTCCGCTGTGGCCTCGCTGTAATCCCCACCCTCGCGCTTGCCGACATCGAGGAACTGGGGACGTTTCTCCGGAGACAAATAGACCTGCCCGAGGGTTTTGCTCATGCCATATTCCCGGATCATGCTTTTCGCGATATCGGTTGCCCGGGACAGGTCGTTATGAGCGCCTGTTGAAATGTCACCGAAAACGATTTCTTCCGCCGCCCTCCCGCCGAGCAGTGATGCAATCTTGTTAAGTAGTTCGGTTTTTGTCATGAGAAACCTGTCTTCCGTGGGAACTTGCATGGTATATCCCAGCGCGGAAATACCACGGGGGATGATGGAAATTTTCTGCACCGGATCTGTGCCCGGAAGCGAAAGCGCTACCATAGCGTGGCCTACTTCGTGGTAAGCAACGGTCTCACGTTCTTTGCTGTTAATCAGTCTGTTCTTCTTTTCCAGTCCGGCAATGATTCTCTCCACAGCTTCCTCAAATTCCGGAAGTCCCACTTCGCTTCTATTCCTGCGGACCGCGAGCAATGCAGCTTCGTTGACGAGATTGGCGAGATCGGCACCCACCATACCGGGTGTCATATTGGCAAGAAGATCCAGATCCACATCAGATCCGGCTTTGATCTTTTTCATATGAACACGGAGAATTTCTTTTCGACCAACTTTGTCAGGACGGTCTACAAGCACGTGGCGGTCGAAACGTCCCGGTCGCAGTAGCGCGGGATCAAGAATTTCGGGCCTATTGGTGGCTGCCATGAGGATAACGCTGACTTTAGTATCAAAACCGTCCATTTCCACAAGGAGTTGATTGAGTGTCTGTTCTCTTTCGTCGTGACCTCCTACCGTACCGAATCCACGGGCTTTGCCAAGAGCGTCCAATTCGTCAATAAAGATGATGCATGGCGCCCTTTTCTTGGCCTGTTCGAAGAGGTCACGAACACGGGCAGCGCCCATCCCGACAAACATCTCAACAAACTCCGATCCGCTGATACTGAAAAAAGGAACCCCGCTTTCGCCGGCTACGGCCTTTGCAAGCATAGTCTTTCCGGTGCCGGGAGGTCCGACTAGGAGAATGCCTTTGGGGATTTTACCTCCCAGTTCAGTAAACTTATCAGGTGTCTTCAGAAATTGAATGACTTCAACGAGTTCCTGTTTTGCCTCATCCACGCCAGCCACGTCATCGAATGTCACATTCAGTTCATTTTCCATGTAGATTTTAGCCTTATTTTTCCCCAGGCTCATAAAACCCATTTGCTGTGACCCCATGCGTTTCATCAGAAAATACCATATTCCGACAAAGAGAAGGATCGGAACAACCCAGGAAAGAAGGTTTTTCAAAAAAGTAGATTCTATTTCTCCCTTGAAGGTTACTTTATATTGATCCAGCAGGGTGGACAATTCGGGATCGACGCGGACCGTCCGGAAACCCGTGGGTTCGGTTGCCTCTCCGTTCGCCTTCATTTTACCCTGTATCTGATCGGCTGTGACGGCCACCTCGGTAACCTTCCCGGCTTTCAGCAGGCTGAGGAATTGACTGTAAGGGATCACCTGGTGAGCCATCATAGAGGAAATATAGCCCTGTATGATAAGAACCACCCAAAAGCCCAGCAAAACGTACCAGATTGAGAACTTCTGTTTTTTTTCCATGGACTTGCTCCTTGCGCAAATGTTGTCTCAGGATGTTGCTGATGAATCCTGGATGCCTAAAGTATCTATGTTGCCACGTTTCCGCGATTTCTAAAATAATTTCTTCCTGTAACCGATGTTTTCAGCATAAAAAGTATGAATGCAGAGAACATACACATTTAATAGAGGATAGTCAGAAAGATCTTTTCTGTCAAGCCGGAAATTGTTGTGTTTTATGTTTCACGAGACAACCCGTTTTCTCTGACGCAGTGTCTCGATGTGTTTTTTCTCAAGAGTCTGCAGGCTGTTGCCCGCCTGCAGGCAGATTGAAGATGCGAATTCGAAATAAAGAGCTTTCCGGAGAGCGTCCTGAAAATCCCACCCCACTGTCACCTGTCCGTGATTTTTTAGAATCGCCAGATCGTGTCCTCTTATCGCCGCAGTCACTGCCGCTGCAAGATCGGAAGAACCGGGGGAGAAATAAGGTACGATAGCCACAGGACCGATATAATAAGGTATTTCGGGAATCACAGAAAAATGTTCGGTAATCAGGTCTTTACTGCAGGCAAGGGTGGTTGCGCACGGTGACGCGAAATGGAGGACAACGTTGATATCTTGGCGGGCGGATAAGATGTCCCTGTGAAGGCCAAGCTCCATGGATGGTTTCTGTGTGTTAAGGCATCTTCCATCGGAGATTCGGCAAATTGCCACTTTTTCCTGTGTCATCTCTGCGAGCCACGCGCCGGTTGCGGTGATCATCATATGTTCATCGTCTACTCGGAAGGAAAGGTTCCCGCTGCTGCAGACCGCCAATCCATTTTGTGCGACCCGACGGCAGACAGACAGGAATTCCTCCATAAGTGTTTCGGAAACGATATTATCCATCTTAGCCCCTCCTTTTGCTTATAGCGTATTGTCACTGAAATATTAGTATTCACCCGGAGCGTTGTCAATAAAAGCGATTTGTTTCTGAAGGCTAAGGGTGGATTTTGTGAGGTTAATGGTTTTTAAAAATACGTGTAGGCGCTTGTTGCTCAACCATATATGCTTGGATTGAAAACTCACCAGAACGTGCTGTTGGACGTTCACTGTAAGAAACACGGTTTTACATTACGTGGATTATACCAATTCGCATTCAAGATTCTATTGGAGATAAATCTTACTTCTTTTACTCCCACTGCGGGCAGATTACCCTTGCAGCAATTCGATGAAGTTCAATTCTCGAACTCGCTCTGACGCTCAGACAGCGAGAATTGGCCTAAACGCAACCTGGCCGCAGGCACACTTCATCTTTTTGGCAGGGTACCATTCTGTCCTCGATGTCCGTAAAAGAAGTATGGTTTCTCTCTGTAACTTGATTATTGAATGCGAATTGGTATTATACGACGATGATATGTTCGTTAATCTTGGTCAGGACGTTGTACTTACCGTTTTCGAAGTGGACTGTATTCTCAATCCCGCAGGCACCTTTACCGGGAAAGACCATCTTCGGCTCCACGGCAATAACAGCTCCTTCCTCGATAGGGTAGGTATGGCTTGCCGCAACGAAAGGAAACTCGGCGATTTCAATGCCGATGCCATGTGCGAGGAAGCGCACCTGGTGCTTCTTATATCCCAGATAGTAATCCCCATATCCCTTTGTCCGGGCAAGCTCGACAGAATAGTGGAAAAGCTCCTTGCTCGTAGCCCCTTCAAGCGCCTTGTCAAGAACGCGGTAATGTATTTCACGACATACATCATACGCTTTTACGAAAAGATCCGGCATTGAACCGATTGCGAACATCCTTGTTTCATCAACCTGGTACCCGTGATAGCAGATACCAAAATCGATGAGAATCGGCTCGTTCTTTTTTATCTTCTTCAGGCTGGCGCCAACAGGAAATGCCGGCGACAGGCCGAGTCCGCCCATGGGGGAATCAGACTGGCTGACGATGCTGCCCGTGGGACCGCTCAAAATATGCCACGTATACGCTTCCCAGTTAAGTGACCTCACCCTGAGAAGGCCTTCATGACCGAGAGGTTTTGCGTAGGCCTCCATGAGGCCCGCGAGTTCAATCTCGCTCATGCCTTCCCTGAGAAATTCCGGCACTTTATTGTAGACCTTTTTACTGATGGCCGCGGCTTTCTTCATGAGTGTAATCTCGAAAGGCGATTTCACCTTTCTCAACTCTTTGGTCAGCGGCGATACGTCAACAAGGGACGCGTTCCCAAGAAACTCCCTGAACTTAATGACATCGTTGAAGGGAATTACATCAAGCTGCAGGCCTACTCGTTTCATTGGTTTAATATGCTCAAAAATCTCTTTCGCTGAACGGTATGGAATCAGCTTTTCCAGAGGAGATTCCCTGCGTGCCCTTGAGATTTCTCTTCTCACGAACAGGATCGGCTCATCATCAACGGGCACGAAAAGCAGCGCGTCCTGCATTGTACCGGAAAGATAGTAGAAGTCAATTTTATAATGGAAAAAGGCCCCGTCGAGAGAGGCCTTTTCCATAAGTTTTTTTAATTTTTCGATTCTGCTGTCGATTTCTTCTTTTGGCGCGTAGAGCATTATTTATCCTTAAAGACTGCCTTTCTTTTTTCCAGGAAGGCGTTAATACCTTCTTTCGCGTCATCCGTTGCCATGCACCCTTTATTGTAGATAATTTCAGAGGCCTTGAGCGCCTGAACGAAATCGAGACTTAACCCTGCCTTAATTGCTCTTTTTGTCCACATTGCCACAGGTCTGCTCTTGTTCAGGAAATCGGCGAGGTATTTTTCCGCTTCAGCTTTAAAATTTTCAGCAGGCAGCACCGCTGTCACCAGACCGATAGACTTTGCCTCGGCTGCTGTTATTATCTTACCGGTGAGGAGCAATTCGTAGGTTTTCTGAAGACCGATAATTTTTGGAAACCATGCCGCTGCCACCGGAGGATAAACACCAACGGCAATTTCAGGTTGCCCGATACGGGACTTTTCCGAAGCTACCACAATGTCGCAGAAAGCCATCAGTTCACAGCCGCCGCCGAGAGAACGGCCATTAACAAGGGCCACAGTAGTAAGATCCATTTCTGAAAGGTGCCGGAACATCCTGTGAAACACATCGATCATCTCATCCACTTTATCCGGGGTGTGATCTGCCACATCAACACCGTCACAGAAGGCTTTCTCTCCTGCGTGATCAAAGATCAACATTTGGAGAGACGCGTCTTGCTTTGCATCTATGAGCGCTTCGTTGATTTCCTTCATCATCAAGATGGTGAGCCAGTTTGATGGGGGAGTGTTTAGTGTAATTGTTGCTGTTTTTCCTTTTTTTTCAAAAGTAATATGATTGTATGCCATAATAATTCTCCTTATGTTAAAAACAGTGAAAGGTCGATAACACCCGCCGAGCGAGGACAGGTGAATCGTGAACAGGGAAAGACATCGACAAACCTCGTATTATGGATGGATCGTAATAAAAAAAGGGGGGATAAAACCCCCCTTATGGTTTGTGCCCTTCTCACTTCGCCTGTGGTTTGCCGAGAACCTGTTCCATATACGCATCGTCGTTCAATGCGCCCTGTGCGATGAGCTGACGGTTCTTGATGAAGTCGATAGTATCCATACCTGTGATCTTCTTGGTGTTGAATGCGCCAAAACCAAGGTATGCCTCGCCCATCATGTTGGTTGCCAGCCAGTATCTGTGATCATTTTTAACCATATCCCAGAAGAATTTCTTTTTCTGTCTGATACCGTCAATGGATTTCATCAAGCAGCCGGGAAAGAGGTTCGCGAAAGTCCATACGGCCTTTTCCACTTCTGCATCGAGGAGTGCGAAATCATACGCATTGGCTTTCAATTTTTCATTTACCCACGCTCTCGCGTCTTTTGCTTCCTGACCAGTCTTGTTTTCGCCGTAAACGATCTCGCCGTTTATAACGTACTGATCGGTGATAATCTGCGGGTTTCTTACCCAGGCGCCCTTGTCATCTTTCAGTACAGGCACACACTTAGAAATGAGATTTTTAGCTTTCATTTTATATGCTGACCACATTTCACAGCTTACGCAGTTCCACATTGCATCCTCAGCGCTGAGATACCATGGGAGGAAATCAGATGCGCCACCCACAGGGGCTGAACCATGACGGGGTCCTGCCTGGCCGAAAATGGCAAGGTCAGAAGCGATAGCGATGTCGCATGCAAGGCCGATTTCCTGGCCGCCGGCAACTCTCATGCCGTTTACGCGGCAGATTACCGGTTTTTTGCACATGAGAATGCTGTCAACCATATTGTTGAAGAGTTCCATATACCAACCATACTCTTCAGGCCTTTTGCTGTAATACTCAGAATACTCTTTTGTGTTACCACCGGTGCAGAAAGCGTTGGGGCCGGTGCCCGTAAAGACGACTGCTACCACTTCACGATCAGTAGAGGAATTCTCAAAACCCGCGATGACACCCTTCACCATTTCGGTGGTATAGGAGTTGTATTGTGCGGGGTTGTTGAGCCTGATCCAAGCTACATAGAGACCGGGAATTACGTTGCCCTTGGGGTCTGTGAGAGGTTTCTTCTCATAAACTACGCAGGGAGCTTCTGTCCCCCAATGATTTGTTCCATGCCTGCTGTGATCTTTCAATCCATTTTCTCTTGGTACCCATTCTAAACCCATATGTTTCCTCCTCTTTAGTGTTTATTGGTTTTTTACTTAAAATCAGGTTTTAACACAACTCTTTTTGCAGGAGAACCTGCTTTGTGGATCTCATCAAATGTTGCCGCTATAGTGCTCATCGGCCTTACCTCGACAAACGGATCAATGGTGATCTTTTTGGAGAGAATCATATCGAGCACAATCGGATAATACTCAGGGAGACAGCCCCATGTCCCTATTACTTCCGCGTCGAAGGCCATCAGTTTGGAGAACATGTATTCGCTCTTTGACATGCCGAAGCCGACAAGGATCAGCTTTCCTACGAATGAAAGAAGATCAAGGGCAAGGTCCTGACCTGCTTTTGTTCCCGTTACTTCGAAGATTTTCCAACCGGTATTGTCAAGACCATTCGTCTTACAATAGGTTTTCCATTCGCCGACAACGGTTTTGTTGTCTTTGTCAACCGTGCTTATCACCGCGTCGCAACCATACTCCAAGGCCCTTTTCAGCTTTTCAGGATTACGGGCGATGCCGATGACGGTCTTCGCGCCGAGCGCTTTCGCGGTCTGGGCCATATAGACACCCACGCCGCCGGTCGCCCCGATAACGATAACATTGTCACCAGGCTGTAGATCCGCTCTTTTCGCTGCCTGATAAGGGGTTGTCGCCGCGTCTGCCACGACAGCGAGCTGCTCAAGGGCATAGCCTTTCTTGTCCCTCACCAGACAGAGATCCACGGAAGGAACAACGATATGGCTGGCAAATCCCCCGAATACGCCAATGGAGTTACCGGGCATTTTCTGGGCAAGACACCTGTTGCCCCTGCCGGTTTTACAGAGGATACATTTTCTGCAGGGCATGACCGCGGGAATAATCACTTCTTTGCCGATCCATGCGGGATCGCCTGCTATGACCGTACCGGCGATCTCATGACCGAGTGCCAGCGGTGGTTTGCTGACGGTGGGCACGCCGTCATAAAAATAGCCAAGATCGGTGTGGCACACACCGCATCCTGCGATCTCAACAAGGACTTCTCCTTCTTTGAGTTCGGGCACGGGAATTTCCGCCATTTCGAGTTTGCCCGGGGTTTTTTCCTTTGTCTCTTTGTTGAATGTCGTTGGTTGAACCATCTGCCATTGCTTAATTGTTTTTGGTACATCAGCCATTGCAACACCTCCTCATTTATTTGAATAAAAAAATATCACCTCCCATATTTTTAAGTCATTCCATAGCCACCATCAACAGGCAATACCTGACCGGTAATATACCGGGAATCGTCAGAAGCGAAAAATACGAAAGCCGGAGCAACGTCCTCTGGTTCAGAATACTTGCCTAACAGTATTCTTCTCAGATAAATTTCCCTCATTTTCTCGTCCTGCTGCAGAGTGGTTGTCATTTCGGTGGTAACAATACCGAGTGAAATACAGTTACAGGTAACGTTATATCTGGCTAATTCTCTTGCGGCCGATTTGGTTAAAGTTACTACGCCGCCTTTTGCCGCTGCATAGTGAATTTGCCCTGTAGTTCCCACCATGCCTGCCACTGAGGTAACGTTAACAATGCGCCCGTACTTCTGTTCGATGAAGTATTTAGAGGCGGCTTTAATCATATGCCAGGGGCCTTTCATCTGAATATCCACAACCTCGTCCCACACCTCGTCGGAGAGTTTGTGGAGCATGGCCGGTTTCGATATACCAGCGTTATTAATAAGTATATGAACACCGCCAAAATTTTGAGCACAGGCATCAACAATTCTCTGCGCGTCATCAAATTTTGCTACATCACCCTGTACTGCCACTGCCTTTCTGCCCATATCCTGAATCATTTTAACAACTTCTTCCGCTGGCTGCTGACGTCCGGCATAGTTGACCGTCACATTGGCTCCTTCTGCTGCCAGAGCAAGACTGATGGCCCGTCCAACCCCTCTTCCACCACCTGTTACGACTGCATTTTTTCCCTCTAACTTCATAACAGTGTCTCCTTTTCTTGATATACTCAGTTCTAATTCAGTTAAACATGGTTTGTGAAAAATTTTATTAGCGTACTAATATTATAGTTCAAAGCATGGTCTTGTCAAGACAAAAAGTATGGAAAAAAGGACTCTTTTTTTGACCGGAGTATTAAAAAATCTTTACTTTTTCGTGATCGTTCTGGATAACCGCATTTCTTTGTTAACTTATCAATAAAGAAGGTTGTTTGTGAACAAGTGAAAATTTGAAGAAGAGATTAAGGGTATCATCATTTTTCTGTTGCAATATTGCTGGAGATATTTCATCATTGAGGAATTAAGAAAGATTTTCGTGTATTATTATAACGGGAAATGCAATGAAAAAAATTGATTATATGAGATTTACTGTTTTTTGAAGCAATATAGCGGGGATCATGAGTGGTATTCGAGAACAGGGATATGCATAATTTTGCCGATTCTTTAAAGGTATCGAAAAAAATGGAAATCAATATGATTGCTGTCTCCCCCCGCACACGCGTCCCTGCTGTCGCCAGACCGATGAGTCAGTTTGAAACCAAACATTTTGCCCGTTGGCTGGGACGATTTGAAATTGGTTAAACGCCGGTTTGTGATGGATACGAACCGGTTCAAGAGGATCTTTGCCTGTTAAGAATTTGTTCACCGCCTTCTGACAGGCGGAGAAATCAAGGAGGAAATATGACTGCCGTATTGGAATCATATCAGGAAGATGTTTATGCAATAACTCTCAATCGTCCGGAAAAGAAAAACGCCATGGACTATGACCTGCTCAAAGGCCTGTCCGATGCCCTCAAGAGGGCTGAAAAAGAAGAGGCACCCGTTGTTGTCATAAGGGGTTCGGGAAAAGCTTTCTGCTCAGGCGGTGATCTTGTCGCCTTTAAGTCAGCATCGGATACTGCGGCCCTTGTTGATGCCGAGGCGGCCGTGCTCCATGAGAGCATTAAGACTATTCGCACCATGAACGCGATTACCATCGCGGCTATTGAGGGTGTTGCCGTCGGGGCAGGTGTGGGTCTTGCCCTTGCCTGCGATCTGTCAATAGCGACGAAAAATACCATTATGAATATGGGCTACCGGAGGATCGGGCTCACACCCGATGGCGGAGGCAGTATCTTCCTTGCGAGAATGGTGGGCGCGAAACGGTTCAATGCTTATTATCTTTTTTCACAGAATATTACCATGGACGAGGCGAGAGTCATGGGCCTTGTCAATATTGTCTGCGAAGAAGAGGAGTTTGAAGAAAAACTGAACAGGATGATAGCGAGCTTAAGGGCTCTCCCCATGGAGACCATTAAATATTTTAAAGACCTGGTCAATAATTCGCTTTATGCCGGTCTTGAGTCACATCTCGACAAGGAAAGATTCTATGTATCCGAGCTTGCCGGTAAGCCTCTATTTAAGGAGAGAATCGAGGCATTCCTGAAAAATAAATAAATTTTGAAAGTGATTATCAGGAAATAGATATGACTGTAATAATTATCAAAAGAAGAACATTTAATTATATTTAGGTTGCTATTGCACAGAAGACTTATTATAATCCAGATATCTAATAAAATATTCAGGAGGTTTATATGGACCAGAATGACGCAGGCAAAAGCTCAACTGGTATGCAGCCTAATGTAGCAGGTCTTTTGTGTTATCTTCTTGGTTTTGTCACCGGCATTGTCTTCTTGATTATTGAAAAAGAAAATAAATTTGTGAGATTCCACGCAATGCAGTCAATAATAGTATTTGGAGGCCTATTTGTTCTGAATATTATTTTGACATTTATACCTTTTATTGGATGGTTACTAGGTCTTTTACTCAGTATTTTAGGATTAATTCTCTGGATACTCCTTATGATTAAAGCCTATAATGGAGAAATGTACAAACTGCCTGTTGTCGGTGATATGGCGGAGCAAAAATCACAGCAGCTTTAATATAATTGTTTGTTTATAATGCATAGAATGGCGTTCTGATAATCAGAACGCCATTTTGATTTTAGGATGATATGACCGCATAAAACCTGTACCGTCATAAAGGATTATATAATCTCTCGAAATATATATGATATTTTTTCATTGAGTTTAATTCCGTTATAGACAGTGGAAGTTGAACAGTATATATTTTACATATATCAAAAAGGGAGGAAGTGAATGGAGCTTGCGGAAATTTTTGGTTCCAATGTGTTTAGCGATAAGGTTATGAAACAGCTGTTGCCTGAGGAAACCCACAATGGTTTGAAAGAGACCATTGAAAAAGGAACACCACTCAAGCCTGATGTTGCCGATGTGGTGGCGAACGCCATGAAGGACTGGGCCATTGAGAAGGGCGCAACCCACTATACACACTGGTTCCAACCCCTGACAGGTATGACAGCGGAGAAACATGACTCCTTTATATCGCCCACCGCCGATGGCGGTGTGGTTCTGGAATTTTCCGGTAAACAGTTGATTCAGGGAGAGCCTGACGCCTCATCCTTTCCGAGCGGGGGCTTAAGGGCAACATTTGAGGCGAGGGGTTACACTGCATGGGATTGCACCTCACCCGCCTTTCTCAAAACCGATGTGGGCGGCAACGTTACGCTCACAATACCGACTGCTTTCTATTCTTATTACGGTGAAGCACTTGACAAAAAAACACCGCTGCTCAGGTCCATGAAAGCATTATCGAAACAGGCGCTCAGAGTCTTGAGGGCGCTGGGCAATAGGACATCAACGAGAGTTATTTCGACGGTTGGTCCTGAGCAGGAATATTTTCTTGTGGATAAGAGCTTTTACCTGGAGCGTATTGATCTGATGCTTACCGGGAGGACAATTTTTGGAGCACCGCCACCAAAAGGACAGGAGCTTGAGGATCAGTACTTCGGATCCATCAAAGACAGGGTGTCTGCTTATATGGCAGATTTGAACACGGAACTCTGGAAAATGGGTATTACCTCAAAGACCCAGCACAACGAGGTGGCGCCCGCCCAATACGAGATGGCGCCGGTCTTCAGTACTACCAACATAGCCACGGATCATAATCAGCTTGTCATGGAAACTATGAAGAAAGTAGCCTTAAGGCATAATCTGGTCTGTCTGCTCCACGAGAAGCCCTACGCAGGTATTAATGGTTCAGGCAAACATAATAACTGGTCACTTTCCACGGATGATGGTATTAACGTATTGGAGCCAGGCAACAGTCCCGGTGAAAATGTGCAATTTCTTCTCTTCGTGAGCGCTCTCATCAAAGCTGTTGATATCCATGCCGATATACTCCGTGCCACATGCGCCACCGCAGGCAATGATCATCGCCTCGGTGCCAATGAGGCTCCCCCCGCCATTATCTCAATTTTTATAGGAGAAGAACTGACGGAGATTCTCGATAAGATTTCAAAGGGACAAAAGATCTTCCTTCGCGGCAAACAATTTGTCAACGTAAGTGTTGATACACTTCCTGTTATCCCGAAAGATAACACAGACCGGAACAGGACATCACCCTTTGCATTTACGGGAAATAAGTTTGAATTCAGAATGGTGGGCTCCTCCCAGTCAATTGCCGGACCGAACGTAGCTATCAACACAATAGTCGCGGAAGCGCTTGATGAAATTGCGGACCGCCTTGAAAAGGCGAAAGATAAAAATACCGAGGCAACGGCGATTATCAGAGAGACATACAGGAAGCACAAACGGATAATTTTTAACGGAAACAATTATTCGGAAGAATGGGCGAAAGAGGCGGCAAAAAGAGGTTTGCCAAATATAAAAAATACGGTAGACGCGCTTAAGGCATTTGTGACACCGAAAGCCCTGAGACTCTTTGAAAAATACGAAGTACTTTCACAAAAAGAACTTCATTCCCGGTATGAAATCTATGTCGAGGCTTACGGAAGGCAAATAAACATTGAAGGTCTGACAGCAATCGACATGGCAAAGAAGCAGTTCATACCTGCGGGAATTGAATACGCCACGTCCCTTGCGAATTCGGTTGCCGGTTTAAAATCAATACGGGCACAGGCTGTTGTGCAGGAAGATTTATTGAAAAAGCTTAATGTAATACTGAAATCTGCATATAATAATCTTATGAAACTGGAGACAGCGATGACAAAGGCATACAAGACTACCGATATTGTTGAAAAAGCGCAGATTTATCGGGATAAAGTGTTACCAGCAATAACGGCGTTGAGGAGGGATATTGATGGTCTGGAGATGATCATGCCAAGAGATATGTGGCCGGTGCCTGCGTATACGGATCTCCTCTTTAAGCTGTAATCCGCACAGCGAGTAAAATGAGTATGGATTTTTATCTTGAGTTTAATAATAAGTATATCCATATTATTCACGCGCCTGACTATGAAGTAACACCGGAGAGTCTGAAGAAATTATGGACGGAATTAGCCGAGGCATGCGAAAAATATCACTGTCTGAAAGTTTTTGCTGAAGGATTTACGCCCCCGAAAAGACAAATCAAAACAATGGATGCCCTCGAATCGGGATCGAGGGCTTCACGGTCAATTCCAGGCCTGATGCTTGCAATCTGTTTCAAAGACTACATTCCCGACAAGATAACAAAATATTTTACGGACGTTGCCTATAACAGGGGTGCGTTGATACAGTTTTTCGCAAACAAGAAAGAAGCTCTCGAGTGGCTCGGCATCACAGACATTGAACGGCAATGAAAGTAAAGAAAAATCTCTATCATATGTTGAAGAAAGAAATATCGGTTTTATTCTTATATTGCATGAAACATGCCCGATAAAACGCGTGTGTTTTTAATATACAATAAGGGGCAAATCTAAAACAAGAGGGAGGAGATTATGGAGGGTTTCAGAACGAAAAGCATCATTTTGTTTGTGGTACCTTTTATGGCAATACTATTTATGCTTGGTTTCAGCCTCGATTCTTCAGCGGCCACTCAACCGGCGAAAACGCCCAAGTACGGAGGTACGTTAAGAATAGCAGACGTTTCGGATGGTGCTTCAATAGGCTATCCCGCGAAACTTCTAACAGCAGGGGCTGTGCGGCACGTTTCTCCTGGGGTTGAAACACTCTTTCGGTTCGACAAAGACGGAAAAGTAGTGCCCTGGCTTGCGTTAAGCAAAAAGGATGACGCGAAGAGCAAGACAATTACCATAACCTTGAGAAAAGGTGTCAGGTTTCACGATGGCACTGATTTTGATGCCGAGGCCGTGAAGTGGAACTTTGAGCAATCCATTGCCGCGAAACAGATGGGTACCGAGAAGTTCAGATCCGTGGAAGTAATTGATCCGAATACAATGCGCATAAACCTTACGGAATGGGATTCAACGATCATTAGCCAGCTTTGCGCACAGGGGTTAGGCATGATGGTATCGCCGGCTGGGTGCAAAAAAAATGGTGTGGAATGGTGTGCAAAGAACCCCATCGGAACGGGCCCGTTTCAATTTGTGAGCTGGGAAAAGGACACAAAAACGGTTTGGAAGAAATTCCCCGGGTACTGGCAGAAAGGAAAACCATACCTTGATGAAATTGTGTGGACGCCAATCTTTGATGCGGGTACAAGAGTAATGAGCATTAAAGCAGGCGAAGTCGACATTTCCGCCACGATTGCAGCCAAGGATGTTTCTGATCTGGAAAAGTCGGGACTGGTGATTTCCCGCGGCAAGGTAGGTTCCGGTTCAGTTGGGCTGATCGGAGATTCCGCTAATCCCAAATCGCCGTGGGCTGATCTGCGTGTACGCCAGGCAGCGCAATACGCGATTGATACGGCGGCCATTGTAAAATCAGTTTTCAGAGGTGAGGGAGAGCCGGCGAACCAGTTTATCTATAAAGGACACTGGGGCTATAATCCCGATGTTGCCGGATATCCATATAATCCGGAGAAGGCGAAAGAGCTGTTAAAACAGGCAGGTTATCCGAACGGTTTCAAAACGAAAATCATTTATCGTTCAAACCCACAGGAAGATGAACTCTTCACAGCCGTACAGGGTTTTCTCAAAGCTGTTGGGATTGATGCCGAGCTTGACCCTGCCCAGAAAGGAAGATACGATCAGATAGCTACACTCGGAGGCAAATGGGAAGGCCTCATCATGAACCGTGTCTCGCCGAATCCGGATGTTTCGGGTGTGATGTCCGCGATTTATGCCGGAGACGGTCAGGACTATGCGTCGATGCTCGCGCCGGCTGATTACAAAAAAGCGATTAATAATGCTATTGCGGCGCCTGATTTTGCCGGAAAAGCAAAATGGACAAAGGAAATCATGAAATTAATGATTGATAAGTACGCGCTGCAGATTACTTTACTATGCAGATATGACTTTGTGGCAAGCCAGAAACATGTATATGGACACGGATTAAACGGGACGCCGGCGAACGCCATGTGGACGCCGGCCGATACATGGCTGGACAAATAAGATTAGTTGCACAACGCCTTTTATGAGAAAGGAGAACCGATGGCAGAAGAAAACGTTTTACTCTATGAAAAGAAAGGACCTATAGCTTTTTTCACCTTCAACAGGCCGGAACAGATGAACGCCATGAGCCAGGAAGTTATGGACGCGTTGGAGGATGCGGTAAAAGATTATACAGCAGACGACAGTTTGTTCTGTGGTGTTATCAGCGGCGCCGGTGGCAATTTCTCCGCGGGAGGTGATCTGAAACAGCGGGTAAAAAGGCTTCATCAGAGCTATGGTGTTTTTCCCACCTATCGTGCAATGGAGAATTGCCCAAAGCCTTTCATCGCGGCTGTCGATGGTTACTGCCTTGCCTCAGGATTCAACTGTGCTGTTATGTTCTGTGATTTTCGCATATGTACGGAACGGGCCAGATTTGGCGTTCCGGTTGCCAGGCGTGGCCTCACCATGCGCTACCCTAATACATATACATACCAGATAAGTCTCGGAAACGTCATGTACATGATACTCACCGGAAAACATCTCAATGCTGAAGAAGCGCTCCGCATGGGACTGGTGAGCGAAGTAGTGCCTCACGAAAAACTGATGGAACGAGCAACGGAACTTGCGACAATGGTCTGTGAGGGCGCACCGAAACATATTCAGGCCTACAAACAGTACTTTAAGCGTTTTGTTGAATCTCCCGGATCTTTCGGTCAGAGTCTCGTTGACATGATTTTTAATCCACTGAGGACTTCGCATGATAGAACGGAAGGGATTGATGCCTTCATTGAGAAACGAAAACCAAAATTTGAGGGTCGATGAGACAGCTAATAGGTGAAAGGTCAAAGGTTAAAGGTTAAAGGAAAAAAGTAAAAGTAAAAGACAACAGATAAAAAGGTTAAAGGCACAAGGTAAGAGGTACAAGGGATGCCAGTCTGGTTGAAGCTTATGTCTTCTGGAAAAAGGTATAACAGAAAGGAAGGAATAGATGGGTAACGGTCTGCTAAACGGTTTCCGGGCACTCGATCTTACCGATCAGAAAGGACTTGTCTGCGGTAAGATTCTGGCGGCCATGGGAGTTGAGACAATAAAAGTTGAAAAACCGGGTGGAGACCAGGCACGGCTTATTCCGCCGTTTCTCCGTAATGAGCGACATCCCGAGAAAAGCCTCTACTGGCTCGCGTTTAACACAGACAAACGGAGTATTACTCTTAATCTCGATACGTCTGAAGGACGGGATATATTCTGTAAACTGGTAAAGGATGCGGATTTCATCATCGAATCACACATGCCCGGTTACCTTGATAATCTCGGCCTCGGATACGAAGCGCTTAAATGCATAAACCCGGGTATCATTGTCACGTCCATTACTTCATTCGGGCAGACCGGTCCATACAGCCGTTATAAGGGGAGTGAGTTGATCGCGTCGGCCATGAGTGGCGTCCTCCTCACGAATGGTTATCCTGACAGGCCTCCCGTGAGGGAGGGGCCTGATGCAATCTATTTTCATACGGGCGCTGCTGCCGCTCTGGGAACGGTGATGGCGCATTTTCATCGGCAAGCAACCGGTCGGGGTCAGCAGGTCGATGTGTCAATGCAGGAAGTCGCGGCGAGCAGAGTCCATTCGAACCTCATTGTATGGGAGTTTGATAAGCGGCTCATTAAGCGGAACGGTGTCATCCGAACAGTAGGCGCACGCTCTACTCAATGGATCTGGCAGTGCAAAGACGGTTACGTGTTCTGGCTCTACGGGGGTGGGCGCGTTGCCGCTCCTACCAATCGTGCCATCTCTCGATGGATTGATGACGACGGACTGGAGAATCCTCTCAAGAAAATCAAGAAGTGGGAAGACCACGATATGGCGACGGTCCCCAGGGCGGTGATAGAAGAACATCAGGATGCCATAGCGACATTTTTTCTCAATCATACGAAGCAGGAACTCACCGAAGAAGGATTGAAACGGGGTATTGAGGCTTGCACGGTAAATACGCCCGTTGATTTGCTTGAAAATAATCATTTAAAAGTGCGGGACTATTGGAAAGACATCGAATCTCCCGACGCCGCAAGAAAGATTAAGGTCCCCGGAAGATTCTTCCTCTGTACGGAAACGGAAAATGTAATATGCAGAAGGGCACCCCATATCGGTGAGCACAACGAAGAAATTTTGAATGGTTTTAAAAAGAACCAAACGGAAAAAGCGGGGAATGCCTGTGACAAAAAAGGTGAAAGCTGCGCTGAAGGAGAATCTCGTGGAGCGCTGGCAGGGATAAAAATACTTGATTTCGGCTGGGCCATCGCGGGTGCATCGGCAACTAAATTTCTGGGTGATTATGGCGCTGCGGTGATCCGCGTGGAATCCATATCACACCTCGATATTGCCCGGTCAAACCGCGCTGTATCCATGTCGACGGCGACAAATCCCGATGACAAACCCTGGTTTACACATTTGAATACTTCCAAATACAGCATGAGTCTTGATCTGAGAAATCCCCGCGCGCGTGGTGTCATAGAGAAGCTGATAAAATGGGCTGATGTAATCAACGCGAATTTCGCGCCGGGTACACTGGATAAACTCAACCTTGGTTATCAGTTTGCGAAAAGCGTAAAACCCGATATCATTATGGCGGAAGCCAGTGTTTACGGCCAGAGCGGTCCGCTCACGAATCAACGGGGCATTGACGGGAGTGGTGCAGCCCTCTCCGGGTATCTTGATCAGACAGGCTGGCCGGACAGAGGACCTGTGGGGCCAAACGTGCCTTATGGTGACTCGATACTTCCCCTCTTTGTTGCAATGGTCATAATAGGTGCTGTTGATTACAGGAGAAGAACAGGCAAGGGACAGTACATTGATGCCAGCATGCTGGAATTATGTATCCATCAGAACACACCGGCTATTCTCGACTGGGAACTGAACGGACATTTACAGACGCGACAGGGTAACCGTATCGCGTACGCGGCCCCTCACGGTGTTTTCCCCTGTATCGGTGAGGACAGGTGGTGCGCGATAGCTGTGTTTACCGAAGATGAATGGAAATATTTTTGCGCTGCCCTGAAAAATCCTCCGTGGACAAAGGAGAAACGTTTCGCGACACTTGAATCGAGGAAGATGAACGAAGATGAGCTTGAGAAACTGGTGGCAGAGTGGACAGCGCAGCACTCAGCAGAAGATCTGATGAAAACGTTGCAGACTGCCGGAGTACCAGCGGGAATCGTACAGACCATGGAAGATGTTGTGGATCGTGATCCTCATTTAAAAGCGAGGGAATTTCTTGTCCCGATGAAACATCCGGTTATCGGTGTCTTCGGTCATCCCAATCCTCCCTTCAAATTGACGGAAACGCCGCCGCGGATCAGGACTTCCCCATGTCTGGGACAGCACAACGAGTGCATCTGTACGGGTATTCTTGGCATGTCTGATGAGGAATTTGTTGAACTTGTCCGGGAAGGCGTTTTCGATTAGAGGATAGAGATGGTTTGCCTGTGGTGGTTGTGTTTTACATTCGATAATTGCTTACGAGCGCTTTTTCATAATCCTGAAAGTATGTTAAGTCCTTATGTTCAGACTGGGGACACTGCCATCGATATCGGTCCTGGCATGGGCTATTTCACAATACCCATGGCGAAACTGGTTGAACCCACAGGCCATGTTGTTGCCATAGATGTTCAGGCTAAAATGCTCTCAGCACTTGTAAGAAGAACCAACAAATGGGGAGTTTCAGAGAGAATCACACCGTATCTCGCTAAAGCTGATTCCCTTGGAAGTCATCCGAAAGCTGATTTTATTCTGGCTTTTTATATGGTCCACGAAGTCCGGGATAAGGAAAGATTTTTTCCGAAACATATAGCTTGTTAAAACCCGGAGGACTATTTCTCTTTGTTGAACCTATTATTCATGTTTCTAAAAAAAGCTTTTTGCAAGCATTACAAACCGCGAAGGGAATCGGTTTTGACCTGAAGGATACACCTAAAATATGCATGAGTCACGGCGCCCTTTTAACAAGGAACAAAAATGGTTTTTATCAACATGGACCGCCAAAGAAACTTGTCCAACAAAGAATAATATACTATACTTACTTTTCTTCCCGCAGGACCTTTCAGGAAGGTAGAGCGAATGCCAATACTCTATGTAACAGGAAAACGATTCAAGCAGATCATCACGGCCGGAGCTGACAGAGTGATCAAAAACCGGGATTATCTGAACAAAATAAATGTTTTTCCTGTTCCTGACGGTGATACGGGAAGCAATATGTCTGCCACCTTCATTGCCACGGTTCGGGAAATGGACGCCCTAAAGGATTTTTCCCTGGAGACCGTTGCCAAGGCAGCCGCCTGGGGTTCCCTCATGGGGGCCCGCGGCAATTCAGGTATCATTATGGCCCAGGTATTGGCCGGTCTAGCCGAAGGCGTTAAGGGTAGGGAGCGTCTTTTCGTTGAAGACCTCTCTGTTGCCTTTACATGGGCGAGCGAGAAAGCGCAAAGGGCCATTTTGCGTCCGACAGAAGGCACCATCCTGACTGTCATCAACGATGCGGCGGAAACGGCGCGGGAGGTTGCCAGGACCAGGAAAGACCTTGCAATTTTTATGAAAGAAATAACCTCCTCGGCCAGATCTTCCGTGGAACGCACCCCTTTACTTTTGCCAAAACTAAAAGAAGCCGGTGTTGTCGATGCCGGAGGACTCGGGTTCCTTTATTTTCTCGAAGGCATACTGCAGCTTGTCCAGGGGGATAATGTGGCGGATGTAATTGCCGGTGATAAAGATATGTCATCCGGGACATTTGTTGAAGCCGGAGAGCATCACTGGAATTTCAGATATTGCACAGAGTTTATTTTGAAGGGAAGTCAAATCTCCGAAGATGCTATTAAAAACGCTCTCGATTCTATGGGCGATTCCCTCGTGGTAGTGGGAGATACCCGTCTGGCGAGGGTCCACATCCATACCGGCCAGCCGGAAGATGTCCTTAAATATGCTTCATCCCTGGGACAGGTTTCATCGATCAAAGTCGATGATATGCTTGTGCAGCACACGGCCCGCTTCCCCGATGTCAATGACGCGAAGCGTACCTCGGTAATCGCTGTTGTTCTTGGAGACGGTCTGAAGGAACTTTTTTACAATGCGGGGACGGAACTGGTCGTGGACGGAGGCCCGACCCAGAACCCGAGGACTTCTGATCTTGTGGAGGCAATCCAAGCAGTAGCATCTCGCTATGTCATTATTCTGCCCAATCATAAAAATATCTACCCGGTAGCGGTTCAGGCAGCCGGAATGACACATAAAAAGGTTGCAGTCCTGGAGACTAACTCGTCAGCGGAGGGTCTCTGCGCTTTACTTACCTATATGGATGATGCTTCCACTGAAGAAAATATTGATAGAATGAAAGGAGCGCTTGGGCATGTAAAAACAGGCGAAATCGCTCTCGCGTCCCGCAATGCTGTTCAGGGGGGTATAGAGGTGCGCTCCGGTGATTCCATCGGTATCTTCGGAGGAAAAATTCAGGTTTCATGCTCACGACCGGAAAATGCGGCTATCGGACTCGCCGCGGTTATGGTAGAACCTTCCGACGAAATTATAACTATTTATTATGGAGATTCGATTCAAAAAGAAGAAGCTGAAACCCTGCAATCGATTTTGAAACAAAGACATAAAAGTGTTGACGTGGAACTCTATTACGGCGGGCAGCCATACGCGCAATACATCATTTCCGTGGAATAGGGGGAGGCGATGAAAATAATAACCGACAGTACGGCGGATTTAACAAAAGAACTTTATGAACAAATGGAAATAGAGATGGTTCCTCTCACCATTCAATTGGGGGAAAGAAAATGGCGTGATTTTCTTGATATGAAACCTGAAGCGTACTATGATATTTTAAAAACGTCAACGGATTTCCCGATAACATCTCAACCTTCCCCACAGGACTTCATCGATGCCTATACCCCGTTTGTGGAAAAGAATGAACCGATACTTTCCATCCATATTTCTTCCGGATTGAGTGGAACCTACCAATCTGCCTGTCTTGCCAGAACCAGTTTTCCTAACGCGAGAATTGAAGTGGTTGATTCGCGTCAGGCCTCCCTCGGGCTTGCGCTGATAATCCATTGCTGTGTAGAGAAGATACGCTCCGGTCGTTCATTTGAAGATATCGTTTCGTATGCCGGAGAACTTTCAGGGAAAGTTGAAACATACTTTTCCGTAGATTCTCTTGAATACCTTCAACGCGGCGGCCGCATCGGCAAAGCGCAGGCATTTTTGGGAACACTCATGAAAATAAAGCCGCTGCTGAAACTGGTAGAGGGGGCCATACATCCTGTTGAAAAAGTCCGCACTACCGAGAGGCTCCTGAACCGTTATGTTGAATTAATTGAAAAGAAAGCCGCCGAGGGTCTGCCGCTCAGGCTTATTGTAGCTGAATCCGATAATGCTGATCTGGTGACAGGGCTTGTTAACAGACTGAGTAAAATTCCGAAAGTCACTCTTTTGCAACGTTGTAAAACCGGCGGAGTCATCACATCACATACGGGCCCGGGGGTTATCGGGATTACTCTTATGAGTGAGGGGAAATAGCAGGCAATAAAATAGGCTGCTTTGATGACCTGCCAATTTTATTGCCTGCATTCTCATGGGGCCTCGATATTTTTGCGTCTAATACCGTCACCCGCAGGGTTGCACGATGCTCAACGTATGCTCGATACCCCTCCGCTCGGCAACCCCTTGTTTTCGGCATTATGCATCCAAAATCTCTTCGGCCGAGAAAAAGACAGTCCCAATATTATTTTAATGTTCGGTTTCTGTCTGGTGCTATCGGATGACGAATGGATGGCCTGTTGTTTGCAAATAAAAGTGGAAATATTTAAGTAAACCATTTACAAGAAAATCATTTGCGTTATTTGTTTCAAGGGGTTAGAATTTTTTAATATTTCAGATCAATAGAGAGGGAAGAAATAATTGAAAGGAGATAAGGATATGGCTTTTCTTGGTGTAGCAATTTTTCTGACTTGTTTTTTTGCTATCGCGGCTCTGTTCCTTTATCACAAATCATCATCCACCGCTCTTGACGCAGCAATCAAAGAAACTTCCTGGGTAAGCTTGGCAACCATGTTTGTTGCCCTGTGTGCATTGGTTTTCACATATTTTGCAAACGCTAGAACAGAAAAACTGTTTACAGGGCAGAATATTCCCTCGATTGATATATCCCCGATATCTATAGTTCAGTTACAAGATGAAAAAAAGAGTTATTTTGCTGCCACGAAATTTAGTGTAGCTAATTATAGCGGTTTTAAGGCTTTCAATATAGGGGTTGATCTCAAATATGTTGAAATTGCTTGGATTAGAGAATGGCTTAAAGCTGCGGCCGACAAACCAACCGAGAAAAAAACGCAAATGATTATGAATAAAGAGTATATGCTATCACCAAGAATTATAATAAAGGAATTAGAATCCGGGAAGACAATCTAGGCAAGACGATAGTGACGGGCTTCAATATTTCAATAAGCAGTGCATCCATATCTGTAAAATAATATCTGGAGAAAATAGTTAATATGGTATAGAACTAATTTGCAGGTATACCATATTAAGAAGATATGATTTATATAGATACAAAAATCAAAGACAGAATCGAACAAAAGCTTGCGCTGCTTAATTCTTATCAACCGTTGCCCGATCCGGCTGTGAGAAAACTGAGGGAACAGTTTGAGATAGAGATGACGTGCAACTCAAATGCGATTGAAGGTAACACCTTGACGCTCAAGGAAACATATCTTGTCATCAATGAAGGAGTCACCATCAAAGGAAAGCCGCTGAAAGATCATCTCGAGGCGTTAAGTCACAAAGAAGCTCTTGATTACCTCTATGAATTGACAGACAAAGATAAGAGAAATACCATTTCGGAAGTTTTCATACGATTGCTGAATCAGATTGTTATGCGGGATATCGACAAAGAATGCGCCGGGAAATACAGAAACAGTTCGGTATTGATTGGAGGGGCTGACTACAAACCGCCGAAAGCAAATGATGTTCCCGATATGATGCGTAAACTGGTTCTCTGGTTCAAAACGAATAGAAATAAGTTGCGTTGCATAAAGTGGAGCTTGCAAGCATCCTGCATCACAGATTGGTTTTCATACATCCGTTTTTTGACGGCAACGGCAGAACGGCCCGTCTTGTGATGAATGTTGTTTTGATGCAGGCTGGATTTCCACTGGTAATCATATTGAAGCATGATCGCAAGAAGTACTACAGAACGTTAAGTCAGGCAGACAAAGGGGATTATAAAACATTTGTAAATTTCGTTGCTCAAGCTGTCGAGAGAGCCATTGATATCTACTTAAAAGTACTAACTCCTCAACAAAAATCGAAGGAAAAGTTTATCCTTCTTTCTCAACTGGCTAAAAAAACCAAATTTACCGGGAAATACCTTAATCTTCTCGCGAGAACCGGCAAATTAAGCGCTCATAAAGAGGGAAGAAACTGGTTGTCATCGGAAGAAGCATTAAAGAACTATTTAAAAAACAGGGACAGAAAGAGAGAAGGCTGAGAGAATAGTATTTTGTTTTTGCAAGAAATCACATAAGGGGTGAATAATGAAAAAGGTCTTTTGCTGTTGCGTGATAGTTATAGCGATGCTGTTCTTTCTCAATCAGCGAAATGTTAATGCCGCGCAAGAAAAAACAAAGTTTTACCAGTTGACATTCCAGGCAGAAAATGTAACTGGCCAGCTTATGATTAACGGATTTGTCGTGACCGACGTAACAGAAAAGAGCGGCAACGGTACGGCAGCTCTCAATACCTGGCTAATCGGGGACAATGAACTGAAAGCCGAAGTGAAGAAAATCGATACTTCCAAACCTGCGCAACTCGTTTTTGGCGTCTCCGAAATAGAACGGGGAGGAGTGGTGTCTACGATGGACAAAGGCAAGCTCTTTTCACTGGAATTGAAAGACAAAGATTTCAATTCCGGCGGTATGGCTTCGGCGGCGAAGAAATTTAGATCCACCTTTGATTTTAAACAACATTTGAGTGAAGGCGGGCAGGCTAAAGAGAGCGATGTGCTCGCTTACGCGAAAAAACTATTTGCTATGTTCGAAAAGAAAGATGCTGAGGGGATACTGCGGGAGTCGGAGATCAAGATTAATGATTTCTCAAAGGCTTTCGGCGTAGCGGATATGAAAACGGAATTTCGAAAATCTCTGCGGGAAGATATTTTCAAATCTAAACTGAACAAATTGAACCCGGCCACGCTGCGTGCCGTCGCGGTGGGCCCGACAAAAAATATATGGCACGTTTTAAACGGCAAGGACGAACTGATAAAAGGAAAATCACCGGACAATTCAACCTTTGAGATGGCTGTTTATATCGGCCTTCTGGATGGAAAGCTGAAGGTTGTCAGGTAATATTCATAGAACATTTGTAATGTTCTCAGATAAGGTGTGTTTTGTAACAAACAAGAGGGAGTAAAATCATGAGTAAGCACCGTGGAGGAGGAAAATTCGGGAGAATGCAGACTTCCTGGCCCTTCGTAACACTCACGATAGAGAGCGACAGTATTGTGATGAGTACCATTCTTCAGAAGGCCCAGGTGAAACGGGAATCCGTTCAAGAGATTGTGCTGCAGCGGTATGGTTTCAACTATCGTTTCATCTTCAAGCACAATGACCTTTCAACCAAGAAAGAAATCGAGTTTTGGTCATTTCGGCCGGATCCGGTGAAAGCGGCTCTAAAATTATATGGTTATTTAGTCTCGGAAAGTAGATAGAACATAACTACAGTCTCTCAATGAGAAACAGCTCGTTGTGTTTGATTTTTATTTATCAATTTGTTATATGTTGCGATAGCAGTCAATCTATTAATCCCGGAGGAGAATCGCCATGAAAAAATCAGTTTTAGCATTTCTAAAGAGTATTGTTTCAATTGTGGCTATCCTGGTATTTGTTGCAGTTATTTCCGGTTGCTCGAAAGAAGAGGGCGCGCTGGAAAAGGCAGGGGAAAAGGCCGACAAAGCAATTGAGGAAACCACAAAGGCAGTGGAAAAGGCCGGAGAAAAGGCCGGAGAAAAAGTCAGTGAAGGCGCTGAAGCGGCAAAAGATGTGGTGCAGAAAGCGGGGGAAAAGATAAGTGAAGGCGCTGAAAAAGCGGCAGACGCAGTGAAGAAAGGCGTGGAGAAGGTTGAAGAAAAAGCCAAAAAATAAACACACTCTCTCCGGAAGCCACATAATCATTTGGTGAAGCGGGTACACACATTCCAGGGCTAAAACACAGGAAATAACCAATGCCCGCTTTTATTGAGCGGGCATTGGGTCCCATCCGCCGTCGGTAAACACGCTGCCCGGATTAGTATTGTAACAGGGTTTGCTTACGGAGGATTGATATTTTCATTCAGAAACGGGAAGGTAAATTCCATATTCCTTGGAGCCGCCACAGAATAAAAAAATTGTTTTCACTTGTCAGTAAGCCGTATGTCTGTTTTTAATGAACTGCTCGATTGCCCTGTTTACTTCCTCAGGTTTTTCAAGCATGACCATGTGGCCCGCGTCTTCGACAGTGATTAACCGTGAATCCTTGATGGCATTCTTCAGATAGAGAGAATATTTCGGTGGCGTCAGGGCGTCATCAGTCCCGCATATGATGAGGGAAGGCGTTGTGATGGAGCTTATGGACCCTATAATGTTAAAACCGTCACAGGCTCTGAAATCTTGAAGAGTCACCTCAGTCCGGCACTTCATCATCTCATTTAAAGCCTGGTTTTTCAATTTTTGTGAAGTTTGTACAGAAAAAGCCAAATCAACGATATCTTTTACTGTCTTTTCCGGATAATTCACGATACCTTCGAGAATTTGAGGAAGAACCTTGAGTTTTGCGCCTGTTCCAATAAGGATAATCCCCTTGATGATGTCCGGATAAGCAAGTGACAACGACTGGGCAATGGCGCCGCCCAGGGAATGACCAGCAATATAAGGCTTTTCTATACTGCTTTCCTTCATCGTTTTATAGACTGTGTCCCGGTATTCTTCTACTGATTCACAACCCTCTCCCGCAGACATGCCATGTCCCGGTAAATCGATCAGGATGACCTCCATTGCGGTGGCAAGATAGTCCTTCTGGTTATGCCACATATGGGTGTTCCAGCCGGAGCCATGAATAAAGAGTATCTTTTCACCCTGTCCGTAGCGTTCGATGTGAGTATTGGCCAGACTCATAGAGTATCCCTATGAATGATTATACCATGGAAAAAATATTATCCCAGATTATTCATCAGACGAACATCTGTATCGGGCTATCCTTCGCAAGCGCGCTCGTTTCTCTCCGGCGGCTGCTTTTACGGGGGTTTGCGTCGCCCCCTCCACGGGCATAAGCCCGATGGAGCCACCCCTTCTTGTCCGCTGTGCGGACTGTTCTAAGCCCCCGCTCGACTTCGGAACTTTCGCTAATGCAAAAGACCAAGCTTACTTGTCTCGCGAGGGTTTGCTCCCGATAACCCGACAGGCTGCTCTATTGACAAATGTGAGATTATGGAAGTGTATGATTTAAGATCCCGTCACTTGCAATATGGAAAGACTGTGCTAAAATTAACAGAGGGTGGATAAAGGGTTAGTCGATATCCAATTTCAAAATATTCAGCTGGAATTGTGTTAAACAGAATTTCATGCTCCCGCTCAATCGGCACAAACCAAAGACCTTTCGGAATCAATACGGGTTTAATAAGGAGGAGGGTAGTATGGTTAAACTTGAAATGAGTGATGAAGAGGCGAAACTGCTCAACAATGTCCTCGAGAGATATGATTCGCACCTTGAAGTGGAAATTGTCAGGACACACAGGCGGGAATTCCGTGACGCGCTGAAAGAACGGCAGAAAATCCTCAAAATGGTTATTGAACGACTAAAGAAACTTATCAGTTAGGAGTTCATTGTTTTCTTGTATCGATGAATTTTGTCACAGCCTCAAAGTATTGTTTGAGGCCCATGAAGAGAATGTCATTGTGAGTGCCGCCGGGGATAATGACAAGTTCTTTTTCTTTGGAGCCAATCTGTTCCATCAGAGTTTCAGCTTCTTCAAGCGGCACCAGGGTATCGTATTCCCCGTGAATAATCAGAACAGGCGTACTGATTGCCCGGACCATTTCCAGGCACCCGTTGTCAATCGCATCAAGATTGGCTCCTTCTGCGGGGACACCGAGATGGATAAGAAGACGGGTAATGCTTGGAAAACCGCTTTCAATAATGAGCCCCGGGGTATTTCTCTGTTGGCGATACGCAATCTCCAGGGCTGAAATACTGCCCAGAGAACGTCCCATGACAAAAAGGTCGGAGCGCAATTCGCGTTCAGAAAGTTCTTTTTTCACAGCGTCATAGATGATATGAGCATCGTGGGAAATGTCTGTCAGTGTTGGGTTGCCGGTACTTTTTCCGTAACCGCGGTAGTCGGCAACAATGAGGTTGATCTTATTTTTCAGATAAAAAAGCGAAATTTCATCGTAATCACTGACCACCTCTCCGTTGCCGTGAAATTGGAGTACCCAGGGCCAGCTATCATCTTCTTTGTAGAAGCGGCAATGCACGACCGCGCCTTCGGCAACGGTAATAAAAAGATCAAAGCCCCATCTGGGACTTATGCTGAACGTATCACGGGGATAAAAGACATATGTCAAAGTTGAAGGATTATCTATTGGGGAATAATCAACCATTATTGGCTCCTTGAAAAATCTGTTGCACACCCTATTTTACACATCTAAAAATCTGGTTGCAACAATCTTATGAGGAAAATCATGCAAGTCAATCCGGATAAAAGGTTCATATGAAATATAGCAAAAGTAATGTCCGTAAAATGGCCGTTGGCCGCTAACAGGCAGGTCAGGAACCACTCACCAGTTTTATGTCCGAGATATTAAGCTCGAGCATCTTTGTACTTGCCCTTAACCGGATCAGGTTTTTCCTGACAGCTTCGATATTTCCCGCGAGCTTTTCAATCTCGTCAGCGGCTTTTTTTATTTTTTGTATCTCTTTATCGATTTGGTCGATTTTGTAATCTGAAGTCATTTTGATCTCCTTCTTGTTTCAATGCGCTCTCATGTCCTTAAATCTCTTAGCTTTTAAAGCGTATCTGGGCAGACTGCCGTGAGGATGGACCTCAAGTTTGTAACCAAGATTTGTTTTTAGACGAAGCTGGTCTTTCAACTGGCTCAGAATAGCGGTTTCCTGATTTTCGAAACCGGGCTTTATCTCGATTTTCAGCATAATATCATCAATATCTCCCTTTTTTGTTACGATGACTTCATATTCATCACTTAATTCTCCGAAACTTCTTACAACCTCTTCTATCGCAGTGGGAGCGAGCAGAACACCTTTTACTTTGGTGATATCATCAGCTCTTCCGATAACACCGCCATCTATGATTTTGAAGGTGCGGCCACAATCACATTCGTAATTAGCCCAACGAATTACATCTTTCGAATCAAAGCGAATACACGGTTTTGCCATGCGGTCGAAGGCTGTAATAACCATTTTGCCGTTCTTCATCGGCTCTTCGATAATCTCGCCGGTATCGACATCCTCTATCTCGACAAGAAAAAACGCCTCGTTAACGTGAAGACCTTTTTGCGCCGTGCAGGAATAACTCCAGGCGCCTATTTCTGTCGCGCCGATGTGGTCATATACTTTAGCACCCCATGCCTCTTCAATACGTTTCATTGTCGTGGGGATGCTTGCCCCTGGTTCACCCGCGCAGGTTATCCGTTTGATTCCTATCGACGGCGGGTCAATCCCGATTTTTCTGGCGGTGTCGGCCATTCCGAGCACATATGTGGGTGTGGCTCCGAAGGCGGTGCATTTCAGTTCCTGCATTTTCATTATTCTCGCCTCTGTGTCGAGAACTCCACCGGGGACTACTTCACACCCCAGCTTCTCTGCTGCATAGTGTGCAGCCCAGAACGCGACAAAGATATTGTAACCAAAGGGTAAAAAGAATCGGTCTGTGTCTCGGTAGCCCTGAGCATAGAGAATATAGGACCAGCATTCGGCCCACCATTCCCAGTCCTGCCAGGTATCAGCTTGATATACCGGTGTACCCGTTGTACCGCTTGTCTGTCTGAATTCCGTTACCTGCTCAAGTGGCACTGCCAGTATGTTACCGTAAGGGAAGGGCGGGCTGTTTTGGACCTCCCTCAGCATGCCTTTATTTGTTTTTGGTACTTTCTTAATATCATCATAGGTTTTTATGTCGCCCGGTTCAATACCGGTATCTTTATAAAGCTTTTTGTAAAATGGTGAATTGTTATATGCCCAGTCAAAGATACGTCTAAATTTCTTTACCTGCAATTCACGAAGTTGTTCACGTGGCAATGTTTCCAGAATGGGGTTCCAATATGTGTTATCAGCTTTTACCATCGAAAATCCTCCTTTCTGCTGATTTTTTGTTCTGTTGTATTTTTTTACTCAATATGTAACACAGACCGGTCTAAAGACACAAAAAAACTCCCGAGCAGATAATGATCATTGAATGAAATAGTAGTTCATAGAATGATGATAGCACTTCCAAAATAGTTTGTCAAAGCATTTTCTTTACGTTTTATTCAATCAAAGAAATACGATCAAAAACTCATTGCAGGTTGTTTCTGTTTGCCGTAATTAAATGTATTTCATAGCTGTGGATAAGTTTTTCACTTGACAAAATGATCAGGAACGAATAAAACAGTCAGTGAACATTAATTTCATTCTATGAAATATTATGATAACGAACAGCTTTTCATTAGTACAGAAACTAAGGAGTGAATGCCATGGAATATTGGAATGCGTACACCGAAACATTGCCACGGGATAAGCTTAACAAAATTGAATTGAGGTATTTCAAAGATCTTGTTTCATACGGCAAAGAGCGCTCGAAACTTTACAAAGAGAAATTGAAGGATATTGATGTCGGCGACATCAGAAACTTTGAAGACATCAAGAAAGTACCTTTCACGTATAAGGAAGAACTGAGAAAATGGCAGGAGAATGTAGAACCTTTTCCCTATGGAGGGCTCCTTGGCGTCCCCATAGAAGAGATCTCCACGTTCCGACAGACAAGCGGCACTACAGGAAGGCCAGTTTATGTTCCGGAATCCTACGAAAGCTGGCAGTGGAGAGTGGAATCGTGGTGTCACATACTGTGGATGGCGGGATTCAGACCAAGACACCGCGTATTTCTTCCTTTTGGTTATAACGTCTATGTCGCGTTCTGGGAGGCTCATTATGCAGCAGAGAAACTGGGATGTGAAGTAATACCGGGGGGCGCGCTTGATACGAAGGGGCGTGTCAATAAGATTATTGAGATGAAAGTGAATGCTATGACCGGTACTCCAACTTATACCTTAAACATAGCTCAGGAAGCTATGGGTATGGGTATAGACCCTGCATCCCTGGGTATCGAAAGGATACTCGGCGCAGGAGAACCTTTACCTGAGGCTACCCGTAAAAAGATAGAAGAAACCTACAACTGCAAAATGTACGACCACATCGGCAGCACGGAGACCTGCGGGTTTGCGGGAATGTGTGAAGCCCAGCAGGGGCTCCACATTATTGAGCCCTTGTTTCTGGTTGAACTGCTGGATCGGGATACCCTCTCGAAAGAGGTGGCCGAAGGAGAACAGGGTGTGCTGGTTGTTACACCTCTGGGAAGGCGTTCCTTCCCGGTAATCAGATTTAATACCAATGATGTGGCGGTGAAGGGTCCTTCTACATGTGAGTGCGGCAGGACGTCGGGAAAAATGATGGAAATCGTAGGCAGAGTTGATGATATTACCAAGATACGGGGCGTTCTATTTTCGCCAAAGACCGTTGAACAATTAATTAGGTCGGAATTCCCGGAAATTGTTGAATACGAACTCGTAGTTACACGCGACGGTATAATGGATAATATACTTGCAAGAATTGAAGTACGTCCTGAATTATCCAAAACTGATGCTGATGTAATTGCGAAAAAGTTTAGCGAAAGGCACAAGATAAAGACGAACCTGTCCTGCAAAACAAAAGTAGAGCCGGCGGGCACCTTGCCTCGCTATGACCTTAAGGCAAAAAGATTTAAAGATATGAGAGGTAAACACTAATGGA
>CAZXVZ010000009.1:0-33496 GCA_964644085.1 uncultured Syntrophus sp. | reverse complement strand
CATGGCCTCTTTTGCCTCCGGTGAATTAATCCCGTAGCGTGAGATCGCTTTTTCAAGGTTTATCCTCGCCAGCGGAAATTTGCCCGTCTCGACATAGAACCTTCCAAGATAATCGTAGCCTTTTGCCTCATCCCCCGCCCGTCCATAGAGCATACCGAGGCGGTAATATATTTCCGGAAACACATTCCCATAGGGGATGATCTTTTTGAGCGTAGAAAGAGCCATCTCATGTTTACTCTGGCCTTCATATGCCTTCGAGAGCAGAAACAGGGCCACTGGCTCTGTTCTATTTTTTAAAACATCAACCGCTTCAGGAAACTTCCGCGCGTTGATAAGTGTCTCACCTAGAAAAAGATTTTTAAATAGTGATTTATTTTCGCTGGCAATCCTGACGGATTCCTCGAAATTCCCCCTTTGCGAGTAGACCATGCTCGCCGCATAATTATTCACAGAATTTGATTTGTCCTTCAGGTAACGATTTATGACTATATCATCGGTTCCGACACGTGCCGATTTATGGAGAACCTGCGCGCGGACAGCGAGGTAAGGAAAAAAAGGCGCCTCCACAGAGACCCTGTTTTCTTTCCACATGTTCTCCAGGTAAACAATCCTCGCGTCCGGATAGGGGTGCGTGAGAAGGTACTGTGGAAGCAATTTATCTGTACCTGCCAAGCGCAGTTTTTTCAGAAATATTGCGCTTCCAAGACCCCCATATCCCGCCTTATCTGCAATTGTTGAGCCTTCCCTGTCTGCCTCTTCTTCATCCTCACGGGAATATTTCAGTGACATTGCCTGTGCACCTGCCATTCCGGAAGCAATAATCGCCTCCTGTGCAGGCCCGCCTCCAACAAACATACCGAGAAGCATCGTCGTAATCATGCCGATGTTGAGATATTTCTCTTTTTCCATGCGCTTGGCGATATGTCTTTTTTTAATATGGGCAAACTCGTGGGCGATAACACCTGCCAGTTCTTCTTCCCTTTCACACATACCGACAAGACCTGTAGTGATATACACATATCCGCCCATTGTAGCAAAGGCGTCTATAGTCTCCGCATCAATGATAGTCAGCGTCACAGGAAAGGGCATTGACGCCTTGTCTTCAAGTCGTTTCTTCAGACTGTCAAGACTAAGAGAGATAAAGGGATCGTTGTTGACCGGAACCGCCTGTATTATTTCTCTGTAAATCTCTTGTCCGAACTTTTTTTCTTCGTCATAAGTAAGCGCAGAAGAAAATGAGGTAAAGGCGAGAAAAAAAATAAGAATAAAAATGGGAAAGCTTTTGTGCTTCATCTGGTTAGCGGGTTTTTTTGGTTTTTTTTACTACTTTGCTGGTCTTTTTTTTGGCTGTCGGTTTTACTTTCTTTTTAACGCGATGTGACGCGAGACTTGCCTTGGTGCCTTTTGCAAGTCGGAGTTCCTCGTCAGTGGGTACCCGTTCGTAGATATTGCTCAGTATCTTGACTGTATCAGTCCAGAGGGAGTTGCTTCCAAGCATGGTAAGGATATACACCTTACCGTCTTTTTCAAAGGCCCCTACATAGCAATGTCGCGCCTTTCTCGTGTAACCGGTTTTTCCGCCAATCGCCGGTTCGAAGCAAAAAAGCAGCCTGTTATGATTTCTATATTGAACACGTCTTTTGTCATCCTGAAAAAGAAAATATTGCATTCCGATGAGTTCCCTGAATTTGGGACTTAACAGTGCCTCTCTGAAAATAATCGCAAGATCGTAGACCGAGGAATACTGGTCATCGACCGGAAGACCTGAAGCGTTTTTGAAATTTGTATCGATTGCGCCCAGTGCCCGCGCCTTTTCATTCATCATGCCGGCAAAATTATTTTCCGTACCCCCTATGTATACCGCCAATGAGTAAGCCGCATCGTTGGCCGATTCCACCATTGCGCCTTTCATCAGGTCCATGGATTTATAACCTCTTCCGGGGATGAGATTCATTTTCGAGGCAGATATACTGCTCACTTCTTTACCGGGAACAATTGTTTCGCTTCCCGTGAGCTTTTCAATGGCAAGGAGTGTGGTCATGATTTTTGTGGTGCTGGCAGGCGGAAGTCGCTTGTGATAATCCTTACCTGCAATGATTTCGAAATTGTCCATTGCTACGAGGAGGTAGGAAGGCGCGGTAATGCCTTCGGGTTCCGCAGCACATAGGCAGAGAGGTAAAAACAGGATGAGAACAAGAATAAAACGCACCATACTTTATTGTAATCTATTTGAGCACTGATAACAATATGTTTAATGCGATTGTAGTTGAATTCACTTTCAGTTATTCATCTTTTTTTGTAGCATTAATTATTATACAAATAATGTTTCTCTTAATTTTTCTTTTTAGTTTTTCCATACGAGCGATGAGTATTGATGCAAATAGAAATGTTTATTTGCATATCTGCATGGCCAAAGGATGGGCTCAATGTTAAGTGAGAAGCAAATCAGAATTCTGAAAATAGTTATGTCATTGATAATAGGTCTTTCAAGTATCTGTTACATCTACATTCTAGAATTTAATACTCTAACAAGGAACCTTGGCTGGGCATCGGCTCTACCATTAGTATTGGTAGGCCTTGCTATCCTTCTTGTCAAAATCAAGAAGTATTATGCACATTTACTTTTGTACATCTTTTTTGTTATTACTTTAATAATTTCAAATCAAATCATCCAATATACAGTGACGCATTGAACTTTCGATAGTATCAATATCTCAACAAAATATATAGTTGGTTTGATAATTGGAATAACCTACATTGCTTATATGGTCTTGATTTCCGCTGCTATGATAAAAAATTATAATTTTTATGGAGAGGACAAAAAGATCACAAGGGGTTTTAAGCGTTGCCATCGGATATCCTTTTATATTTTCCTATATGGTAATTTCTCCCTCGGTTCTACACGCTTCGAGTTTCTATTGGTTATGTACAATATCTTTTCTTCCGTTTGCATTTTCATCAATCATGAACTATTGGTTACTTGCACTACTACAAGGATTCAGAAATGGATTATTTATTAGTCTTAGATGAGAGATATCCTGCTTTGGCTAAGCCATACAGATTGCTTGTGTTCGTTGTATTTTTAACAGGTTTATTCTCTATGGTATTTGAATATTTTCGTGGAATGTGGATATACGGAATTCTTAATGCAGTTTTCTTTCTTGCCACAACTCTTGGCATATATTCGGTTTTTAGAAAGATTTTTCGTATGAAAGTAGATGATCCGCGACCATCGAGAGTCCTGAATGCTTTAAAGCTAAGCAATAGATGGATTTCTGTTCTTTTCATTACATTCATAGTTGTTATGGCTTATGTCTTTTTCACCAGTTAGATAAATGGATTTTGTTGATAAGCAAATTTGTGATTGTTGAAGAACAAAAATAGTTGATTTCCCTTCCTTTTGGGCGCGTTTTTATTTATAATTATATATGGTTATCAAAAACATATATAAAACAATACTTATTCTCTGCCTGTGCGTTATCGCGACGGCATCTTTTCTTTTTTCGGCGCTTTCGTGCTTTGGCGCCGGCGATGTAGGTGTTGTCGTGGAAAAATTTGAAGGCAAAGAATATGAAAAGATCGAATCCTGTGGTTACTGCGGTAAATTGGTCAACAAAGGGGTAATCCACAGAGACGCGGATAAAATCGTCAAGGAGAAACTGTTGCAGGCACTGACCGCGCGTGATGTGGGATTCAAAGAAGGCAAGGAAAAACAACCCTACATCAACGTCCTCATATACCGTTTTCAGGAGAGAAAAGGCGGCAATTTTGCCGTTGACAAGCCTGCCGGCGTCGGATTCCATATGCACCTCATTCAGGACACTGTTGTTGGCCGTACCTTTGTATTCGATGAAGATCAGAAAGCTCTAAGCCAGGACATACTGGGGCTCGGGAAGTTTTTCAGAAGGGGCGGCAAATGGATTACCGTTGATGAGTTGGCGGAAGAAGGCATCAATAAAGGATTGGACTATCTGCTGGAGATAATCCAGTGAAAGCTCTTTTTGCAATGGACCTCATGGACGGCAAATGCGTGAGGTTGAAAAAGGGTGACTTTACACAGGTTACCGTATACAGCGAAAATCCCGTAGAAAAAATTGAGGAAATGAGGAGACAGGGTGCCCGGGATTTCCATATCATTGACCTTGATGGCGCGCGGACCGGCAGTCGTGCGCATCACGAGATTATTGGGAAAATTCGTCAAAAAGTAAAGGGATATATGGAAGTTGGAGGCGGTATCAGGGATGTTGCCGACATCAAATATTATGATCAGATGGGGCTCAACGGTATTATTTTGGGTACAAGGGCGCTCGAGGACAAAAGCTTTTTTGAAGAATTAGGGACATTCAAGAATATCATTCTCGGTCTTGATCTTTATCAGGGAAAACCCATGTCACGCGGGTGGAAAACAGCAGTCGATAAAGACATACAGGAAATACTCGATATAGCGGGACGCATCGGCATTATGGCGATCCTCTGCACGAACATTGAGCGAGACGGCATGCTTGCTGGGCCTGATTTTGAAGGCCTGAAAAGATTGTCCACCATGACAAAACTCCCTGTCATCGCTTCGGGCGGTGTAACTACCATTGATGATATGAAAAAACTCAAAGACTCAGGCGTTTGGGCTGTGATCCTTGGAAAAGCAGTCTACGAGGGCCTCATCAGTATTGAAGAGGCGGCAACTTATGCTGACTAAGAGGATCATCCCCTGCCTGGATGTAAAGGAAGGAAGGGTAGTAAAAGGTACCAACTTTCTTGAACTAAAAGACGCCGGAGACCCCGTCGAAAACGCGAAAGCATACGAGAAGCAAATGGCTGATGAGCTTTGTTTCCTCGACATAACTGCCTCTCATGAAAAAAGAAAAACGATCATAGATGTGGTTGAGCGTGTAGCCCACGAGGTCTTCATGCCCCTCACCGTGGGCGGCGGCATCACGAGCATTGATGACATACGCGAGACACTCCACGCAGGCGCTGACAAGGTAACTGTCAATACAGCAGCGGTGGAGCGGCCTGAATTCGTGAAAGAGGCAAGCGAAATATTCGGAAGCCAGTGCATATGTGTGGCCATTGATGCCAAACGCCGCGGAGAGAGCTTTGAGGTCTACACGTACGGTGGACGCAAACCAACCGGGATAGACGCCGTTGTCTGGGCCAAGCAGGTGGAAAAGCTCGGAGCGGGAGAGATCCTTCTCACCAGCATGGATAGGGACGGGACAAAAATAGGTTTCGACATTGAGCTCACACGGATTATCTCGGAATCGGTTCAGATACCGGTTATCGCATCTGGAGGCGTGGGAACACTGGAACACCTTTACGAGGGTCTTGTCGAAGGAAAAGCGGACGCGGTGCTGGCCGCTTCGATTTTCCACTACCGTGAGTTTACCGTTATAGACGCGAAGAAATATTTGCGGGATCGGCATGTCAGCGTCAGATTATAGCCGGAAAAATCATCTTCGGCAGCAAACACAAAGATGCTTCCTTTGCAATTAAGTATCTAACAATGAACAGGAGTCTGTATGGAAGAGAAGATAAAATGGGATGACAGAGGCCTCGTGCCCGTGGTAGCGCAGGACCATAAGACGAAAGACGTCCTCATGGTTGCCTATATGAATGAAGAGGCTTACAACCTGACACTTAAAACCGGCAGGGCACATTATTACTCACGGTCAAGAAAAAAGATATGGCTGAAGGGAGAAGAGTCCGGTCACACGCAGGAGATTAAATCAATCTATATTGACTGCGACAACGACACGTTACTTATCGTGGTCGATCAGAAGGTGGCTGCCTGTCATACGGGGTTTCGGAGCTGCTTTTATCGGGTGTGGGACAAAGGATGGAAGGTTGTGGGGGAAAAGATTTTTGACGCACAGAAGGTCTATGGGGACAAAAAAGGCACTGAATAAAGCTCTTACGTGTATTGTAACGTGCTGTTATGCGGGACATATCCCCGGCGCTCCCGGAACATACGCATCAATACTTGGATGCGCTCTCGTTTATTTCTTTCCATCGATATTCGCGAATATTTTTTTCTGCGCAGGTCTCGTGTGCTTTTCCGTGTTGTGCGTGAATTTTTTTAAGTATGATGGGGAAGATCCCGGCTACATCGTCATTGACGAACTTGCCGGAATTTGCGTTACCATGGCGGGCCACAGCGTAACGCTATTGAACACGGTTATCGGTTTCGTCCTCTTCAGGATTTTCGACATCACCAAGCCCTTTCCCATAAAACAAGCCGAGCGCCTGAGGCGCGGATACGGCATTGTCGCCGATGATGTTGTGGCGGGTATTTTTGCCAATATTTTTCTTATTGTCCTGGGGCAGTTTCTATGACACTGGAAAAAAAGATCGGGAAAATCCTGAGGGAACGCTCACTAACATTAGGACTCGCCGAGTCCTGCACCGGCGGGCTTGTGGCAGGCAGGATTACCAGCATACCGGGTTCATCGGCATATTTCATGGCAGGTTTTGTCACCTACAGCAACAGTGCAAAGACTAAATTTCTCGCGGTGCCTGATAAATTAATCAAGCAACAGGGGGCTGTAAGCGATGCTGTGGCAAGACATATGGCAAAAGGCGTGCGCGAAACCGCGGGGGTTGATATAGGCATTTCCATAACAGGCATCGCGGGACCCGCGGGAGGCAGTCCTGAGAAACCGGTTGGCACTGTTTTTATCGGCCTTGCGACAATAAAGAAAGTTTGCGTAAGAAAGTTTCTCTTCAATGGCAGCAGACACAAAATCCGCAAACAATCATCAGTAGAAGCGCTCACCATCCTTCTTGATTATCTTGAGGGGAGGCTTGCATGAGGGCATTCCTTGCTTTAGAACTTCCCGGCGATATAAAAGAATATCTTTCAACGGTAACCGGAGTAATGTCACAAAGGATTTCCGGAGTAAAATGGGTAAAAACGGAAGGACTGCATGTGACACTCAAATTCTTCGGAGAGATTGAAGAAAAAAAGGCGCCGCAAATAGAAGAAGTCTTGCAGGGCATCAACAGGCAATACGCGGCAATGCCCGTGCGACTAAAGGAGATAAACGCCTTTCCCAATCTGATGCGCCCCAGGGTCATCGTCGTCGCTTTTCAGGAAGGTGTTGACAATGTGAAGGCGATATTTCATGATATAGAAAGCCGTCTGATAACAACAGGCTTTGATAAAGAAAAGCGAGATTTCACTCCCCATGTAACACTCGGTAGGGTAAAGAGTTCTTTACCCTTGCTGAAAAGAGACATAATACCTCTGGAGGAAAAAAGCTTTCTATTATATAATCTTGTTTTCTATAAAAGTACATTAACAAAAGAAGGGGCGCTCTATACCCCGATTAAAGAAATAAAACTTGAAAGGAATATTTAATGAAAAAGGGAGGGCATGACGTGAAAGAAGATGTGAGCAAGAAAGAAGAAGCGAACAAGACAAAAGCGATAGATATGGCTGTATCCCAGATTGAAAAATTGTTTGGAAAAGGCTCCATCATGAAACTCGGCGAAAAACCGATTGAAACTATCCCCGTTGTTTCAACTGGCTCTATAGCGCTGGACATAGCCCTCGGAATCGGCGGCCTTCCACGAGGGAGGGTCATTGAAATCTATGGCCCGGAGGCCTCCGGAAAAACCACGCTGGCACTTCAGGTCGTTGCTGAAATACAGAAACAGGGCGGTGTTGCTTCCTTTATCGACGCTGAACACGCCCTCGATGTGCTCTATGCCAAGCGAATCGGCGTCAATACAGATGATCTGCTCATCTCTCAGCCAGATTCCGGTGAACAGGCCCTCGACATTGCCGAGATTCTTGTCAGGAGTGCCGCTGTTGACCTTGTTGTCGTTGATTCTGTTGCCGCACTCGTGCCGAGGGCAGAGATAGAAGGGGAAATGGGCGATGCCCACATGGGGCTACAGGCACGGCTCATGTCACAGGCGCTGAGAAAACTGACGGCAACAATTAGCAAGTCCATGACAACCGTCATTTTTATAAACCAGATCAGGCAGAAGATCGGTATTATGTTCGGAAATCCCGAAACAACAACCGGCGGAAACGCGCTAAAATTCTATTCCTCAATTCGCCTGGATATTCGGCGGATTGCTTCACTGAAAGACGGACAAGACGTTGTAGGAAACAGGACACGCGTGAAGATCGTAAAGAACAAACTTGCTCCTCCTTTCAAGGAGGTTGAGTTTGATATCATATTCGGACAGGGCATTTCAAGGGAAGGTGATGTGATAGACCTTGGAACGGATATGAATATCATCGAACGGTCTGGTACCTGGTATTCTTACAATGAATCAAGAATCGGCCAGGGTCGAGAGAACGCGAAAGATTTTCTGAAAAAACACCCTGACATTATGAAAGAAATAGAAGACAAAATTCTCGCGCAGGCAGCGTCAAAAAAAGGTGAAGCGTGACATCAAAAGAAATCAGAAAGAAATTTTTGGATTACTTTGCCGGATATGAGCACGCCATAGTGCCCAGTTCTTCCCTTGTGCCGGAAAAAGACCCCACTCTCCTTTTCGTCAATGCCGGAATGGTTCAGTTTAAGAATGTTTTTCTCGGCGTTGAAACAAGGCCATACATGAGGGCCACAACGTGTCAGAAGTGCGTGAGAGCCGGCGGCAAACACAATGATCTTGAAAATATCGGGAAGACATTGCGGCATCATACATTCTTTGAGATGCTCGGCAATTTTTCTTTTGGGAACTACTTCAAGAAAGAAGCGATTATCTATGCATGGGAATTTCTGACAAAAGAGCTTTCACTTGATACTGAAAAATTATGGATAACCATCTATAAAGATGATGATGAAGCGGCAAATCTATGGAGAAACGCAGGAGTCAGGGCAGAACGGATTGTCCGTCTCGGTGAAAAAGACAATTTTTGGTCTATGGGTGACGAAGGGCCCTGTGGCCCCTGTTCTGAAATTATATACGATCTCGGCCCCGGTGTCGGCTGCGGACTACCCACATGCGAGGTCGGCTGTGATTGCGACAGGTACCTCGAAATATGGAACCTTGTGTTCATGGAATTCGAACGGAGCGCGGACGGGCAGATGAAAAAATTGCCCCGGCCGTCCATCGATACAGGTATGGGTCTCGAACGGATCACCTCTATCCTTGAGGGCAAGATCGGCAATTACGACACAGACCTTTTTATGCCAATTCTCAGGCGCCTCGAAGACATTTCAGGCCACGCCTATGGAGAAAGCAAAAAAACGGATATTGCCATGCGTGTCATCACGGACCATGCCAGAGGAGCTACTTTCATAATCAACGACGGTATTCTCCCGTCGAAAGACGGCAGGGGATATGTGTTAAGGCGCATCATACGGCGCGCGTTAAGATATGGAAAAAAACTCGGCATCGAAAAAGAGTTCCTCTATGACCTCTCAAAAACAGTAGTTGATTTAATGGAAAGTGTTTATCCCGAAATAAAAAACAATCATCCCTATATTGTGCGGGTAATCCGCGGTGAGGAAGAGCGGTTCTTGGAAACGCTCACCATGGGTATGAAGGTCTACGAAGAGTACTCGGAAGCGCTGAAAAAGAAGGGAGATAAGGCCATCCCCGGCGATGTCGTTTATAAGCTATACGATACCTTTGGATTTCCCCTCGACCTTACGACAGACATGGCTGAAGAAGACGGATTTACTATTGATAAGAATGGTTTCGAGGAAGCCATAAGCGACCAGAAGGAGCGCTCACGGGCTGGCTCAAAGATAAAAGGTGAGGAATGGGAACTGGGCCATTTAAATATCCTTAAAGAAAACATATCAAATGTCTTCACAGGCTATGAAAAAATCGAAGATAAAGGCGTTATTCAGAGAATCCTCATCGGGGAAGACGTTGTTGAATCAATCAATGCCGGAGAAGAGGGCGAGCTCTTTTTCACTCAGACACCATTCTACGCTGAAAGCGGCGGCCAGGTCAGTGATGAAGGCCTTATTAAATCAGCCGCAGCCCAAGCGAAAGTGCTGGAGGTAAGGAAACTGAAAGCAGACCTCTTTTCCCACAAGGTGATTGTGGAAAAAGGCGCATTCAAAAAAGATGATATCGTTGATCTGGTCGTGGATGGCGAGAAAAGGAAATCGGTGGCGCGCAATCACACTGCCACGCACTTGCTCCATTACGCGCTACGGGCTGTCCTTGGAGATCACGTGAAACAGTCCGGCTCCCTCGTTGATCGGGACAGGTTCAGGTTCGACTTTACTCATTTTGAAGGTATGGACGACAAACAGATCGCAAGGGTTGAAGATATCGTTAATGAAAAAGTCATGCAATGCACCCCTGTGAATATCGAAGAAAAGGACCGTCAGGACGCAATTCGTGAAGGAGCTACAGCGCTTTTTGAGGAAAAATACGGGGAAAAAGTCCGGGTCATTACAATAGGTGATTTCAGCATGGAGCTCTGCGGAGGTACCCATGTAAGTAACACCGGAGAAATCGGGAGTTTGTCTATCATAAGCGAGGGCTCTCTCGCGTCAGGGATAAGAAGGATTGAAGCAACAACCGGTAAAGGCGCCCTTTCTTATAAAAGAAAGATGGAAGAAACCTTGAGGACAATTTCAAGAAAAACCAATACTGACATAGAGAGGATCGGGGAAAGAGTTGAAGGGCTTCTCGAGGAACTTACCTCAAGAGAGAAAACGATTAATCGCCTCAAAGAAGATATCATGACTTATAAAGTCGATGAAGCCATAGCGAAGTCCCCGGAAAAGGACGGCATTAAAATCGTCTCTCTTTTTCTCGCGAATGCCGTCGTTGATGATTTACGAAAAATCACCGATATTGTCCGCAGTAAAATTAAACGATGCATCGTTATTACCGCAACTTCCGGTGATGATGAAAAAGGGCTTCTCGTTGTTGCCGTCAGCAAAGAAGCTCAGTCGCTTTACAATGCAGGCAAGATCGTAAAAAAGATTTCAGAAGAATTCGGCGGCAAGGGCGGTGGAGGCGGAGCGATCGCCCAGGGTGGCATACCTGGCAAAAACATAGGTGATATCTTTAAAAATATTGACCATTTTTTTGATAATTAGTATTATGTAAGAGGTTATTTCGTATGGTGCGTAAGTACGTAGACAATTTACGAAACGTAAACCTCTTTGCAACATTGAAAGAAGATCAGATAGAGGCCGTCTCGCGGATCCTCACGGTAAATTCATATTATAAAAATCAGACAATATTTCAGGAAGGCCAGGCAGGGGACACGCTCTATGTGGTCTTGAAAGGAAAAGTGAAGGTCTGCCTCTATGACGAAGAAGGAAGAGAATACATACTCGACGTGATCGGAAAAGACGGTTTTTTCGGAGAACTTTCCATTATCGATGAAATGCCCAGATCTGCCAACGCCGTTGTTATGGAAAGTACGGAACTTTTGCTTATCAGACGGCCTGATTTCATGAGGCTTCTTCTTGAAAATCCGTCTATTTCCATAGAAATTTTCAAAGTCCTTTCAAGGCGCTTGCGGGTGGCCGACGAGCGCATACGGTGGCTTGCTTTTCTCAATGTGGAAGGTAGGATCTTAAAATATCTCCTGGAAATTGGTACAAAAGCTGGTGTCAAAGTAAAAGACTATATCATTATTGAAAAAGGGCCAACGCAGATTGAGATTGCCAACTCCTGTGGTTGTTCAAGAGAGACAGTTTCGCGAATGATAGCCTCGCTTATAAAAAAAGGATTCGTTAACGTAAGACGTCGCCAGTACACGCTCACCCCGGGTCCTCTGACATTCTAAAAAATATTTTTCGGACGATGCGGCACTGAACAATTGAGCCGTTCTTATATTGACAGGCATAGGAAAAATGCAATAAGATTGGGTGTCCTAAATAAATAGGCTATTTAAATGATTCTTTACAACTGCGGACGTCAAAAACGTATGGTAATAAAAGTGCATCTCACGGGACAAATAACAACATCCCTCACGCTACTCTCTCCCGCAAGTGGCGAGGGAGTGTGATTATTCTGCAACGGGTTGCGGGGAACTAATAAATTTTCGATGGCGGTAAAAAATGAAACGAATTGCGGCGGCACAGATTAATAGTACTGTCGGAGACCTGAAGGGAAATTACGAAAAAATCCTTGAATATATTGAAAAGGCGCAGGCTTTTGGCGCGGATATTATCGCCTTTCCGGAATTAGCGATAACCGGCTACCCTCCTGAGGACCTTCTTCTGAAAACCGCTTTTATTGATGATAATCTAAAAACGCTCCATGAAATTACAAAAAAGATCAGGGACATTACCGTTATCATCGGCTTTGTGGACAGGCAAAAGGGTGCGCTTTTCAACGCCGCCGCGCTTCTTTATGGGGGCAAGATTAAAGGAATATACCATAAGCAGTTGCTCCCAAACTTTGGTGTCTTCGATGAAAAAAGGTATTTTTCATCCGGTGCTCGGCCCCTTGTTTTTGAGCTCAATGGTCTTGTTTCCGGCCTAAGTATCTGTGAGGATATCTGGCACAAAGAAGGACCTTTGAGACTTTTAGCGGAAAATGGGGCCGGTCTCATTTTTAACATTAACGCGTCTCCATACCATGCAGAGAAGATTACCCAGAGAGAAAATATTGTAAAGGAAAGGATCGCTGAAAACCACGCCTATGTTTGCTATGTCAATCTCGTAGGAGGCCAGGATGAAGTCGTCTTTGACGGACAGAGTTTTATCATGGACAAAAAGGGAGATGTTATCGCCCGTGGGGAAACATTTAAAGAAGACCTTCTCATTGTTGACATTCCTGCCAGTCAATTAAAAAGAAGGAAGAGAAAAGAAAGCCCGCACAATGGGTGTAGGAAAGTGCTCATAGTGCCCGGACCGCTTCAAGGAGTGCCGGCTAAGGAGAAAAAGGAATTTTCTCCGCGGAAAGTCGGAAGGCTAGATGCTGTTACCGAGGTCTATGAGGCTCTGAAATTAGGTCTCCATGACTATGTCGTGAAAAATAGTTTTCAGAAAACAGTAATCGGCATTTCCGGTGGTATCGATTCAGCAATTGTTGCCGCGCTGGCTGTAGATACTCTTGGCGCTGAAAACGTTATCGGTGTGTGTATGCCCTCCCGATATACATCCGCTGATTCAAAAACCGACGCGAAAGAGCTAGCGCGCAATCTTGGTATTAAACTTCTGGAGGTACCAATCCGCGAGGTCTACGCGGCCTATCTCTCCATGTTTAGATCAATTTTCTTGGGAATAAAGGAAGACAGCACCGAAGAAAATATCCAGGCGCGCATTCGCGGTAATGTCCTCATGGCACTTTCAAATAAATTCGGCTGGCTCGTTTTAACAACAGGCAACAAGTCAGAGATGAGTGTCGGTTACGCCACCCTTTATGGAGATATGGCCGGCGGTTTTGCGGTTATTAAGGACGTGCCGAAAACGCTCGTTTATAAACTCGCCCAGTATAGAAATACTCTGAGTCCTGTCATACCCAAACGCATACTAACAAAGGAACCGACAGCTGAACTGAAACCAGGTCAGAAGGATACCGACACGCTTCCCCCCTATAAATATCTTGATCCGATCTTAAAACAATATGTCGAGGAAGACAAAGGCATTGATGAAATATCCGGTCTTCCCTTGACAAAAAAAGAGATAGAAAGAGTTCTCAGGATGGTTGATGTCAGCGAGTATAAGCGCAGACAATCGCCCCCCGGGATCAAGATAACACCAAAGGCATTCGGAAAAGATAGAAGAATGCCCATTACAAATAAATATAGTCATAGCTGACAGTGACAGGACGGATTATGGTAAACTTTTTTTCTTCCTTTTGAGCGTATTTGTTTCGAGAATCAGTTGCCCCTTTCCCAACGTATCAAGAACACCGAAAAACATTTTTTTGATATGCACCTTGAGCAGGCTGTGCCTTTTCCCACTGCAAGTCTTCTTGTGTTTCGTTAACTCCCTCTGCCTTTATCTTTTGATACATAATCGCCATATATCTCAATAGTTTTTTACACACATTCTTCATGAGGCTTATAATACACAATCATCAAAAAATTATGAAGGCTTTAGCGGGGCTTGTGTTTCTGTCTTATATTCTTATCAGAAAAATTTTTGTGCAGAAACAACTTTTTCAAAATTCTTTTTTGTTCTTGTTGTATAATAATGAGTCATGCGCAAAATTATTATCGACATCGACAACACGCTCTGGGACCTTGCCCCCATACTGTATCGGCACCTGAAAGAAGTAGCCCCCTCAATTCCGGAACCTGCCTCTTGGCGCAAGTGGGATTTTTGGGAAGGATTCATGCCGGAAATGACCCTGTACAAGGTAATCCGTGACATTCATCTGACCCAGGATCATTTCGGTGTCTATCCTGACGCGAGACAATTTCTCTCAGCGCTCAGAGGAAGGGGGTTCTATATCATTATCGCAAGCCATCGCGAGAAAAGTACCATTCATGCTGCCAGGCAATGGCTGGCAAAATATGAACTTCCCTACGACGAAGTCCATCTGAGCTTTGACAAATCGGTACTCTTCCCCGACGCCTGGGCCGTCGTTGATGACAGTCCCGTTACCCTCGACAAAGCGATGAGAGCGGGTATTGTCAGGGCTGGTCTCCGTAATCCCTGGAACGAAAATGAAAACCATCCTCTCTTTGACAATCTCATGGAGATATATTCTTATCTCCAAGAACAGTGTATATTAAAAAAATCATAATACCGGTTTCATTGTTTTTCGCGGATAATTCCAGTAAGCTAATGCGGAAATATTTAGTGGAAGGCGTACTATGCTTACAGTAACGGGTCTCACAAAATCCTATGGCAGAGAAGTCATTCTCGATGATGTCACATTTACCGTCAACCCCGGGGAAAGGCTTGGTCTCACGGGGAGAAACGGATCGGGAAAAACAACGCTTCTCAAACTCATCATCGGACAGGAAGAGGTTGATTCGGGTACAATCGCAATACCGAGAGGATATACGACAAGCTATCTGTCACAGCATATACGTTTCTCTGAAAGGACTGTCCTTAAAGAAGCTTGTGTCAATATGCGCGCTTTCGATGGCGGTAGGGATGAGACCTACAGGGTAAAATCTGTTCTTTCAGGACTCGGCTTTTCGCCGTCTCATTTTGATTTTGATCCCCGGATGCTTTCCGGTGGATATCAGGTAAGGCTCAATCTTGCCAGGATACTCGTCTCTGAACCAAACCTTCTTCTTCTTGATGAGCCGACGAACTATCTTGACATCGTGTCCATACGGTGGCTTACCCAGTTCCTGCGGGCGTGGAAAAACGAAATTATCCTTGTAACCCATGATAGGGCCTTCATGGACAAGGTTGCAACACATACCATGGGCATACACCGGAAAAAGATCAGGAAGGTGGCTGGGAGCACGGAAAAACTGTATCAGCAGATTATCCATGAAGAAGAAATATATGAAAAGACACGCATCAATGACGAGAGAAAACGCAAGGAGATTGAGCAATTTATTAACCGTTTCAGGGCCCAGGCCACGCGCGCAAAAGCTGTCCAGTCAAGAATCCGCATGCTTGAGAAACACGAAAAAAAGGCCAAGCTCATCGAGGAGAAAAATCTTGATTTTGCCTTCAAATCAGCCCCGTTCCCCGGCAAGTGGCTTGTTGAAATTGATGATCTGTCATTTTCCTTTTCCGATGAAGGCCCTCCCATCATTGACCGTTTTCGCCTGGCAGTCAAAAAAAAGGACCGCATCGCCGTCATCGGAAAAAACGGAAAGGGGAAAACAACGCTCCTCAAGCTCATAGCAGAAGAGCTTACGCCCCGTCAGGGGAGGATAAGGTTGAACCGCAACCTCATCCCCGCCTATTTTGGCCAAATGAACGTGGACCGGCTCGACCCCGATAAGACCGTTCTCGAAGAGGTGTTGAGCGCACATACGGAATACGCCCTGAGCAGTGCCAGAGGCATTTGCGGCGCAATGCTTTTTGAGGACGATAAGGCACTAAAGAAGATCTCCGTTCTTTCCGGCGGCGAGCGAAGCAGGGTCATGCTTGGTAAAATTCTTGCCAGACCGGCGAACATGCTTCTTCTCGATGAACCCGACAACCACCTCGATGCTGAATCAATAGACGCACTTATTGAAGCCATCGACGATTTCGATGGTGCCGTGATCATTGTGACACACAGCGAGATGATCCTCAGGGCTATCGCGACGAGACTTATTGTCTTTGACGGTGGCTGCGTGAGCCTCTTTGAATGTGATTACGCAGATTTTCTCGAACGTGTGGGCTGGGTGGATGAGCAGACATTGACCCCATCAATGGTTGAACCCGCGAACGAAGAAACACAGAGACTGACGACCCGGAAGGATCTGCGAAAACAAAGGGCGCAGATCATCGGCGACAAATCAAAGATACTTACACCAATCAAGAAACAAATCACTGAACTGGAGCGGGAGATTACCGAACTGGAAACAGGGATCGACAGGGACAATAAGACACTTATTGAGGCATCAAAAAACGGTGAAGGAAAAAAGATAGAATCACTTTCCCTCGCAATTTATAACGCGCGAAACAGGATCGAAGCGCTCTTCGAGGAACTCGATGTGGCAACCGGTGAATACGAACGCAAATCGGCCATATTCGAAGCTCAATTGAATGACCTTCTGAGTGAGTAACGCGGTCACACTAAATAGATTTTTTGAGGCAATTAAGACAATTCTTTGATTATATGTTTTGCGAGATGTTCGTCAATCTCGTCGTACCTTGGTATGGGTTGTTTCCTACCTGTCTTTCGATTCTTATAAAGATCATGACGGCCTCCGTGCCGCACAAGCACACATCCTGCAGCTGTGATTTTCTTAAGCAATTCTTTTCTTTTCATACCTTCATGGCAAGCTCTTTAATCTCGTGTTGTTCGGGAACACCCTCAAGTGTCATCAATGCATATGCATCTCCCATATTTTCTTCAAGTTCTTCCAGTGTTTCTCCCTGTGTCATTATTTCCGGATGTTCGAGAAGTTTGCCTACCCAGAATTTTTCACCTTTCCAATAGATCATTTTTAACTTTATTTCCATGTTGCAACCTCCCGATATCACGCTCTTTTTTTTGAAATTCTACCACATATAATAGGGATTGGAAATTACTTTTATAGTCATGGTTATGTTTCGAAAATAGGTTTGCCGAACACCCACGCGTTATGATGGGTTTAGAAAGCAACCAGCTATCACGTGGGTGGTAAAGTCTGAGGGCCCATGGCGAGGTAGGACGCACATAGGCGCTTCTCCGAACAAGCTGTTGGCCGATTAAAAAACCGAACCCACCAGATTCTCACTTGGTGGGTTCAGAAAAAACATTCTTCAAGAAATGTTTATTCACCGATGATCTTAATCAACACTCTCTTCCTGCGTCGACCATCGAACTCACCGTAGAAGATCTGTTCCCAGGGACCAAAATCAAGCTTCCCCTTCGTCACAGCCACCACAACCTCCCGCCCCATGATCTGCCTCTTCAAATGACCATCGGCATTATCCTCTCCCACATTATGCCGATACTGCGACACCGGTTCATGGGGAGCAAGTTTCTCCAGCCACGCCTCAAAATCATTATGCAATCCCAACTCATCATCATTGATAAAAACAGACGCTGTTATATGCATTGCGTTAACAAGCACGAGGCCCTCTGTAATCCCGCTCTCCCTTAACGCCTCTTCCACCTGAGGGGTAATATTGATATAACCTCTCCTCATCGGTGTTTGAAACCATAGTTCTTTCCTGTAACTTTTCATATTTAAGTTCTTCCTTCCTATCAGATACAGGATATACTGCTCAGACAATCTCCCCATGATACGCCTGGAGAGATTTCACACCACCGGCTCCTTCTTTCTGGATATACGCCCTGATACCCTCAGCTGCCGCTTTCGCTGCTGCGGTTGTCGTAATGTACGGTATCTTATACTTTATAGCAGCTTTCCTGATGTACGAGTCGTCATACTTGCTGCTCTTTCCGCTCGGTGTATTGATGATGAGATTTATTTCCTTATTGTGTATAGCGTCAACAATGTGAGGTCTGCCTTCGTGAAGCTTCCGTACCTGTGTTGACTGGATATTGTGGGCGGCGAAAAATTTATGTGTGTTTTCCGTTGCAATGATGTTGAATCCAAGTTCTTTGAGAGATTGTGCCACATCGAGAATATCCGTTTTGTCCCTGTCAATAACGGTAATGAGCACATTGCCTTTAAGCGGGAGCTTCTGTCCCGCCGCTTCCTGAGATTTGTAGAAGGCAAGACCGAAGGAGGCGTCGATACCGAGGACTTCCCCTGTTGATTTCATTTCCGGCCCCAGCGTGGGATCAACTTCGGGGAACATATTAAAGGGGAAAACCGACTCTTTGACACCTACATGAGGGTATGTCTTGTGAGTCAGCTTCATGTCTTTCAGCTTTTTCCCGAGCATGAGCTGTGTGGCGATACGAGCCATCTGAACACCGGTTACTTTTGAGACGAGGGGTACTGTCCTGCTCGCCCTCGGGTTCGCCTCGAGGATATACACTTTGTCATCGGCAATTGCGTATTGAATGTTCATAAGCCCAACGACCTTCAGTTCCTGGGCAAGATTTTTTGTATATTCATTGATTATGTCGATATGCTTTTTCGAGAGTGTCCGGGGAGGTATGGCACATGCGCTGTCACCGGAGTGGACCCCCGCAAGTTCGATGTGCTCCATGATCGACGGGACAAAGGCGTCTTCCCCGTCAGCGATAGCATCCGCCTCCACTTCGATAGCATTTTCAAGGAACTTATCAATCAATATTGGCCTTCCAGGCGTAATATCGACGGCGGCATTCACATAGGCGGTGAGCATTGCATCGTCATAGACAATTTCCATACCTCTGCCTCCGAGCACATAAGACGGCCTTACCATAAGAGGATAACCGATTGCACGCGCGGCCTGGAGAGCCTCTTCAAGGACAACGGCAGTTCCGCTTTCCGGTTGAGGTATGCCGAGTTTCTCAATGACATTTTTGAAGCGTTTTCTGTCTTCGGCAAGATCAATGCTCTCAGGGGAAGTACCCAGAATTTTTACACCTGCTTCTTCCAGTTCTCTTGCTATATTAAGCGGCGTCTGGCCGCCGAACTGGACGATAACTCCGATTGGTTTCTCTTTGTCGTAAATGCTGAGGACATCTTCAACCGTCAGAGGTTCAAAATAGAGCTTGTCCGATGTATCGTAGTCAGTTGACACTGTTTCGGGGTTGCAATTGACCATGATCGATTCATATCCTTCATCCCTCAGAGTAAAGGCGGCGTGGACACAGGTATAGTCAAATTCAATACCCTGGCCTATTCTGTTCGGGCCTCCGCCGAGGATCATAATTTTCGGTCTGTTGTCGACCTTTACTTCATCAGGGGCATTATACGTCGAATAATAGTATGCCGCGTCAGCGCCGCTCACCGGGACAGCGCACCAGGCTTCCACTACTCCCAAGGAGATTCTCTGCTCACGTATCTCTTTTTCTGTGACTCCAAGTATCTGAGAAAGGTATCTGTCGGAAAAACCGTCTTTTTTTGCTTTCATGAGAAGCGCGTCAGGCAGTTTCTTGTTTTTGTATTTAAGGATTTCCTCCTCAAGATCTATTAATTCTTTCATCTGGTTGATAAACCAGTGTTTGATTTTTGTTTTCTCAAAGAGTTCTTCTATGGAGGCGCCTTTTCTCAATGCCTCATACATTATGAACTGTCGCTCAGAAGAAGGTTCGTTAAGCATTACCATCAGTTCGTTTAAGGGAAGCTGGTTAAAATTTTTCACAAAGCCAAGGCCGTAGCGTTTATTCTCAAGCGACCGGATTGCCTTCTGGAAAGCCTCTTTATAGTTTTTACCAATACTCATTACTTCGCCGACTGCCCTCATCTGTGTGCCCAGCCTATCTTCCGCTTCTCTGAATTTTTCGAAAGCCCATCTGGCAAACTTAATGACAACATAGTCTCCTGATGGGGTATACTTATCAAGCGTTCCCTCACGATAGTAGGGAATATCTTTCAGGGTATAACCACCTGCCAGTTTCGCCGAAATAAAGGCAATGGGGAAACCGGTTGCTTTTGACGCAAGAGCCGATGATCGTGAGGTTCTTGGGTTGATCTCAATAACAACAATTCTCCCGTCTTTCGGATTGTGAGCAAACTGGATGTTTGTTCCTCCGATGACCTGAATTGCTTCTACAATACGGTAAGAATATTCCTGGAGTTTTTTTTGCAATGGTTCCGATATGGTAAGCATAGGCGCGCAACAGTAAGAATCTCCAGTGTGGACCCCCATGGGGTCGATGTTTTCAATAAAACAGACGGTAATCATTTTGTTTTCCGCGTCCCGCACTACTTCGAGTTCAAGTTCCTCCCAACCCAGGACCGATTCTTCGATGAGTACCTGCCCGATCAGGCTTGCTGAGATTCCGCGACTTACGATTGTCCTCAGTTCTTCCTGGTTATAAGCGATACCACCGCCTGTGCCCCCCATGGTATATGCCGGTCGTATAACCACCGGATATCCCAGCTTATCGGCAATCTCGAGAGCCTCCTCAACCGAGTACGCAAGCTCGCTCACGGGCATATCGATGCCGAGGGAATTCATTGTTTTTTTAAATTCGCTCCTGTCCTCGCCACGTTCTATAGCGTCTACCTGCACCCCTATGATCTGTACGTTGTGCTTTTTAAGGATGCCTTTTTTTGAAAGGTCTGCCGCAAGATTGAGTCCTGTTTGCCCCCCCAGGTTTGGGAGCAGACCCTGGGGTTTTTCTTTTTCAATAATTTTTTCGAGCACTTCAATAGTGAGTGGTTCCACATAAGTAATGTCCGCCATCCCCGGATCTGTCATAATAGTCGCGGGATTTGAGTTAACAAGGACAATCTGATACCCCGCCGCTCTCAATGCCTTGCAGGCTTGAGTACCAGAGTAATCAAATTCACATGCCTGACCGATGATGATTGGACCGGACCCTATGATGAGGACCTTATCAATCCCCTGTATCTTCTTTATTTTTTCCATTTTTTCACTTTCCTTTCGGGAGGGATTTGGTAAGCATCGTACCAGAATCCCCCAAGGTGAGTCAAGCGTTTTTCACTCGTCCAAAATAGTAAGAAAACATAGTCTTAAAGAGGATGTTTTTCTGATTATTTTGTGAGCGAATAAGGATTTTGGATGTGGTTTTTTTCTAAATACCATTTCTTAAGAGTACCTGCTTGAGCCATTCCTGGCTCCAGCCGCTTGAAATCGTCATCGAAAAAAGGAGGATGACTGCAAAAAAGGCTGCCTTCCAGTAATTCGTCGTTTTCATTTGTGAGGGTATTTTCGAAAGGATGGCCGCGGGGGCAAATTTAATAGTATTCAAGTCGGTTTTTCTGTCATAACGCTTTCTGGCAAAATGGTTTATAAACAAGAACCCCACAGCCGCCATAAGCAGGTTGTAATACTGTCCCGTACCTATACCTAAAATCTCAGAGCCATAATCGCGGAAATAATCAACAAACAACCTCAGAAAACCATACCAGAAAATAAAGTGCGCTAATAGCGTACCCGGTATAGCAACAACATTTCTTCTTACCGAGAGAAGAATAGGGACTAAAAGAATATTCTTTATACCGTCATAGAGCGCGACGGGATGTCTGAAGCCTTCCGCATATGGAAACTTGACCGCCCACCAGACACTGGTTGTATATCCGTAGACCTCACCGTTGATATGATTACCGAGTCTTCCCAGTGCCAGAAAGAACGCCGCGGGTATAACGATTTCGTCAGTAATAAGAAGCACATTTCTTTTGTATACAAGGCAGAAAATAATTATGCCGGCCAGGGCCCCGAGAATAACACCATGTGAAGCCATGCCTCCATGCCAAATCCTGAGCATTTCAAGCGGATCCGCCTTGTAAATGCTCCATTCGTAGACAAATATTTCGAAAACACGGCCACCGATCAAGGATGATACTGCAAAAATAATTGAGAGGCTCCACACTTCATTAGCAGGTAGTCCGATTGTGACCCGTCTCTTCATAAGCCACAGAAAAATACCAAAAAAGCCAATGGCATATGCAAGACCGTAATACCAGAGCTTAATCCCCCCTACGGTGAGAAAAACAGGATCAACGTTCAGGATAAAAGGGCCGCTAAAGCCCACATTCATAACCCCATACTCCCCCTGAAGCAGTTTTTTTGAAATCCTGAAAGGATTTCCCCTGTCAAAAAAACTCAAGTAATCTTGAATATTAGCCGATCAGGGCTGGCCTCTATCCTCTTTTTAATTACTACCCTTACATCAAGTTGTCAACGAAATTGTTTAAATAGAAACCCCTTCCCGTTTAGGAAGGGAGTTGCATGGATATGTAAGGAATGGCGAGAAGATGTTTTTTTACGTTCCCGACTTTTCAAAAGCGCTCTTTGGCGCGTTACAAACCGGGCATGTCCAATCTTCAGGTAATTCCTCAAAAGGTGTTTTTTCGGTGTCTTCATTATATTCATAACCGCATACACTGCACACCCAAACCATAGGAACCTCCAATTTTTTATTTGTCAGGCGTCATCCACCATCCATGGTGTGATGTTCTGTCTTGATAAACCATGTATCGGGACTGGATAAATATTCTTCTGCGTCTCTAAGGGACATGAAATGCTCGTATTCAATCATGGAAAGGAGATTAAAAAACTCTTTTTCTTTAATATCAACAGAGGAATCCCTCAATGTTTTGTAGAATTCGACACCTTTTTCTTCAAAATCAATGGCTCTTTTGACGGCATCAAGGTCACCAGCGTCTGCTTTTGCGGTCTTTTCAACTTTTTTTATTGTCTCAAGAAGCACATTCTTGATGTTGGTATTATTAACTGTGAGAGGGACTGATTCAGGCCATTTCTCCTGTTTTTGCCATTGAGCGTGAAGTTCTTTGATCCGTTCGTAATGTTCCAGTTCGTCAGCGGCAATTTGTTCGAACATGGCTTTCCCAAGGGCGTTCTTGGTTTTTTCCGCATTTTTCACATAAAACTCGCGTTCTCTTGTCTCATTATTGAGTGCTACTTCCAGCGCGTTCAAGCGATCCTTCTCGTCCATCGAATTCCCTCCTTTCCACTTTTTTTCTACAACAAGAACTTTGGTAATTATAGGCCCGATTATGGGATTGGTCAAGGTATCGGGTTTTCGTCCACAACATATCCAAGTATTTTATACGTCCTTAACCGCTTTTGGAACATCTTTGTTAAAACCATAATATTGCTGTCCACATAATCATAGATACGGACATCCCGTTTGTCCTTATGATATCTGTGCAAGCGCCCCGCATACTGAACTATTTTTCCTTTAAATGAGCTGGGCATAGTTAGGAAAAGGGTGTCCAGTCTCGGCTCGTCAAACCCTTCACCGATATAAGAACCGGTGGCAAGAATAATTGTTTTGCTCGCATCCTGGTTTTGCTTCAGTTTATCAAAGATTTCCTTGGTGTTTTTCTTTTTCAGACCACCATATAAAAGTGCTATAAAATCCGCTTTATCTTTCAGCATTTGTGATAATTTTTCCAAGTGTTCGCGTCTCTCGGTAAGGATTAGGGGAAATCGGCCTTCATCCAAAACCTTCACAACATCACCAATGATCATTTGATTGCGTGCATCATTATCAATGAGTTTTGACCAGACGTCATGAATTTTTGAATTATCATTCCATTCGAAAGAAAAACTGGTTTCTCTCACACAAACAAGAGAACTGGCGAGGTGGGATGCAAAGTCTTTTTGCTTGATTTGATGGCAGATAGGGCCACATTGCATATGAATAATCGGCTGATGTCCATCTCTCCGGTAAGGTGTTGCCGTTAACCCTAAAACGTATCTCGCATGCGCCTGTGTTAAGACCTTTTCAAAAGAAAAAGCGCTTACATGATGGCATTCATCAACAATAACAAAACCATATTCAGCGATTCTGTCATCCACACCTTGTTCATCATCAAGGCTTTGCACCATTGCTACGTCAATGAGTCCCGTCGTTTTATTTTTGCCACCACCAATCCGGCCTATCTCCTTTTTATCTATCCCTAGCAACGAAGATAGCTGTAAACACCATTGGTCCATAATAGGCTTTCTGTGCACCAGAATCAGCACGTTGGTCTTCCTGCGCGCTATTGCAGCAATTGCCAGCACTGTCTTTCCCGAACCGGCAGGAGCCACAAAAACGCCAAAGTCTACCAACAAGATTTCGTTCAGGGCTTCTCCCTGTGCATCGTTTAACAATCCCCTGAAGCTGCAATCGATAGGTTTCCCGGCAAAACGTTTATCGTCAATATGAAATGGTATCCCATACTCCATCAGAAGCGCGCTAATATCTTGGAGGCACCCTCGTGGCAATATCAGATAACCATCGGCAAGTTCCGCACAACAGATAACACGTGGTGTAGCGTGTGTTGAAAACCTCATTTTTTGTTTCTTATAGAACTCAGAGTTCTGAAATGCCGCCAGGTGTTTCAGTTGGTTAAGCAAGGCAGGAGAAATCCCATGTGTTTTTATATAGATACGGTTGGCGAGAACTGCCTCAACTTTTTCAGGCATATTTTTCATATCGATTTTGAATCTTTTCTTTCCTGAGGGTAACCGCATCCACGGTTCATCGTTTTCATCAACAGGGCTCAATCTGGCATTAATTATCTGGCCATATCGCGCTTTTTCAACTACAATATCCTCTACTTCTTTTATTTCCATTTTTCGGACAGAGGCAAGAAAAGCCCATTGATCATGATATGGCATTCCCGCATCATCAATAAAAAGACTGTTGCCATTTTGGAGCGCTTCTTTTTGAAGGGGCAGGGCAATCAGATTGCCAAAGCCGCCCTTGGGCATTGTATCCTGATTGGGAAACAGACGATCGTAACTTTTCATATCCAGCTGATATCTTTTGCCCATTGTCTTTGTCAGCAGATAGCTGCCGAGCTGTCGTGCCAACAAGGCTGGAATCGCTTCGCTGAAAAAGATCCATAAATGGCCACCCCAACCAGAGCGGGATTTTTCCATGACCGCTGGAATCCTTTCTTCGTCGCATGTGGTTTTGATTGCTTTCAAGTCTTCGAACCATTCGTCTTTATCAAAATCGATGGCAAGAAAATAGCAACGTTCATCTTCCAGCATCGGATAGACACCAATGACCTGTTTCCCTGAAAAATGTTCCTCTATGGCCCTTTCATTGAGAGGAAGGAACTCCCGGTTAGGACACTCGGAACACTTAACCGCTGGTTTCCGGCAAAACGCCTTGACCCATTCACGTTTGCAGGCCGGGCTATACCCTCGTTTACCAGAGCGATTGTTCACCCAGAGACGAGCGTAAACATCATCCCGTCCTCGAAAATAGCTCATAAAAAGTTTTACTTTCTCTTCAGAGGACAATTTTTCTTGTGAGGAATGCAATACAGATGGAATACTTACAGGGATATTGAGAAAATTCAGTTCCTGTAAACATTTTTGGCGGAGGTTTGTTAGGAAATCTATTTGCTCATCAATCTTTTTTATCTTTTGTGTGAGAAACTGTTTTTCATTGTCTCGGTCCATTTCTTGTTAGATATTTCCAACCGAGTGCACGGTTATACTACTGGACCCACTCGTCCTGAATGGGCATATCGGTTGATGGCGTCAAATGAAACCATTTAAGCATTCCAAGGTTTCGGATAGTCTCAGCTACTTCTACTTCATCAATAGGGGGCCGACGTTTTTGCTTCCACTTCATTACTGCTTATAGAACGTCTTTTTCAGACATGCTGCCTTTGTTCATCGTTTTTTCGGTGAACAACACCGTTGAGACAATTTCTGCTTTTTCGGTATTCAATCGCAAGAAAAGGTCAACTGTTTTGTCAATCAAATCGTTCCATTTATTGAAATCATCCTGATATTTTGCTCGATGTTTCTCATAGGCAAGCCCAGGGATAATCCGGAACATTGACCCACTCTTTTCTTCCTGCAGCAGTCCGGCATTAGATAGCCTTTTTTTCACATCATCGAGAGTTGGACAATACGGCCCATAAGAACCCCGGACGTGCTCCAATTCTGTTGGTAAACCCAGTGAAGTAGCGATATACGCTATTTTCTGAAAGATAGTTCTACCTATAGGCATATGATATTTTTGTTGTTCAATACGGTAAACTATTTCAATCAATGCGGCCCAAGCTGGATTGATCTTTTGCAAGATGGACTCTCCGGAGTTGGAGTCTTTGAGGTCGACCTTACGAGAAAGAAACTGTTCTGTCAATTGAGCAGATGGAGTTCCATATGGGGCATAAAGCTCCACCGGAATATCCAGCTTGGAAAGGTATTTAAACATCAAAGGTCCAACAGTTTCCCAGAGTAACTGGCCGTTACCGCACCCCAGAGGCGGCATAGCTATTGATTCTACACCCCATTCTTTGTACCTGGAAACAAATATTTTCAAACCCTTCTCAATATCCTCTATACGGGATGCTGCACGCCAGTGGCTCTTTGTCGGAAAGTTTATTATTTGTGGAGGAAACAAAGATACTTTGAAGAGATATGGAACACCAGGTTTGACTTCATGCCGTTCGCACCGCTTTACGTAATCTTCAAACGTCTCCGGGTATTGCTTTTTAAATTCGGCAGCAATACCTTTCCCCATGATGCCGACACAATTAACGGTATTAACAAGGGTTTGCGCTTTCGACTCAAGGATATCACCGACAGCTACCTTGATCATAGTATCTCCCATTACCTGAAAAACAGATATGTATTAATTATAACAGGTATCGTATCGTTTTTCTCCTGAAAAAAATTACAGGCTTTAGTGCATGATGTGCAAGCTCCCAATATATATGAAGCATCAATACTATCCGGTACCAATACTTCGGCGCTCTTAATTGATTTGTGTTCCATTTCCTCTATCGGGTCTTGCGGATGCGTCCAGTACTGAGCAAAGAGAATATCCTTATTAATCAATTCAAGCCCATCAGGAAAATTGGAAAACCTCACATAATCGCTTGACGCGTTTCGGTCTGTAAGAACTACCCCAGGTAGTTTGACAACCTCTCGGTCTATTCTCAATACGCAAAGGCTTGCGTGATCCGAACACACAAGGCGGTAAAGCATAGGATTTCTTGCATCAAAATAAAGATTCACATATTCATGAAGAGGTCTGCCTCCTGGGACCACTTTAACCTTCTGTCGATCCTGAATTTCCTCCATTGCGACAGATTGATGAGTAATCGGCAAAGGAGATTCAAGGCAATTGGTAAACATTTCGTGGGTTCCATTTTGTTAATCCTGTTCAAAAGGGGGCCAGAGTTTCTCTACCCGTAGCCGTGCAGCCACCACCTGATCTGACACGCCAAACCGTTTGCCGATCAGAGGTGATACGCGGGCCATGACCATATCGGGCGTGTTCCTCAATGCAGTCAGTAATCTATTTTTCTTTAATATTTCATAGGTATTCCGTACTTCTTCCTCCAGAACATCACGGGGCACAAGGAGATTGCCCGCAAATTCATTTGCCTGCCACTCAAAGCTTTCATATTCATCATCGGGAAAAATCTGCACAAATTCAGCATAGTCCTCAAGATCATTAATGCTCAATGAGCTATATAATTCCTTATGAAGAATCAAATGTCCTACCTCGTGAGCAAAAGAAAACCTCAGCCTTTTCTCATAACGGTTATCGGTGTCCATATATTGTTTGTAATCAACAACTATGCCTGTAAGATCGCTCTGCAAATATGCGTCTACGGCGGCTAACTCGCTATTGATGTGCATCGGGATTATATCAAGTTTAAGACCCTGCTCTATTATACGCTCTATGTTAACGGGCAATTCGTTTTGAGGCCAATAGCGTTTTTTAAAATTCTCTACGATTTCTTTTATTTGGCCGGGCTTGAGAAACTTACATCGGAATCTGGAATGATCCACGTTATATGCCCTTCCGTATTGTCTCGATCAATTTCTGCAATTCCTTCTTAGTGGGCTTTACATTGCCGATTGTTCTGAAGAAAACCGGAAGAGCTTCAAGCACCGTCTTGTCGGACATTACGTAATCAGGGATTATGCCCGCGTCAACCCTTGCAAGATCATAGAGTTTATTCCATTCATCTGTGCCTTTCCTGATTCCTATAATATGTGCGATTTTTTCGAGTTTTTGTTCATCTCTTGGCGGGGACATCTTCCCTCTTTCAACCCTGCTCCAATTGCTTGCATCCTCATCAAGCTGTCTACAAAATTCCCTCAAACTGAGGTCTTTCTCTATCCTTTTTTGTTTTACAAACTCTCCAAACATATGCGCCTCCTTTTACAACCACGCACTGTGGTAATTAGTTTACCATGTGGTATTATTATTACCACACTCAGCGAGCTTTTCAAGTAATTTATTGCTCACTGTACAATGTTTTTTTGTTTTTTATTGCGAAACTAGTGTTTTCAGCGGAAAAATATGGCGGAGAGGTAGGGATTTGAACCCTAGGTACGGTTTTACCCGTACACTCGCTTAGCAGGCGAGCACCTTCGGCCATACTCGGTCACCTCTCCGCTAACGTGGACAAAGTATACTGAATTGAAGTATAAATTGCAATATGATGGAACAACAGCAGATGTATAAAATAATGCGGAAAAGGCACGAACTTTTAAGAAGTATCAGGACGTTTTTCTACAACCGGGGATATATCGAGGTGGAAACCGCAAACCTCATGTGGACGTCCCCACCGGATCCACATATTGATCCCCTTCGGGTCTTTGTGGGTGAAAAAGGTCCCTATTACCTCCACACATCGCCGGAAATGGGTATGAAGAAACTCCTCTCTACCGGCCACAAAAAAATTTTTCAGATCTGTAAGGTCTATCGCGTTGAGGAGTTTAACAGAATACACAATACAGAATTTACCATGCTCGAGTGGTATCGTGAAGGCACATACATTGAGGCAATGCGTGAGACGAACGACCTCGTATCGCACGTGGCAACAGAACTTCTTGGAGAAAATGGCCAATTATATCGGGGAGCCTTCGCGAATTATGAACTGGAGAACCTCCTTCTTGAAAAAACCGGTATTAATCCCCTCGGTCTCTCACGGGATGAGCTTTTCGTTGCCATGAAGAAAAAAGGATTCCCCGGCATCAATGACGGTGATGATTTAAATAGTCTTTTCTTCAAATTGTTCATTCAGGAAATTGAACCTTGTCTGCCGAAAGAATCCTCCTATTTTATCACCGGATGGCCGGCTTTGGTTTCAACCATGGCAAAAACAAAAGATAATAATCCCTCTCAGGTGGAGCGTTTTGAACTCTACATGAGAGGCATGGAAATAGCAAACGGATATACGGAGTTGCTCGATCCGGCAGCACAGAGGGAGAGGTTTATCAAAGATAACGAAGAACGGCAAAGGCTTAATAAGAATACCTTTGATATAGATGAAGAATTTCTCGACGCGTTGTCAAAATTAGGTGGCTCCTATGCCGGTGTCTCTGTCGGAGTAGACAGGCTCCTCATGGCGCTCCTTGGTGCAGATGCCATCAAAGATGTGCTCGTTGAACAAATTATACCAGGTTGAATTCTAGAGCGCGCCGAGGCGGCAAAGAGGTCAGGGCCGGAGTCTACAAGTAGCACATGAGGACTCTCAACGGCGAAGACAACAAAGGTGATTCGATGAATTCGATTTGGCATTACAGGGTGAGCTTGTAATAGAGCAAACCCAGATACTCCTTCACGGCAGTCTCTACCATACCGAGACTCGTCGTGTTTGGAAGAAAGTTCAGCAAATCGTAACTGCCTCTTGATACCTTATAGTCTGTAGGATACGTAACAATCTCCCTGAATTGCTTGCCGAAAAGCAGATACGATCTTTTCATATGAAAGGCGCTCGTAATGAGCACTATCTTTTTAAATTTATATCTGTCGGCAATCTCTTTGACATACCTGGCGTTTTCGAAGGTATCGGTACTTTTCTCTTCCACTATGATATGTTGAGAAGGAACTCCCAGGGAAATGAGAAATCTTTTCGCAATCTCAGCTTCCGCTGTTCTGTTAAAAATTTTGCCACCGGAAAAGATGATAGGCTTTTGCGCTCCCAAATAAAGCCTGTATGCTGTCATAGCGCGTGATAATGCGGAAGTATTCAGCATTCCGTTCCCCGCAATGTCCGGTACGTTTTCAGTAACACCCGCGCCAAGCACAACATAAACATCGCATGTCTTTACCTCAGCAAGGGAAGCTGGTTTATGGGTATCCTCAAGCGGCATCAAGATGAATCCTGCTGTGGGGTCTATGCTCAACGCACAGATAAGGAGCGCTATAGCAACCACCCATATCTTGAGTTTTTCTTTTATAAAAAAAGCAGAAAAAAAGAGGAACAAAATAATAAATCCCAGAGGCAGGCACATAGCGGTCAGAATTTTTTTCAGAACAAACATGCTCAAAGTCGATCACCTGATAAAAAATAAAATTGCAGTATACAATGAACCTGTCACAGAAGATATATTATTGAAACCGTGCGATAGTTTCCCTGATTTTTGGTATTGCTTTTCGCGCCGCTTTCATCCCCTCCTCAACGAGCGGCTTCTTTTGCGAAAAATCGAATACCGAAACGCCTTTTATTTCCGGTTCGATGACAACATCGGCATATTGGAGTTTGCCCTTACTGCTTTCCCTCATGAGTATGGTAATAGACTGAGCAATAACATCAATAACGGAATTGATCTCGGTTTCCCGGATATCCCGCTGGAGGTTCACGGCAATGACGACGTCGGCTCCTTTTGCGCGCGCGACATCACAGGCCACATTATTGGAAACACCTCCGTCAACGAGCGTTCTGTTCCCGAACTGCACGGGAACGAAAATGCCGGGGATTGCGGTGGAAGCATGTACGGCTCTCGCGAGAGATCCCTTCTCAAGGGTAACCGTTTCACCGGTATTCAGGTCGGTTGCCACAGGATAAAATGGTATTTTTGTGTCCTCAACTTTTTTCGCTTTTGCTGTTTGTTCCACAAAAGATTCAATCCGCGCGCCCTGAACAGGGCCCAATTTTGAATTAACAATGGAGAAATCGAGTATATCGCCCCTGTCTATTTTAAAAGCAGCCCACTCAAGCTGGAAACTGTCGGGATTGGACGCGTAGATAGCACCGATGAGGCTGCCCACGCTCGTTCCCAAGATCATATGGATTGGTATCTTTTCCTGTTCCAGTACCCGTATAACACCTACATGGGCAAATCCTTTGGAAGAACCGCCCCCAAGAACCAGTGCAATTTTTGGTTCTTTCTTTGGTTCTTTTGCTGTATCTCCTTTGCCTGGAGGCGATGCTGCCGGAATAATTGTCTGGCAGGAACAGAGAAATACCGCCAGCAGAATAAGCAGCAAAATTACTTTAATAGCCGGCTCTCTGCCCAACATATGGATTATATACCTTTTCCCTTCCTATTGTGCTCTTTGGCGCGTCACCGTAATTGTGACCGGGCGCGACAATCGTGTCATCAGGGAGCGTAAAGAGCTTATTGTGTATGGAAGCAACGAGGGTCTCCCATGAGCCGCCTCCGAGGTCTGTCCTCCCCACTGCTCCGACAAAGAGGGTATCGCCGGTAAAAACCATACCATTATGATAAAGGCACATGCCGCCGGGCGAATGTCCCGGTGTGTGGATTACCCTTAATGATGTCTGCCCGATGGTTATGAGATCGCCTTCTCGCACGGTAATGTCGGGTGGTGGCGAAGGTTCCCCTCCAAGCGCGGCGATCAATTGAAGCGGTTGGTGTATGATGCCGGGAGCATCGGCCTCGTGGATGATGATCTTCGCGCCGGTAAGTTCTTTCATTCTTTTATTTCCCATGGTGTGATCACCATGACAATGCGTATTGACAATATATTTAATGGTATATCCCCTAGTATGCGCTTCATCGAGAAGCCGGTCTGTTTCAGCTGCAGGATCAATATAGAGCGCTTCTTTTGTTATTTTACACCCGACGAGATAGGCAAAGATGGCCATACCCCCTACTTCAATCTGTTTAACGAACATTTGAACCTCCTGTTGTAATTAATCTAATACTTTTTCGTGCTCTTTAGCAATTTTTTTGATAATATCTTAAACCGCATGCTGATCAAAGGAAAAGGGAGGAAGAATGAAGCCTGTTTTCATCGAAGCGAGGGATTTACCCGATGCCTGGTTCCAGTGTATTTACCGCATATTTGAGGATGACGGTGTCCACGAATACGTCATAGACCGGGGTTCTTTCGAGGGTCACAAGCGAAGGGAATTCGATATCATCATGGTCAATATCAAATACCCGGGTACGCAGCCGCTTATTCCTGATATCCCTGCAGAACTGGGTATTCCTGTTCCTACTTCTATGGAGTATGTCGAGGAATACCTGCAATATCTTATGACCGACAAAAAGGCTGAGAACGAGTTATACACATACGGTGAACGACTGACAAATCCCAAGGTCATCATCGAGGGGAAGGAACACACAATAGGTGTCAACCCAGTTCAGGAAGTAATCGGGATATACAAAAAAGGCGGCCGGGGCACAAATCAGGCAATTATGGAAATAGGCATGCCCCAGGATATTATCATCGAAGATCCTCCCTGTCTGCGTCTTATAGATACACGGCTTATGGACAATAAACTCCACTTTGTTCTTTACTTCAGAAGCTGGGACCTCTGGGCAGGTTTTCCGTCCAATCTTGCAGCTATCCAACTTCTCAAAGAATACATGTGTGGGGAAATAGGATGTGAAGACGGCACAATCACGGCAGTGAGCAAGGGCCTTCATCTCTATGAATACACATTCGGCCTTGCGCTTCAGAGGTTAAGAAAAGAAGTAAAAGATAATAAAAAATGAGCAAACATCAATAACCAAGCGGGTAGATGTGTTTAATAATCAAAGAACAAGGCGGACGGTTGATTAGAACTCGCCTTCCAGGCTATAGAGTTCAAGCAGAAGTGTTTTTGCTTTCATCCACTGCGAATCGCGACTGCTTGAATAGGGGGTCATCTGTAAATATTCCGTGAGGTATTTTCTCGCTTTCTCTGTTTCTCCCAGTTTCGCGTACATGTAACCGAGATTAAAGGTGGATGCCTCATAGTAGCCAGTGTAACGCGGTATGAGCTGGTTCAGCCCTCTCAGCTTGATAAAGAGGCTCTCTTTGTCTTTCTGTGAAACTTTAGGATCACTGAGAACTTTTTCGTATTGCTCTTTAATGGCCTTCACTGTCGTAAGCACTTCTTTTGTGTAATCATTTATTTTTAACATGATCTTCAGCGCTCCACTGTAATCCCCCTTGCCTACAAGCTCTTCCACTCTTTTCTGGTTGGCCATCAGGTTCGCGTCGTTTACAGGAACGTCTGTGCGGGTAGGGGCCGGTTGTGTTTTTGGCTGTGCCTGAGGCTTTGCCTGTGTTTTTGGCTGTGCCCTGGTAGTTTTTTCCGCACCATACGCATAAGAGGTCACCATCAATAGAAACGAAACAACTGTTGCAAGAAAGACATTTATCATAGATGATTCTCTGTGAATCATAATATTGTTTTTAACAGGTTTTTCAGTTGCTTTAGGGGAAACAGATTTCATTGCCTGATGCTCCTCGTTTGGGTCATTAAATGGTGGCGGTG
>CAZXVZ010000008.1:0-34151 GCA_964644085.1 uncultured Syntrophus sp. | reverse complement strand
AAGAGAAAACCTGACTGGGGCAAGACCTTAAGAGGTAGACCGGCGGATTTTAAGTGAGCCAGTGTTGGATTGCCATTATTATACGAAGGATGGAGGTAGTTATGAAAACGAAGAGAGTATTATCCATGGTTGTTTATTCTATCGTTTTATTCGGTTCTTTATTCACGATCATAGGAGACTGCAACGGAGCATCGCCGGCGACAATATCGCTTTCAAAAACATACAACTGGAAAATGACCGCATGGTTTCCGGCGGGTCACAACGAGAACAAACAGTTGCTTCAATTTGCTGATGCACTGAATAAGCGAACAAATGGTGGAGCAAAGATAACAATATATGAAGGTACCCTCGGATCACCCAATGACCATTGGGACATGTTGAAAAACAATGCTGTACAGCTTGCTTTTCTGGCAGAAGGCTATTCAGTTGGCAGGATGCCGGTTGGCTCTCTGCTTAATCTGCCTTTTGAGTTTGATAACATGGCGGATATGTATAAGGCCTATGCCGAGTGGCTCAAGGCCGGATATTTGAGAGAAATGACAGATAACTTCAAAGTGCTTTTTTACAAACCAACCATGTTCCAGCATTTCTTTTTCCGTAACAAGAAGATAACAAAAGCCGAAGATTTCAAAGGTATGAAGGTAAGGGCTCTTTCTGGTTTACAGGGGCAGGCTATAGCCGCCCTGGGCGCGACGGGTGTCAGCATGCCCGGCGGTGAATTATATATGGCTCTGCAAACAGGGGTTATCGATGGTACAGTAACTGGTGTTGACAATGTCATTGACCGAAAGTTTTTCGAAGTTGCTAAGTACGGACTCAGAAATCCAGTTTATTCAGGTATATGGATAGTCGCAATGAATAAGGAAACGTGGAATAGCCTTCCAAAAGAACTACAGACGCTTATGGAAGAGATTGGTCAGGAAGTCCAGGCAGGAGAGCAGAAGAGAACGATCGATGCTGAAAAAACTTACTGGGACGCTATTCGTCAAAAAGGCATGGAGGTGTATTCTATCCCTCCTGACGAAATAGCGCGTTGGAAAAAGGCCACATCAGCCGTAGATGACAAATATCTCGCGGAATGGTCGGCCAAGGGATATCCTGTGAAGGAAGCCTTGACGCTGATGCGAAAGATTGCGGGACAGAAGTAGAAGACATGCGGGTCAGTTTCGGAGAGATAGCCAGTATCTACTCTGGAGCTGTCCGCGGTTTCTTTGATGCAAATACTACCGGAGGCTTATCATGTGGTCAAAGATTGAGCGATGTATTCACGGAATATGTAAAGGTTTCGCTCTTGTCAGCGTAATTTTCCTTTTCCTCATGATGATGTTTATTGCTGTGGACGTGGTCGGGCGCTATGTCTTGAATATGCCTATCCCTGGTTCTATTGATTTTGTGACGGTCATGATGGTTATTGTGGTTTTTCCCGCCTTTGGATACCTTACGGCGCAGGATGGACATGTGCGCACAGACATACTTTTTGATCGTCTATCCATGCGTTGGAAGGGAATCTTTGATATCGTAAACTCTATTTTTAGCCTCTTTCTCATCATCTGCATTACATGGCAATTGGGTGTGAGGGCGTGGACAATTATCAAGAATCCGCCGGGTATTTCGACCAGTTATTTTCAGTGGCCACATCTTCCGTTCATAATCCTTGCGGCAATAGGGATGGGGTTCATGACTCTGGAAATGTTCATCTGGTTTTTTCACTCGGTTAATAAGGCGAAGGGGGTCGAAAGATGATAGCTGAAACGAAGAACCATATTAAAGCTGATCTATGCAGTCATTCAATTGTGCAGGAGGTTATCTCATGAGTCCGGAAGCTATTGGGCTTGTTGGATTTATATTGATGTTTGTCTTTCTGTATATGGGTATGCCCATCGGTTTCTGCATGGGTGTCACAGGTTTCCTGGGAGAAGTCGTCCTTTTTGGCTGGAAAGGATCGCTGACGCAATTGGCGATGGTACCTTACGCGTCGGTTGCCAGCTTTACCTTCTGTGTGGTGCCCCTATTTATGCTCATGGGAGAACTCGCATGGGCGTCAGGCCTGACTGAGGGTGCGTATAATTTTGTTTATAAAGTCATCGGAAGGTTGCGTGGGGGACTTGCCATGAGTACCATTGGAGCAAGCGGCATCTTTGCCGCCTGTACAGGCTCCAGCCTGGCAAGTGCTGCCACCTTTACAAAAGTCTCTTTACCTGAAATGAGAAAAAAGGGTTATGACACTGGATTAGCTACGGGCTGTATAGCAGCTGGCGGAACGCTGGGAATACTTATCCCTCCAAGCAATCCTATGATTGTATATTCCATTATTACCGGTGCATCAATTGGAAAACTGTTCATAGCTGGCGTTGTTCCGGGGATACTCCTTGTACTGCTTTTTCTCCTTGCCATCTATATAGTCGTGAGGATTAAACCGTCCATGGGACCCGCTGGTGAAAAAGCAAAGTTTATTGAGATTTTGAAAGAGGGCAAATCGTTGTGGCCTGCCATTTTTTTAATAGGTTCTGTATTGGTCGGTCTCTGGGGAGGAATATTCTCAGCCTCCGAGGCCGGTGCGGTAGGGGCTGTTATTGCCACGCTTATACTGATCGGCAGGAAATGGCGGTCGTCGCCCGTACTTCTTGTTGAGGGGCTGAGATCAACAGCAAAGAGCACAGCCATGATTTTCATGATTGTCATCGGCGCTATGATTTTTGGCGATTTCATGACCGTCAGTAATCTTCCGGCACTCCTTGTTAATTTTATTAAAGATTATAATTTATCAGCTTTTACGGTAGTGTTTGTTCTCATGTGTATCTACGTTATTCTAGGGGCGCTCATGGATGAGTTGGCTGTAATGCTCATAACGCTTCCCGTAATTATGCCTGCTCTTAATCATCTGCACATTGATCCGGTGTGGTTCGGGATTCTTTTTATCATCAATCAGCAGATGGGGTTGATCCTTCCGCCAGTCGGTATGGTCGTATTCGTTATGGCAGGCATGATCCCTGATGTCCCTATGTACACGATATATAAAGGTATTATGCCCTTCGCCATTGCTATGTTCGTCTGTATTCTGCTGATTATGCTGTTTCCTCAAGTTGCTATGTGGCTGCCAACTCACATGATTGGAAAGTGAGCCGATATCGCTGTCAAAGGTCACCATGGGTGGAGAGTAAACGCTTTTAAGGAGAGTGCATATGGATGCCATTATAGGCACGGGAAAGTTATCGAAAAGAGAATTTAACATCATAACCGAACGCAGCAGATCTGTCCGCATGAGCGACAAGATCAATATTGATGTAGACGTATTCCGACCGGATACGGAAGGAAAGTTTCCTGTTATTTTAAGTATGGCGGCTTTTAACAAGGATGTCCAATCTGAACGTTTGTGGCCTGCGGCAACCAGAAGCCGTAGAATTCGAGGCACACCGGATGCCGCGATAGAAGCCGGTCCGATAGATTTTTTTGTACGCCGAGGATACGTTCACATCATCGGGAACGTGCGAGGGACAGGCAAATCAGGTGGGGCATACAACTATCTTTCCCCGAGGGAAGTCCGTGACGTTTATGAAGTGATAGAATGGGCTGCGAAGCAGCCCTGGTGCAACAGTAATATCGGCATGATAGGATTAGGATATTTTGCCGCTCATCATACCACGGTTGCCGCCCTTAAGCCTCCGCACCTTAAAGCCATTTTTCCCGTTGGTGGATTTATGGATAACTACAGGGAGTTCTGGTGGCCCGGCGGGGTGCTCCAGAAAGGTTTTGCACGATGGCTCATTTCAATGGTCAATCTCGATGTTCATACTCAGGAGAGTGCTTTGAAACTGGAATTGGGAGAGGAAGGTTTCAAGGAAGTCATCAAGAAAGCGCTCGCGAACAAAGACTTGAGCGTACCGCCGGAGATTGTTGAGGCATTGAAAAATCCCGACCTCCTTACCAACGCGGCATATCTTGATATCATTCTTCATCCCACCGATGGACCATACTGGAGGGCACGCGATGTTGATTACGAAAAGCTTGAAGTGCCGATTTACATGGGAGGAGCGGCTCACCGTCCCGGACCGTTTAATCACTGGCACGAACTGAAATGTCCGAAAAAAATGATTTTTCTTCCTCCGAGTTACACGGACAGGCCATATTATCAGCTCGTATGGGAACAGTTGCGTTGGTTTGATTATTGGCTAAAAGGTATTGATACTGGCATAATGAAAGAACCTGCGGTAAAGATGTTTGTCAGGGGGTCCAATGAATGGATTATGGCCGAGGACTTTCCTATTCCAGGCACGCGGTTTATTCCGTTCAGTCTTCACGAGAACCACATCCTCTGCGACATGGAACCATGGCCGGGAGCTGCTTCTGCATCGTATGATGATGCTCCAGGAAACAGAGGACACCTCAAATATTTTTCTCCTCCAATGGTTGAGAACATGGAGGTTGCCGGTCCTATAGTGCTCAACCTTTACGCGTCATGCCGTGGAACCGAAATGAACTTCTTCGTGAGTCTCTGGGAGATAGACTCGGAGGGAAAGGAAACCCGCCTTACGCAAGGTTGGCTAAAAGCATCACATCGGGAACTTGACAAAAAGAAATCAAAACCATGGCTTCCTTACCACACACACACAAATCCACAACCTCTGGTGCCGGGTAGAATCTATGATTTTTCAATTGCCCTTAATCCAACAGCAGTTTTGTTCAGGGCAGGATACCGCTTTATGCTGAAGATTGGCAGTTCTGATGATGAACCGGAAAATCTCTTTCAGGTAGGCCACGAACATCTTTTGAGTCAAACACCAAATACAATTACAATCTATCACAACGCAGAATACCCTTCTCATCTGCTGTTGCCGGTCACCAACGGGAATATCGTTGGCCTGTATGTCTCTGGGGGTGAAATAAGTCTCAAGAGCAAAGAATTCATGAAGCTTGAATAAATCAAGATGTCACTCCTGCTTGACAAAATGTCATTGGTTTAATATCATGGTGAGCATGTTTGATTAACCCGAAATTTAGAGGAGGATGAAATATGGCAGAATCTGTACTTAATGAAAAGAGGATTCTTGCCGTCGACGACGAGCCTGATATATTGTCTGTGCTTGAGACGGAGATCAAAGAAGCATGTCCAAATTGTCAATTTGAAAAAGCAACAACATACGAGCGAGCTGAAAGGATGATAAAGACCGGTTCATATGATATTATAATATTAGACATTATGGGTGTTCGAGGTTTCGATCTTCTCGAACTTGCTGTGAGCCGTAAATTGAGAGTAGCCATGCTTACCGCGCATGCCCTAAGTGCTGAGGCGCTTAAAAAATCACACGATCTCGGGGCAAGGGCTTACCTTCCGAAAGACAAACTTGGAGAAATAGTCCCATTTCTTGAAGACGTTATGAATTATGATCTCAAATCGGGCTGGAAGCGTCTTCTTGAAAATCTTGATGATTATTTTAACGGCCAATTTGAACCTGATTGGAAGAAAAAGATTGGGGCGAGAAATTGGTATTAACGATGTAGCCATTCGCCGGTTATGAGGGCCCTCATATCGGAAACTATAGTATCATAGTCAGCCTTTTTACCCAGGGTTTTCTCTCTTTCAGCAATCTTCTCACGGTGAAATTCCATCATGTCTTTTGTGAAAGGCAGATTACCACAATCAAGGTAGCGCACAGCGCCATGTGCATCCTTGAAACCCATTACCTTTGCCTTGACGCCAGGATTATTCGCGACAGGATTATCCATGATGCCGTACTCATAGGCCTTGATCACGCCAATAATCGGATCGCCATCTGCGAGATCAAGAATTTTTTCCACGATTGCCCGCGTTTCGCGCTCGTACACTTCAATTTCAATTTTGACTTCTTTGCTGTTTATGAAATCGAGCCCCGGGGTTTTCATGATGTTGTACATCATCCGCGTGCCTTTGGCGCTTTTCGCTTGATTTTCTTTAGGCGGAATGGCGCGCGTTTCATCAAAGGTCTTGAGTTCGACGAGTTGGGACCTGCTGAGAGCGCCTACGATTCCGGCATAGACCACCTGTGAAAAAGCCTGATCGAAATCGAGAGGGTAGGGACCGCCCATGCACCCGTTGGAAAGGTATAGTTCAACATCTGTGAAACCGAATCTGTCCAGGTATTCCCGCGCCATTTTGAGACCGGTAATGCTTGTCGCCACATCCTGAGCTATGTTTCCATCGGAGGAATTCATAAGACAAATATGCTTCGGACCCTGTGTTGCCACAATCAAAGAGCTGATAACACGTCCAGAAATACCAAGGCTTGGAGGGGCGACACCGGGCGCATTGGATGCGCTGGCAGCGCTTGACGCCCGAACTGCTATGGGCACACCTTTTTCCTGATAGTATCCTGCAAGTCTGTTCGAGTACTGAAAGTTGCCTAGGATGTCTTCAAGCGAAGCAGTCTTTGTATAGGTCTCAAAGACAACGAACGAGACATCCTGCAGGAGTGTGTATCCGGACGCACAGGCTATCTCTGATGCGAGGCGTGAATCTACGGTCGGCCCGGCTGTACCGAGTGGCCGGTCTACGCTCTCCGCCAGTTTTCTGTTTCCTTCAATGCCATAATTGACTACAGGAAATCCGTTGAGCAGATTCTTTCCGGATTTTTCGCATTCTCTCACCACTTCTTCGACGTGTCCGAATCGTCCTGTTCGCGTGAAGCTGTCGTATATGCAGAAAAAGACGTCAAGCTGGCCTGCATTCTGGAGATGGAGAAGGAGATCTTTTTGTTGGTCAAGAGTTGTGAAACCGGCAAGGTTGTGAAACAACGTCTGTTCGGTCCTCTTTGCCTCCATGAGCCTGTTAACAAGGTTTTTATGAGGCGGCATACTCTTATGATAGGATACGGCTTCATTGAGATCGACATCCCTGCCGGTGGGCCACATGGCCAATACTTCATTTCTCTTTTTCAGAAATTCGTCTTCGTGGATCTTCTTGTTCTGTATTTTCATCGTCTCCTCAGTAGGGAATAAAGTTCATTACATTTCATCTTGTTTGTCAAGATCAGCCTTGAGATCTTCTATGATTTTTCCGGGCATAGCCGACGTTGAATAAACCCTGTTGTAACCCATCTTTAAAAAAGTCTGTTCCAATTCATGCCACGGTACGTCACCTGTTGACAGGGTGCCGCCGAGATAGAGGATGATGTCTTTCAATCCTGCCTCAACGCATTTTTCCCGAAGCCCCTCACAGAGCAATCGTGCGTGCCCACTCATGGAAGAAATGAGCATCGCACCGGCATTCGTTTCCACTGCCGCTTCGACAAAATCTTCCTGGGATGTTTGGATTCCAAGGGCAACGACATAAAATCCGGCGTCGCTTAAGGCATGTTCTATTACCTTGATTCCAAAACTGTGAATATCATCACCGATCGTTCCGGTTACTATTTTAATCTTGTCTACGTTAGTCATAAGATACCCCATTCGAACAAATTTAATACGGATTCACTTATATTAAAGCAGGGTAGGGGCACACCCGGCGCCCTCATTTCCTTCAACATGCTCAAGTCCCCTTCTCGCGGCAGAAGCCGCTATGATTTTTCTGTTACCCCTACTACACATCTTCTGTTGTGCGTTTTTCATTCTTATTTATCCAGCCATACTTCTTCCGGTGTCCACAGCGCGGTATTAGGTGTAGCCATGAAACCGTGATTGTGGACATATGGTTGGCTTATGACGAATTCAGACGGGCACCACATGAAAATCATGAGTGCGTGTTTATCAACCATCAGCTTCATTATTTCCTGAACGTATTTCTGTTTGCTTTCTTCTGTGGGAGCCGTGAGGGCATTCTTTAGTGCCTTAAGGTAATCTTCAGGTAGGGCCATTTGCCCCCAGGACCCTCCACCGGCAAATTTTTGTGACAAAGGTATGACCACATCGGGACTCGGCGAGATGCTTCCAGGCACGAGACCCTGCTGCCATTTTCCAGCGTAGGTCATTTCATCCTGCCGTTGGCGGGTTACCAGTTCTATTTGAGCATCAATACCCACTTCTTTGAGAAATTGTTGTGCGGCAATGAAAGGTTTATTTACCATGGCAACGTTACTGGCGTAAATTGTCGTTTTAAAACCGTTCGGATAGCCTGCCTCGGCAAGGAGTTTCTTTGCCTTTGCCGGATTGTATGGATAGCCTGCCACATTCTTGTTGTACCCCCAGTGTGTTTTTGACACATACTGGTTGGCAGCTTCATTTTCTCCCTGGAATACCCCCTTGATAATCGCGTCTGTGTCAATAGCATGCTGCGCAGCCTGGCGTACCTTGAGTTTCGAAAAAGGAGATGTGGGATTGGCGGAATCAGGGACCATACCATATGCACCGGAGCCTGGTCTCCCACGGACAATGTTATATCCTCTCTTTTCTAAATCCGGCAGATCTACCGGAAACATTGTATCGATAAGTTCTGCCTCGCCCGCCTTGAAACTCATTTCCTGTGTGTTTGTATCGTCTACAATCACAAATTCAATCTTGTCCAGATAAGGTTTTCCTTTTATCCAATACCCTGGAAATTTTTTATACGAAATCCGTATACCTTTTTCCCAGCTCACGAACTGAAAAGGACCTGTACCGACCGGATTATTTGCCGCCCATTCCGCTCCATTTTTCTTGCAGGCTGCAGGAGAAATCATAAGGCCGATAGTCATGGCAAGATTACTGATGATAGTGCTATCCCATTCGCGCAGATTGATCTTAACAGTGTAATTGTCCATAACATCGATCGATTGAAATTTTTCTGTGCCCGGTGTTTTCGCTGACATGCATTGTTCGAGGTTCCACTTAACCGCTTCCGCGTTAAAATCAGTACCATCATGAAATGTAATGCCTTTCTTAAGAGTTATGGTAATGGCTTTGTTCTTCACATCATTTTTGTATCCTGCCGCGAGCCAGGGAGCCGGCTTGCCTGATTTGTCACTGCGAAAGAGGGTCTCAACGGCAGGTGCCGCAAAACGGTTGCTGTTTCTTATAAGCTTTGCCGGATATCCGATTGATACTCCATCGCTCGTTTGATTGTAAATCCTCATGGTACCGCCGTATTTGGGAGTTAACTGTTTTGAGTCTTTCTTGGGTTCTGCAGCAAAAAGAAATCCGCTACAGATAGCGAATGAGAACAAAAATAGAATAAGAACTGTAGCTGTAATACTCGGCCTGCTTTCCCATCTTTTCATGTGTACCCCCTGCGTTTATTTTATCGAAAATCGCGTTGCTGTCGCCGCTCCTTTGCTTATGCTGTTTTATCGTATTCGGTGCGATCAATGATATCATTCTGAATTGTTTTTGTAAGTCTCACAAAATAGGTGCTGAATCCTGCTACTCTCACGATCAGGTTATGGTAGTTTTGCGGTTGTTTTTGGGCGCTTAAAAGTGTTTCCCTGCTTACCACGTTAAACTGTATGTGCTTACCTCCGAAACTGAAATAGGTTTTAATCATCGATGAAAGTTTTTTTAAATCTTCAGTTGTTTTCAGCGCGGAAGGGTGAAATTTCATGTTAAGCAACGCAGATTGATAGGGTACCTGATTAACGCTCATGGCACTTCTCAGGAGTGCCAGAGGACCATTGGTGTCTCTGCCACGTACTGCTGAATGCGTTCCGTCCGCCAGTGCTTCTCCCGCATATCTTCCATCCGGTGTCGCTCCGGTAATTGCCCCTGCGGGTCCGTGAGCGGTTATTGAAATTCCTGTCGGTTTGTATTTGCCTCCAATATATGTGGGAATTGCGGTAAGCGTGTCAGCCCAGAATTGGTAGAGATCATTTGCTATTGAATCAACATAGGAATCTCCGTTTCCATATTTCGGAGCCGCCAGAAAAGCTTTCCGCATTTCCGGATATCCATTTCCCTGCCAGTTTGCCGCGAGCGCGTCTTTTAGTTGTTTGGTCGTATATTTTTTTTCTTGAAACACGAGTTTCTTGACAGCTGCCATTGAATCGGCAAAATTTATCATCCCGATCGGTGTCAGGCCGAGGAGGTTTTCGAAAGGAACCTGGCGTTCAAGAAAATCTTTTCCAACGGATATCGCATCATGCATAAGCGATGAATAGACCGGCATAGGATAAAAAGAGGGCCAGCTTGCCCACATCTGATTCTGTGTTTCCGTGGTGAGTTTTATAAAGTAAGTGAGTTGTTCTTTAAAAGCCTTCATAAACGCTTCAAACGTTTCAAATTCTTCGAATTCACCGGTCCTCGGGCCAACCTGTTGCCCTGAAGGGAGATGAACACCATTGTTCATGGTGTATTGAAATACCTCTCCAACATTGAACATGGGATAGATACAGCGGGACTTACCGGCAATACCGGCGTCAAGGCAACCGACGAGACAGTAATTGCGAGCGTCTTCAAGAGAAACGTTATTACTTGTGAGATAGTCAATGTAAGATTTGTCTCCGACAAAGGCGGGAAGGCCGATTCCTGTTTTTACCACTTCAAGGGCTTTAAGCATGAGCGGTTCCGGAGTGTCTTCATGAACTCGGACCGTTATTGTGAAATGAGGTGTGCGGCAATTGAGAGCGGCTTCGAGGAGGAGATAGGAGAGTTCATTTGAGGCGTCTTTTCCATCCGGGGTTACGCCTCCTATAGTACAGTTCTGCCATCTGGCCATGCCGGCCTGTCTTTCGCGAAGCTTCTTGCCGCCGAGTATGGGAAGGGACATGACTTTGATTCGGAGCAGTTCAAAAAGTTCAAGAACTTCTTCGTCTGTCATTATGCCATTTTCTTTATCGTTTTTATAAAATGGATACAGGCGCTGATCGAGACGGCCTAATGAGATTACATTCGATGGATTAAGCATGAGATAGATAAACCAGAAAGATTGTATTGCTTCACGGAATGTTCTCGCCGGGTACGCCGGCACGCGCCGGCAGGTTTCAGAAATTGTTTCAAGCTCTTTTTTGCGCACAGGATCGTATTCGTTTTTTGCCATGTCAGCAGCCAGAACTGCAAACCTTTCTGAAAAACGGATAATCGCTTTGTGGGCTATAACAACAGCATTGAGAAAATAGAGCTTCTTGAGCGCGTCCGGATTGCCATATTCAAGCCTCTGAATCTCTCGTTCGGCTTCTTCAATAATGGTGTTTGTGCCTTCATGAAGTACCTTCTCGTGATCGACGTCCACCAATACAAAACCAAGTTCCGGCTGAACCCCCCATCCGCCTCCTCCGAAGCCGCCGAGTCCGCCTGACTCCTGCTCCGCGCGTGTTTGTCTGGTAGGATTTGGTCCGTAGAGTCTGAAAGGCCAGAACTTCTGATCATAATTCAGAATGTCTGCCCTGGCTTTACGGGTGCGGTCCCAATAAGCCCTCATCTTATCAACCTTTTTCTCATCCTCATCAGAGACGATAAAACCTTCCGCTCTGAGCGCTTCCAGTTCTTCCTGCGGCCATGGACCAGCCAGGCATGTGATCTCGATTCCGGCTGGTTTGCTTACTGAGTTTCCCACAATAAGCTCGCCTTCTTCAATGAAGATCGGTACATTATCGATTACGTTGGCGAAGGCCTTGGCGTTTCTAATGACTTCAGGTTGATGTTCTGTTTCCATGTAAGATTCAGTCAGCAAACGACCTTTTTCGGTGCATATGATGTAATGCTCTGGATTAATCTTTTCCATCAAATTAAGAACTCTTTTGTTCATTGTAGCTCCTTCCGGTTTTTCAAAAATGCAGTCATATCAACATTAAATTAGTCTGCTATTTTTCAAGCCATACTTCTTCCGGTGTCCACCCGCCTGCATTCGGGGTTGCCATGATATTGTGATTGTGAACGGCTGCCCTGTTAACCGCAAAAGGGTACCGACCGGAAATGGTAACCTGAAGGCAATACTTGTCTATCATCAGTTTCATAGCTTCATGGGTCCATTTCTTTTTAGTTTTGAAATCCGGTGCATTGATCGCATTTTGTATAGCCGCCACATAATCCTTTGGGGTGAGCATGGAGTTAAAAAACGGACCACCTCCCGCGTACCGGGCCGCGAGGGCGGCGGCGATATCCGGATTCGGGGAGACCGCGTTAATTATCAGCCCTTCCCATTTGCCGCCCTGCATGGCAATCTGATCGTACCTGCCCGTCATCATGGGATCAAGTTCAGCGTCAATGCCTACCGCCTTCAAATAGCTTTGGATGGCGGTAAAGACCTGATCATCCAGCGGATTGGTTCGATAACCCAGTTTTGTCTTGAATCCATTGGGATATCCTGCCTCGGCGAGAAGCCTTTTCGCTTTGGCCGGATTGTAGGGATAGCCGACAACGGCGGGGTTGTATCCCCAGTGATTCTTGTAGGACCATTGGTTGGCCGATTCGGCGAACCCGTCGTACACTGTTTTTACGAGTGATTCGGTGTCGATAGCATACCGTGCAGCGCGCCTGACCCTTACATCCGCGAAGGGAGACTTCGGGTTCGCCGAATCAGGAATAAGTGCCATGGTTCCAGACCCCGAACTGCCGTATGTGACAAGGAAGCCATCTTTTTCAAGACCGGGTACGTCTTTTCCTGAGATCCACATGGACACGTCGATTTCACCTTTCTTGATGCTGAAGGTGTGCGTCAGTTGGTCTGGTATAGGTGTCCACACAATGCCGTCCAGATATGGCTTGCCTTTTTGCCAGTATCCATCGAATTTTCTATACACGGTGCGGACATCTTTTTCCCAGCTCACGAACTGAAACGGTCCCGTACCGACAGGGTTTTTTGCACACCATTCCTGGCCGTTCTTCTTGAATGCCGCGGGAGATATTATCATACCGGCAATTTGAGACAGATTACTTGTGACCGTGCTGTCCCATTGGGTCAGATTGATGCGCACAGTGAAGTTGTCGATGACATCGATTGATTTAAACTTCTCCGTGCCTTGGGTCTTTGCGGTGATTGCCTGATCGAGATTCCACTTGACAGCGTCGGCGTCAAAATCAGTGCCATCATGAAACTTTACACCTTTCCGCAGTTTGAGCGTGACACTATTTTCTTTCACGTTATTCTTGAATGTCTCGACCAACCACGGGACCGCGTTGCCGGTCTGGTCTATCCGGAAGAGAGTTTCTATAACCGGAGCTGCCTGCCGGCTTGAGTTTACACGCAGCATCTTAGGCGGGTAGCCGATGGACACGCCATCATATTGATCGGCAACCCTTAATGTTCCGCCATAGACCGGGGTCAGCTTTTTTGCACCGTTGGTCGGAACTGGTCGTGGTGGCTTTGCGGCATGGATGTCTGAAAAGAGGGCGAAAGCCAAGAACAAGCCTGCCAAGGCCAGGATTACGGGTAGATATTTGCACCTGAGTCTCATGATTCCTCCTCTTGCGTTTTCAAAAATGAAAGTCCTCAAGACTTTACCTGCTTAACCACGTGTTTTCCGGTCGCCAGTCTGATAGCATTCCGAGTTTTAAATGATCCGAGTCGTGCACCTTCTTCTGCTCAATGGAGGCCCGCCCTGTTGTGTGAACAGGAATAATTGTTACATCATCGTAGAGTGTTTTCAAAATCTTTTGCACCCGAGGTACTTCCACGTTGATGGTTGAGCGTGCTTCCTTAAAAAGCGTCTGCAATCCAACCGGTTCCTTCAAACTTGGGAAGTCCAGACCACCGGAAGCGACATAACCCTCGAGGTTTTTCAGATAATCCGAATAGACCGCAAGACCGTGAAATAGAAGGGCGTTCTTCCACCCTTTTTTCCGATAATTGATGTATTTTTGCTGATCGACAAACTCCAGTTCAGCCTGTATGCCCACGGCAGCAAGAAAACTTTGTACGATGACCGCAACGTCCCGGTCGATGCCGAAATGCGGGATTATCCTCGTTTTGAAACCATTTGGATAGCCGGCCTCTTTCAAGAGCTGTTTTGCTTTAGTGGGATTGTAGCGGCGACCCTGCAAATTCTTCACGTAACCTATACCCGTCGAACAAGGAATCTGATAAGCCGCCTGCCAGAAACCGTAGCCTTTGGCTTTGACGATGGCGTCTCTGTTAATGGCATATTCCACCGCCTCGCGGACCTTCCTGTTGGAGAAGGGGGAATCAGCGTTCATACTGTCGGGAATCAACACATTGGTGCCGGCGTCCTGAGTGTACACGTTGAACTGTCCCGACGCTTTAAAGTCGGCCGCAACCTTTCCCGTTTCTATCTGAAGCACGTGGCCTTCTCCTGCCTGCATTGCTGCGAACTGCGTCATGGGGTCCTTGATATAAATGTATTCGATCCCGTCCAGATAAGGTTTGCCTTTTTGCCAATAGTTATCGAATCTTTTGTATTTTGTGTTCACGTCTCGTTCAAAACTTACAAATTCAAAGGGACCTGTCCCAACAGGGTTCCATCGGACCCATTCAATGCCGTTCTTGTTGAATGCCGTGGGGGATATCATAGTACCTACTGCATCCCTTCCGGTGAGAATCGAAAGGAGATCATTGGCATAGCTTGAAAGTCCAATACGAATTGTGTGACTGTCGAGGACATCAACAGATATCCAGCCTTCCGTCCCTACCTTTTTTCCTCGCACTGCTTCCAGATTCCACTTAGCGGCCTCAGCGTTGAAATCTGTGCCATCGTGGAACTTAACCCCTTTCCTGAGATAAAACGTAATGGAGCTTTTGTCAGGAGCAACTTTCCAGGACGTTGCCAGCCATGGAACGGGTTTTCCTTCGGGATTCAACCGTACCAACGCTTCAATACAAACAGGCTTTGATTCGAGCATTGTGGACCAGCTCTCAAGAGGCCACCCGAAGGGAGCCTTGTGTCCTACTGGCTCAACATGTATGAGAGTGCCACCTCTTTGCGGCTGTGCTTTAGGCATGGTTTCAGATTTGAGCTTCACTGATGTGCCCTGGTTTACCTGTGGTAAGACTTTTTCAGCCGCCGTCAGGAGACCTGCGAACAAGATTAAAGTGGAAACGGACAAGATGAGGACTAAGTAAAGTGAACTTCTTCTCATTTTTAACCCCCTTTTTCTGAACAATGATAATTTTAGCATAAAGAATCTCAACGTTTGATTCGGCCCCTTTGTTAATGTCGATCCTTATGATTTCTATGGGACACGATGCGGAAGTACCAGGACTTCATCACCATCCCATTCAAAACCTACGTTTAATTCTGCTTCTTGTGAAATTCTTGTCATATAATCAAATATGTTTTGTCCCCGTTCGTCGTGTTTCAGTATCTCAGGCTGCCCCTTCTTGTTGATGAGACAGGGAAGATATGTGACTTTTTTTATCTTTCCATCTTCAATAGCACATTTAGCGATAATGGTCTGTTTTGAGTCAGGGTGGAAAGGGTAGTTGGGGTTTTCAGGATCAGGTTCAAAATTGTAGAGCCTTTTTCTCTTTTGTGCCCAGCTTTTCTTGTCCTGGTCTGGTTTTGAAGCAAGTTGTGGAAGTATTGCCACCAGTTGGTTTAAACCGTGAAAGATTGCCTTTCCCTTGTAAACTTCAATACCCTTGAGTATGTGGGCATGATGACCGAGAATTAAATCAGCCCCGGCGTCAATAGCCGCGCGGGATAGGTCCAGTTCATACCGGGCGAGTTTCGCGGGGGTATGAATGATGCCTTTGTGGAGAGAGACAACGAGAACGTCACAGAGTGGCCGCAAATTCCTGATATCATCAAGCATCGCATCGAGGGTCTCCGGATCGCAAAAGGTATACACAATAGGAGTGCCACCGGGGACAGCATGGTCCAGTTCATAGTGGGTGAGGACACTGACATAGGCGGAACCCGGTTTGGTGGGGCTAGCCCAGGTTTCTTTCGGGCCGACACAGTTATAACTGAGAATACCCACCTTTGTGTTTTTCTTTTCCAGGATCGCGGGGTGGCGGGCTTCATCAATGTTCATGCCTGTGCCGACAGGCGCGATGTTGTGTTCTTTCAACCATGTGATAGTATCCTCAATACCCGGCACACCAGCGTCCCACATATGGTTTCCAGTGAGTGTTATGACATTAAATCCGGAATAGGTGAGGCCTTTCATACTTTCGGGGTCCTCCGCGGATATCGTTTCCGTGGTCCTTACCGGACGATTTGTGTATGGTATTTCACCCTGTCCTATGACAATATCACCTGTCCTGAGTGTCGGTGCGACAAGATCAAAGTAAGATTCAGGATTTTCGTTCTTGAGAATAATGTCTCCGACCGCAAAAAGCGTGACCGTATTGTTAGTCATATTTCCCTTCTCCTTTTGGTTCAATCTATTTTTATCCAGCCATTTCCAATTCTGTTCTGGCCATGATGTCATCCTGAACCGCTTTTGTCAGTTTTACGAAGTATGCGCTGTATCCCGCGACGCGCACGATCAAATCTTTGCTCTGATCAGGGTGTTCCTGTGCGTTCACCAACATTTCTTTATTGACAACATTAAACTGCATGTGTTTTCCGCCTGCCGCAAAATAGGTCTTGATAAGCATTGACAATTTCTTCATGTCTTCTATTGTTTTCAACGCTGAAGGGTGAAATTTCAGATTGAAAAGAGTCGATTGAAAAGGTACCTGATCAATCGTCATGGCGCTCCTGATAAGTGCCGTGGGACCCTGGGTGTCTTTCCCCTGGGAAGCGGACACGGTGCCGTCGGCCAGGTTCTCTCCGGCGTATCTACCGTCGGGAGTAGCGCCTGTTATGGAGCCGCCAGGTCCGTGGGCGGTAATAGAGATACCGGCAGGTTTCATTGTTCCTCCCCAGGCTGTGGAGAAGGTCATTGTTGTATCCGCCCAGAAAGCGTAAATGTCTCTTGCTATTGAATCGACATATATATCACCGTTGCCGTACTTGGGTGCGGCGAGACACATCTTGCGAATCTCCGGATACCCGTTCCCCTGCCAATTAGCCGCAAGTGCTTCTATGAGAGTTTTTCCGGAAACTTTCTTTTCATCAAAAACCAGTTTCTTTATGGCCGCGAGGGAATCAACAACATTCATCATACCCACAGGATTCATGACAGCACCATTCTCGAAGGGCATTGTGCGGTCAAGGGCATCCCTTCCTACTTTAATTGCATCTGCCATCAGGGATGAATGGACGGCATCAGGAAAGAGTTCAGTCTGTGTCGTAAGGAGTATATTATGCTCTTCAGCAGCTAGGCCAAGAAAATAGGCAAGCTGTTTCTTGAAGGCTTCCAGAAATTCGTCATATGTTTTGAAATCCTCAAACTTACCGGTTTTAGGACCAAGCTGCACCTTAAGCCTGGGATCAAAACCATTGTTCATGGCAATCTCAAAAACCCTGGGCACAACAAACATGCCAAAGGCATTGATGCGTGACTTGCCGGGAATATTGGCGTCGAGACAGCCGCCAAGAGCATAGTCACGGGCGTCTTCGAGAGGGACGCCATTCGATGTCAGATATCCAATGTATGACTGGTCTCCGACGAAAGCCGGCATGCCGACACCTGTTTTCACTGTTTCCAGTGCTTTCAGCATGAGCGGTTCCGGTGTATTCTCGTGGACTCTCACGGTAAGCGTAAAATGTGGTGTTTGACAATCCTGAGCCGCGTCAAGGAGCAGATAGCTCAGCTCGTTTGTAGCGTCTCTACCGTCAGGCGTGACCCCTCCGATGATGAAGTTATTCCACCTGGCCATACCGGCCCACTTTTCCCGCTGCATCTTTCCACCGGCAACACCGTTGCATTGCATTGTCTTGATCCTGAGGAGTTCAAGAAGTTCCAGCACTTCATCATCCGTAATGTTTCCTTCCTCTTTGTCTTTTTTGTAAAAGGGATACATATACTGGTCAAATCTGCCACCAGCTGTTGTGCCGCCGGCAAGGACAGCCCAGATGAACCAGAATGACTGCATGGCTTCGTAGAATGAACGTGCCGGTTTACCGGGTACCTGACGACAGGCCTCGGCAACTTTCACGAGCTCTTTCTTTCGGGTGGGATTTGCCTCTCTTGATGACATGTCAACCGCCAGGGCCGCAAACCTCCCGGCGATGCGGACAATCGCGGAATCCGCAATGATCACAGCCCGGAGAAAATCAGCCTTTTTCACGCTATCCGCTCCCGTGTAACGGAGCTGTTGTAGTTCATTCTGCGCGTCTTCAATGATGCTATTGAGGCCCTCATTGAGTACCTTCGCGAAATCCACTACGATGAGGCTTAAGCCCATACCGAGACCCCAGCCCATACCGGCTGAACCGTGCCCGCGACCTTCTTCTTTGCTCTTCCAGGGAGGCAGAAGGATACCCGACTGGATGAAAGGCCAGAGACGATCGTCATCGTAGTAGTGTCCCATCCTTTCAAACATCGTGCGGCCTTTACCGAACCAGTAGTCATCGAGAGACCTCAATTTTGCCTCGTCATCAGGGGTGATCTCGTAACCTCCCTTTCGTATATCCTCCATGTCCTCATGTGACCAGGTGGGACCTCTGGTGCCCCCTTCAAGACCCATGGGTTTGCTCGCTACGTTACCAACAATCAGTTCATCATCTTCGATAAAGATCGTTCTATTATCCAGGTAATGGGCGAGAGCCTTTGCGTTTCTTACCACCATGGGTTCACCCTCTGTCTGACGGAGTGACTCCACAACAAGGATGGGTTTCTCGGTGCAGATGGGATACGCATCAGCGGATAAACGCTTTTTCAGCTTTTGTACTCTTTCATTCATTTCTGTCTCCTTATACACCCATACAACATATTTCTTAGTATACACCGTATTCACGGGTGAAATCGAACATGGTTTTTACGTTTTCGATCTTTGCGTCATCAAGGCCTGCAGATGAATCCATAATATAGCCTCCTCCTTTTCCGACGTAATCGATGAGCTTCTTACAGCAGGCCCGTACATCATCGGAGGTACCGGTGGCGAGGATTGATATGGGGACATTGCCGCGGATACAAACCCTGTCCCCGAGAATATCCTTGGCTTTAAAAATATCTGTTGATTCGAATGAATAAACCGCTTTTCCCGCCGGTATGTCCTTAATGGTTTCCAATCGGGATGTGGCGTCACCTTCCCAGAATACCCAGGGATTCAATCCTTCGTAAATAAGCCCCACCATGAGTTCTCTCAGCGTCGGCCAGTAAAAGCGGTTGAACTGATCGGGTGACATAAAACCGTCAAGCCCCTTATGGAGGGGGATAAAGATGCGCGGATTGCCTGATCTTTGCGCGCCGTTGACAGCAGCCTCCAGGATCATAGGCAAGAGCATATCGCAGGCTTTTAAAACCGTATCAGGTCGCCGATACATATCGAGCATGAGACCTTTGGTGCCGCGGAAAAAATCACCAAGCACATCGAAGGGAGCCGAGGCGCCCCCGCCTGCCTGGAGAGGGAAGCCTTCTTCTTTAATTTTCTCATGGAACCGCCGTGCGTAAGACGATATCCGTGCAGATTCTTCGCCGGCTTTTTTCAGGGCATCAAGGGCTTCCTGCACTTCAGGAATATTGAATGCCGCGAAAGCGGGAACAGCGCGAGAATAACTGAAAATGTTCCGAAAACGAGGTAGTTTTTCCAGACCTTTCAGGGCACCGGAAATTCTCGGCAGGTAAACACGCATGACGAAATCGCTCATGTCAGCAAGAAAATGGTCATACTCGTCAGCCTTCATGTATTCGCCTTCGACAAACTGATACGGAACGTCATCGTCAAGTTGACGTCCTGCCCATTGCATCTGTCGAAAGTCGAGGATATCAAGAAAAGCGCCGACCATTCTGCCTCCGAAGACATCCTGGGCCATATCAGGCTGGAAATCGAGAAGTGTTTTGAGCTGTGCTTGCCATGCTTTATCAGGATCGTACATCATTTCTTTGATGGTAATCCCGTAATAGCGCGCAGGAAAAAAGGAGAAGTGTGAGGTCACAGGCACACGGTCGGGGATCTTTAATGCCACGGCGTCTAAAACGCGTTTTTCCCGTTCTCGATAGAGTTGTTGTTTAGTCTTGTCGGTTTGATCCATTTAATTCTTCCCACCTTGCAGCGTATTGTCCTGCGCGAAAAAGGATGTCGAACGTTCCGGGGCAGGCCCCCGTGAGGCAGAGAAGCTTGGTCTTTTGCGAGGGCAATAATTTCGATGCCCGACGGGAGCGGAGACCAGACCGCGCAGAGGGCGAGAAGGGGTAGATCCGGAAGCTTTGCTTGTGGAGGGGGCGACGCGAGCCCCGGTAACTGAAGCCGCAGGAGCAGAATGACAGTGTTTGGGCAGAATAATCTGACATGTTGTTTTCAAATGACGTTTCACCTTTGCCTCTATTGTTCTATCCACGCGTCTTCCGGTGTCCACCACCCGGTGTTGGGTGAGCCGAGAAATCCATGATTGTGTAAAACGGGTTTGTTTGCCGCGAACTCATTTGAGACATGGAGCGTAATCTGGAGACAATATTTGTCAATCATTAGTTTCATCACCTCCCGGGTCCATTTTTGCTTTTCCGCGAAATTGGGTGCCGTGATTGCTTTATTAATGGCTGTTCTGTAGTCATCGGGCAGAAGCATCTGGGTATAAAATATGCCGCCACCGTTAAGCCTTGCTGCAAGCGCTGCTGCGATATCCGGGTTGGGTGATACGGGACCAGGGACCATTCCTTCCCACTTTCCACCTTGTGAAGTAATCTGTGCCAGGCGTGCAGTTTGAACAGGATCCAACTGCGCATCGATTCCGATTTCCTTAAGGTAGGCCTGCACTGCCGTATAAACCTTGTCCGTGTCAGGATTGGTCCGGTAAGTTATTCTTGTTGAGAATCCGTTGGGATAGCCGGCCTCAGCAAGGAGTTGTTTTGCTTTGACAGGATTGTAGGGGTAACTCTTTACGGCCGGATTATAGGCCCAATGTCCTTTATATGCCCATTGAGTGGCAGGTTCTCCTTCGTAATTCCACACCTTCTCGGCAATAGCATTATTGTCAATAGCATACTGCATGGCTTGGCGAACCTTCAATTTAGCCAGAGGGGAATTAGGATTTGCGGAGTCAGGAATAAGAGAGCCGATGCCGGAACCCGGTTTTCTCCTGGTAATAATAAAACCGTCTTTTTCCAGGCTTGGTATGTCTTTTCCCGCGACAGTGAGTGCCAGATCTATTTCTCCCTTTCTCAGGCTCAAGAGGCGGGTAAGCGGGTCGGCAATGGGTGTCCACACTATTTCATCGAGATAAGGTTTCCCTTTTTGCCAGTAACCTGGAAATTTCTTATACACAGTGCGGACATCTTTCTCCCAGCTCACGAATTGAAAAGGGCCGGTTCCAACGGGGTTTTTAGCACACCAGTCTGCCCCGTTCTTTTTACATGCCGTCGGTGAAACAATCATACCGACTGTCTGAGTGAGGTTCGTCAGCACGGTGTTGTCCCACTCAGTGAGGTTTATGCGAACGGTGAATGAGTCTATTACGTCAACGGACTTAAACTTTTCCGTGCCGGCGGTTTTTTCGATCATACACTGATCAAGATTCCATTTTACCGCTTCTGCATTGAGATCTGTTTCATCATGAAATTTAATGCCCCTTTTAACTGTAAGGGTGATTGTCTTTGCTTTTGCGTCTTCCTTGTATGTGTTTACAAGCCATGGAACAGGTTTGGCAGATTGATCGGTGCGGAAGAGCGGCTCCACGGCGGGTGCCACTTGCCGGTAAGCGTAGACTCTGAGCAATTTAGGGGGATACCCGATTGACGTGCCGTCGGTCATGTCAGCTATTCTTAGTGTTCCGCCATAGCGGGGTGCCTTGGTTTTTAAGGCTGTCTGTGATTGAGTGAGCTTCTTTGGCTCAGCCGCATATACCTGCGTTGCGCACACAGCAAGAGCAAAAATGACTGCGAATATTAATGTTGCAGCAACAAAACCTCCCCTTTTCAACCCCTTCATGCGAACCTCCTCGTTGGTAAAATATATGACATATAAAAAAAACGCTCTAAAAAATAAATATTTTCTTTTTTACATCTACTTATATATGTATTATTCGGTTATGTTCAGCCCGGATATTTGTCTCTTTAAACTCAGCCATATAGCATCGTGTAAATAGATTTTAGGAGATGATATTTTAACCACCGGATTGCCGTTGACTTCAGGTTTTATAAGGAATTCTCCACTTATTTTATACAATTAGCATGTACCTCCGCACAATCTCCTTATTATTCATCGTCACCGGTCATTACGTACCGTGGATGTTCGTTGTACACTTTGTAGAAAGGAGTATCCCAGCCTATCTCTTCAATAGGTACCAGCCTTCTGAAGTGTCCTTCGGCTTCTACCTTCTCCAGCGTTTCCTTAAACATTGTTCTTGCCCGCTCAATTTCTATTTTCGCCGCAGGCCCATAGTCGGCTTCTATTGCCCCTGTGGGACAGATTAATTCACAGAAATAACAGGGAGGGCACTCCTCAGCGAAAACAGGCGGTGACGCGGAGAGATCAATTATTTTCAATCGGCAGTTATCCACACAAAGCCGGCATTCCGGATAAAGGCATTTATCCATATTGATGTGTTTTGGAGTGAGAGGACGGGAAAGAGTTCTTGGCTCAGGCATGGGTGGTACCGGCGGAATCAATTGTGTTAGACCGGCTGATATTTTTGTGCTGTTTTCGGCCATTTTCCTGCCGAACTCTTCGGCTTCTTCCAAGTCAATTGCATCAGGGTGACCATCTGTGAGATAGGGCTTAGGAATAAGAGGGTGGTAAACGCTGCAGTACCAGTCACGAGATCCTATAACGACCATTCCTTTTTCGGTAAGCAACCGAACAATATTGGGGAGAAATCTAAATCCCATGACACCATGAGTACAGAAAGTAAAGGCATGTTTCCCGGGAAGAGGAATCATGCCTTTAAGTATTTTTTCAACATGAAAAGGCACGCCGTTCCAGCAGGGACTCCCTATACCGATCAGATCGTAATCTGCCAGTTTTTCCGTGTTCATCCTGTCGATGCGACAGATATGACATTGCTCTGTGAAAGGCCTAATCCCATTGTATATTGCGTGTGCAATCTTCTTCGTATTCCCTGATTGCGAAAAATAAACAACAACGCACTTCATAATCTTAAAGAAAGTCCTTTCTCTGTTATGCTACTTTGCAGGTGTAGTGGCGGCAGTCTGCAAAATAGCCCTGATAAGGGAAGTCTTTTTCGGTATCTGGTCCATGGCAACCTTTCCCGGTGCAAAACTTGCTTTAAAGTAATTCTTCGCGAGTTCATTAACGTATTCAGGGTTTTTGGAAATCCTTTCCATTGCTTTTTCTAAAACACTGACAATGTCTGAAGGAGTTTTTGCCGGAACTGCCAGATAGACTGCAATCGGCATATCGGGGGTATCTTTTCCAAAGACTTTCGCAAAGTCGGGGATTGAAGGATCGAGGCCAAAATCCTTGGCAGGATCGAAACTGAAAAGTATCCTTGTTTTGCCCGCTTCTGCAAGACCCTTTGCGGCAGCGGCAGCAGTGAGCCCGATAGGCGCGGTTTTTCCGAGGACTGCGCTTGCGACTTCAGGAACTGGAAGACTGATCAGTTTGAGATTCGCCTGTCTGCTGAGATTTTCCGTTCTCATCGTGGCCATGGATGTTGTGCCTGGATTAGCAAACTTCACGCCGGGATTCTTTTTCGCGTAGTCCAGGAAATCCTGGAAGGTTTTCCAGGGGGAGTCAGCGGGGACTATAAGCACTGCTCCATTGAGGCCTACCTGCGCGGCAATACGCAGATCCTCAATGGCATAGCCTGCCTGTCCGGCGACGACTGGAATGATAAAGTCACCTGTATTGAGTACCGTATAACCATCAGGTCGGGCAGTAGTAGCGGAAGTAATTGCAACGACACCTCCACCGCCAGGTTTATTGATTGGTACTACCGTGCTACCGAGTTCTTTTTCCAGGTAGCGCGCCAGAATACGATTAAGAATATCAGGGCCTGTTCCCGGAGGAAAACCGCAGACAAGTTCTATCGGCCGGGACGGGTATTTTTCTGCTGCCTGAATGCTGCCAAAGACGCACAGCATAATCGTTATTGAAATCATTGAAACCAAAATTGTTTTTCGTGTCATAACAGCCTCCGCTTGATTTACCGATACTGGATTGGCCTGTTTGAAGACAACTGCCTACCGGTCAATTTCCCCGCATCGGTTCGCATTCATTACGGCAGGATAAGGATGAAGATTTATTATTTATGCATGCCTGTCCTACCACCCTTATCCTGCGCACTTGTTATTAATCGTTTACAAGCCTATTTCTTCGGCTGGTCAGCTGCAATAGCTCTCATGAGTTCCATTGTTTTCTTTGCCCTCTCCGTTGCCAGTTTGCTTCCCTCGAATTTCGAGACCGTATTCATTTTTTGGCAATCGGCGATAAATTCAGGGTTTTTGCTCATCTGTTCAAACGTATTTTCAAGTATTTGGACAATATAATCAGGTGTTTTCGCCGGGGCATAGAGATAGACTCCTACAGGAATGTCAGGGAAATCTTTTCCGTACAACTGGTGAAGGTCCGGGACTGATGCGGGAAGACCGAACTCTTTTGCTGGCTCGAAGCTCATGAGAGCCCTTAGCTTCCCTGCTTCAATCTGTGGTCTTGCCACGGCAGTTGCCACATTTGCAATCGGGATATGGTGTCCGAGAAGACGCGCCACAGACTCCGCATCACCCTGGCTGGGAAGATTGACCATCTTCAAGCCGAGTTGTCTGTTGAGGTTTTCCGCCCTGTAAAATGCCACAATACCCAGACCCGGATGCCCGTACTTCACACCGGGGTTCTTCTTTGCGTAATCGACAAACTCCTGCCATGTTTTCCAGGGGGCATCTGCCGCTACAACCATCACATTTCCGTTCTGTGTAACCTGTGCGACGATTCGTAAGTCTTCAAATTTGTATGTTGCTGTTCCGGATAAGATTGTGGGAGCAATGTTTCCTGCGTTCAGAGTAGTATATCCGTCCGGTTTAGAATTGACCACGTATTGCATGCCAACAACTCCTCCTCCGCCCGGTTTAGCAAGATTTACGATAGGGACACCCAATATCTTTTCCATGTATTTGGCCCAGGTACGTACAGTCATTTCCGAAACCCCTCCCGGCGGAAAAGTGGTGACAATTTCAATGGGACGGGTGGGATATTTTTCCTGAGCGCAAACTTGACCAAAAGAACCAAAAACAATCATACTACATACTATCAATGTGAATAAAAAAAATGTTTTTTTCATAATACCCTCCTTGCTCATTTAACGTATTTTTTTGTTGTGACGAATTTAATTACCTGAATAATGTTTTTCTTTCACCTCCTTTTTAACATTTTTCCCGTTAACCCTGTGATTATTCATCATCGCTTCCTGTTTCCTCAACAATTTTTGTTTTCGTCTTCCGGTAGGTTGAGAATCCTGTGGATAAAAGGAGGAGTCCCGCCATGATCAAGACCACGGCAGAAATAGGTCTTTGGAAAAAAATGGCAAGATTACCATCCGACATGGTCAAGGAACTGCGAAAATTACTTTCGATCATTGGACCGAGTACGAGAGCCATAATGAGAGGGGCCAGTTCATAGCCGAGTTTACGCAACACATAGCCCACAACACCAAAAGAAACCATAATGATTATATCTGCGGAGCTGTTATTCGCAGCATAAGAACCGATGAGACAACAGAGAAGAATTATGGGCAAAAGGACTCTGGCCGGCACTTTAAGCACTTTTACCCATATGCCGAGAAGGGGAAGATTGAGAAGTAACAGCATAATATTTCCCACATACATACTGGCAATGACTCCCCAGAATATGTCGGGACGCTGGGTAATTAATAATGGTCCGGCGCTGACTCCGTGGATCATCAATGAACCAAGAAGGATTCCCATAATTGGGTTTGGAGGAATACCGAGGGCAAGCATGGGAACAAAGGCGCCGCCTGCTGACGCATTGTTGGCGGTCTCGGGTCCCGCAACGCCCGCGATAGCGCCTTTTCCAAAAGTTTCGGGATTTTTAGAAAGCTTCTTTTCCATTGTATATGAAAGAAAAGTGGACATGACAGCGCCCGCGCCGGGTAATATACCGCAGAGGAATCCTACAAAAGAACCTCGCGCGATCGGTCCAGCCGACTGTTTCCAGTCCTGCAGGTTTGGCAGAATATTTTTTATCTTGGTCTGCAGGATGCTTCTTGGCACAAGGCTCTCAAGGCCGATCAGAACTTCGGCAATACCGAAAAGACCCATAGCCACCGGTACAAGCCCGACGCCATCAAGAAGTGATGGGAGGCCGAAATGGAAACGGGGCATACCGGAAATGGGGTCCATACCCACGGTTCCCAGAATGAAGCCAAGGATTACCATTATAGTGGCGTTGAGGACAGAGCCCCGCGCCAGATAAGTTAAAATGCTCATACCGAAGAACATGAGGGCAAAAAATTCCGGAGGACCGAACTTCAATGCCGCATCAGCGAGAGGAAAAACGAGGAACATGAGGGCAATGATACTGAAAGTGCCGCCAATGAAGGAACCGAGAGCGGATATACCTAATGCCGGTCCCGCCCTGCCTCTGCGTGCCATCTGATAGCCGTCAAGACAGGTAATGACAGAAGCCGCTTCGCCGGGGATATTGACGAGGATTGATGTGGTTGAGCCGCCATACATGGCACCGTAGTAAATGCCGGCAAGCATGATGATAGACGCCGCTGGAGGTAAACCGAAAGTGGATGGCAGGAGAATGGACATTGCACCGATTGGCCCGATACCGGGGAGCACGCCGATCAATGTTCCTATAAATACTCCAATGAAACAATAAAAGAGAATCGAAGGGTGGAGAATACTCTGAAATCCGGTGATGAGTCCAGAAAAAATATCCATGCTCTATATCCTCAATATTTAGTATAATCCCAGGATACTCAAAATACCCGGGGGAAATCGAACGCCAAGATAGGTAAAAAGAAAATAGGTAATCAGAACAATAGTACCCGAATACGCGGCAGCAATGATCCATCGTTTGATACCGGCGCTCCGGAAAAGAAGTGTCATAGTAAAAAAGGTGGTAAGTATAAATCCTAATGGTTCAAGGAGGATGGCATAGGCGAACAATGCTGCTATTACAAGAATCACTTTCTTGTAGATAGTCTCCTGTTGATTTGTTTCTTCTTTTTTTTGTTCGCTTATTTGATCCTTCTTTTTCAAAATCCGGATCATCGCAAAAATGGCGAGAAGACTGAAAAGGATACCGAGGGCAAAAGGCATAAGACCTGAACCGGGCGCGTTGAGTGTCCCGATGCCCAGCTTTAGATAAGCCCAGACAGATATGAACAATCCAAAAGCTATCCAAAATACAACAATGTAGAGATCGCGCTTCCTCATATAATTACCCCCAGCATACTCGTTTGCTTAATTATATATCCATATCATGTGTCGATATTTTTATTAAATCTTTTTAACAGTGAATTTGCAATAGTATTCTTCTGAATCTCTCTTGTACCGCCGTAAATTTCTGCAAGTCTCGCGTCACGGTAGAACCTTTCTACTTCATACTCCAGCATGTAGCCATATCCTCCATGAAGCTGGAGCGCCTCATCACAGACTTCAACAGCCGTTCGGCCGGCATATGTTTTTGCCATGGAAATCAGTTGAGGATCAATATTACCCTGATCGAAATTCCAGGCTGCCTTGTAGACCAAAAGACGTGCCGTTTCAATTTTAATGAGCATGTCTGCCAGTTTATGCCGTGTGACTTGAAATTCTTCCAACCTTTTTCCAAATTGTTTACGTTCTTTTACGTGTGCCAGTGCCCGGTCAAAGGCGCCCTGCGCGATGCCTAACGCCTGTGCGGCAACTTCTATCCGTATTTCTTCGAATAATCCCATGGCCTGATAGAAACCGTTATTTTCCGTTCCAACCATATTTGAGAGGGGAACCCTTACATCACTAAAAGAGAGTTCTCCCGTGGGTACCATTTTATTACCCATTTTTTCGCCGATATCAGAGGCTGTAAATCCCGGTGTCCCTTTGTCGACAATGATGGCAGACTGTCCTCGATATATCGGGTTTGATTCTAGATTTGTCTGGCAGAGAACAAGGACAAAGTCGCTTATAGGTCCGTTTGTTATAAATGTTTTTGATCCGTTTATGATAAACTCATTTCCGTCCTTAACAGCTGTGGTGCTGAGAGATGTGATATCGCTACCGTGGTCAGGCTCGGTAAAGGCACCGCTGGAGATCATTTCCCCTCGCGTGACAGGAATGAGGTATTTTTCTTTTTGTTCTTTGCTGCCATGGCGAAGTATCATTTCTGCCGAAGAATCGGCATTGCTTAAGGCGATACCCAATCCTGAATCCTGACGGCAAAAGGCCTCCGTTAAAAGCGCATTTTCCAGTACGCCGTATTCCTGGCCGCCGTACTCTTCAGGATAATGAATACCCACAAAGCCCAACTCACAGGCCTTTTTTAATATTTTATGGGGAAAGGAATGGGTCTTTTCGTGTTCAAGGGCGATATCTTTCTCGAATTCTCCCTTCGCGAACTCTTCAGCCGCTTTTTGTATTGCTTCCTGTTCGTAGCTTAGCTTAAAATCCATTTTTGTTTTAACCTCGATATGAGCGTCATATGATCAGCGTACAGCAGAAAAAACAGCCTTGTAATTATATTGAACATACTATTTTTCCTGCCATGCAAATTCTCTATGCCACCAGCAGCTTGATTATTTTATTCACATTGTGTATTTCTTCTATTTTCTCAATAAGAGTGATGACTTTTTCGGCGTTTTCCATGGTGATAGTCCGGGAAAAAGCGACGTTGTCGAAATATTTTTTCTTTATTTCATCTGTCGTAAGAGGAGTTAGAATACCGTTGCCTTTGGGCATGTCAACCTGTTTTTCATATTCGATACCCTGTTTCATCCTGATTTTTACCCGTGCGCCAAGAGGTTTGTCAGGCGCCATTGCCGGGGTGAGCCTTATCTTATTAACCATTTCGGTTATGCCGGGGTCACGAATAAATTCTTCCGTAAAATACTCCAATTGTACGTTTTTTCTTAAAAGAGCGCTTGCTACAGCATATTGAAGATTAAATGCCGCGTCAATCTGTGGAACCTCCCTGATCTTAAAAGGCTGTCCCACGGCAAAATCAAGTGCTGTGGGAGTAATGTCAACGATAATTTCATCGATATCTTCGGTTCTGATGTTCTTCGTATTAATGATTTCCAGAATGCAATCTGTGGCAGCGTGATTGGACCTGCAGCCAGGGTAGGGTTTACAGGTATAATCAGCAAAAAACTTTTTTCCCAGGTCTTTTGTGAGTATTTCAAGCTGGTATGTTTTGCAGTAAAGCGAAAAATACCCATATTTACTGAGGAGAGGATCTTTAACGCCTGTGAATCCTTTGCCGGCAAGGGCTACAGAAAATATTCCGGCATGGGCAGCCATTCCCTGGGGCAGTTTGAAAGAATGAGCGCCGTCGAAAATATTTTGAAACGTACCGGCAAGCTGGTTCAGTACAATTCCAAAGGCATTGAGCATTTGGTGCTCATTGAGTCCCCAGAGCCTGCCGGCTATGGCGGTAGCTCCAAAGGCATTAACGGTACCTGTACAGTCAAAACCTGAATCAATGTTTAATTGGGAAGCGGCAGTTATCCGCGAGGCAAGATCATCGCCGAGGATAAGGGCGGTAAGGAGTTCCTTTCCGCTGGCTGATTTCTGTTCCGCCACCGTAATAGCGGTGGGACCTGTTGTGCCGCTCAGATGAGCCGGGGTGCTCTTGCCTTCCACATAAGCGCCGGTTGGCTCAAAATCATAGGACCTGGTCATAACACAGTTTACTAACGCAGCGTTGTGGGCAGGCACTTTTCCACCGTGGACAAGGACGGTACTTTCTTTTTTTCCTCCCCACTCGCGCACAAGATCGACTACCATGGGGCAACCGGGCGCGTTGGCTCCGCCTATGAGACAGCCAAGAACGTCAATGATTCGGTTTTTGGCCCTTTCAATGGTAACTGCATCAAAAGCCTCGAAAGGAGTTTCCAGCACATTTTTAGTTAATTCCGCGATTATGCTCATGTATTTCCCCCTAAGCATTTGGACGATTCTTTTGAATGAGAATATTTTTTTTGTTTCACACTGCCTATGCCGCCTTCCTGGCTCTAAATTTCTTTATTTTGTGGACAATAGATAAATTCGCCCCTTTTTAGTTCCCCGATACAATTGTTGCAGGATGTGCAACGTGGTCTGTAAAGACCTGTCTCATGCCATCTTTTGATAAGGTCAGGTTCTCTTATGAAGGGCCTGCAAAGGGAAATAAAATCGGCTTCTTTATTTTCAATTATTTCTGACATAAGTTCAGGGCTTCTGATACCCCCGACCATCATGACAGGCACTGCCACATTCCTCTTTACCTCCGCCGCCCAGTATCTGAAATAAGCCTCACGCTCAATGCTGCTAATATCTGTGCGAAATTCTGTCTGTTCAAACGGTGTGCCCCTTAAGCCTTGACTGATTTCAAGGGCATCGAAACCGGCCTGGGCCAAAATTGCCGCTGCTTTTAGACCATCAGAAAAAACAAGCCCGCCGGGGAAACCGTCCTCTACCCCGAGTTTTATGAGAACAGGATAATCATCGCCTGCACTTCTGCGTATCGCCTTGCATATTTCAAGATGAAAACGCAATCTGTTTTCAAGAGTGCCGCCCCATGTATCAGTGCGACGGTTTGTATAGGGTGAAAGAAACTGGGCGACCAGGAAGGCATGCGCGCCATGGATCTGGACAGCATCGAAACCGGCCTCTCGTGCGCGCCGCGCCGCACTCCCGAAAGCTTCAACAAGATCCCATATTTCATCCTCTGTCATTTCTCTGTAGTGAGTGGTTTCGCAATAGGGATCATCGGGGATGAACGAGACTCCGATGGCACGATCCGCGGCAGGCTGCAAAAACTTTCCCCGCTCCCGGCCCATGTGAGCAAGTTGTATAGCTATCTTTGCCCCTTTTTCATGCACCAGGCTGGTCAGTTCTTTGTATGGGGGGATATAGCAGTCATCGGATATTTGGTTCTGAGAAGGCCTGATATAATCAGACTGATGAACAGCGGTCATTCCGGTGATGATCAGTCCCACACCGCCGTCTGCCAGATCAGCGAATAATTTTTGCTGTTTTTGCGAAACATATCCAGCCTCTCCACCATTATCGACGGTCGCGGACCTGACAAAACGATTCCGCACGGCAATGGTGCGAATGTGTGCCGGTTGAAACAGAAGCTTCATGCGCTCATTCAAAAGGTATTTTCCTCCTATTCCAGCGTTTTCAATTTGTTGATGAATGCGGGTAATACCGCCTTCCAATCGCCGACAACGCCGAATTGAGCCTGCTTGAAGATTGCAGCAGCAGGATCCTTGTTGATAGCCACAATTATCTTTGACCGGGAACAACCTGACATGTGCTGACTGGCCCCTGAAATCCCGACAGCAAGATAGAGCCGTGGTGCCACTATTTTACCGGTAATACCTACTTGTATGGTTGTCGGTACCCATTCGTTATCGCAGGCAACGCGTGAAGCGCCGACAGCTCCCTTGAGAAATTTAGCAGCCTCTTCGAGCTGCTTGAAACCTTCGGGATCTCCTATACCACGGCCACCAGACACAATGATCTCGGCGTCTTCAAGTTTGATACCTTCCACCTCTTCAATTACCTTTCCGAGAATGGTAACCGGCGAAGCGGAGACATCAAAATCCATTGCAAGAAAGATAACCTCTCCTTTATTTTGGTCATTTTTTTCAGCCGGCGGAAGTGATTTGGGTCTTATGGTTGCCATCTGAGGAAAATCATCGCTGGTATAAGTGGCCATGGCAAGGCCACCGTACACAGGTTTTGTCCTGAGGAGGTGTTTTGTGTCAGGCTCTACTGACAGCTCTACGCAATCTGTGGCGATGGCAGCGCCAAGCCGAAAGGCGAGGCGGGGGCCAAGATCGGCGCCCATATCGCTATGGGCAAACAGGAGGAATCTTGGGTTTTCATTTTTAATGACCCCCTCAACCGCCGCCATGTAAAATTCCGTATGGTATAGTTTGAGGTTCGGATTATTCACAACATATACTTTGTCTGCTCCAAAGGTTATGGCTTCACTGGCCTGATCGGATATACCATCACCTATGAAAAAAACGTGGAGTTCTTCGCCCAGTTCATCGGCCAGTTTTCGCCCTCCCCCGAGTAATTCTTTTGTGACAGCCGTAATTTTCCCTTCCGCAATCTCACCAAGCATTAATATATGTTTATAATCGGCCATGATTATCACCAACCTTTCCGAACATTAAAGTATTTTTTCTTTTCTTAATGTGAGAGCAAGGTTTTCAGCCATTTCCTGTGGGGTTTCTCCCTGCATGATCTCACAAGTTCCTTCTGACACAGGCTGGAACAGTTTGAGGATTTTCAAACGCCTTCCTGCCTTTCCGACAGTGGAAGGATCAAGATCAATGTCCGCCGGCTTCCAGATAACAGGTTGTATCTTGTTCGCGATCCTGATATTCTGGATTGCCGGATAGCGTGCCTGGCCGATTTCGTTACTTACCGTGATAACGGCAGGTAATCTCACCTCTACAGTTTCGTAACCATCAGCCGTTACTCTCTCCACTTTTGCTTTTCCATTGTCTATTTCGATTTTTCTTGCCACTGTCACGCTCGGCAGCCTCAAGATTTCGGCTATTCCTAAACCAGTTTGGCCTGCATTCCAGTCCGCTGCCTGTCTCCCGCAGAGAATAAGGTCGTAATTCCCGATCTTTCGAATGGCCGCGGAGAGGGCGTTCACCGTGGACCAGCTGTCTCCGTCAATGAATGCCGGATCTTCGAGGAGGATCAATTCGTCGGCACCCATGAACAGGGGTTTTTTTACGACGACCCTATCCAGGGCGTTGCCGAGCGCAATGGCTGTTATTTTTGCGCCGTATTGATCTTTAATTCTGAGCGCAGCCTCTACGGCCTGTTCATCAAATGGATTGACGACTCTCAAAACCTTTGGCGAACAGGCCATTATTTTTTTTTCAGCATCAAGCCTGAAAGAATCAGCCGGTGCTTCCGGGTCTGCTATTTGTTTTATGCATACAATTATGTTCATATCAAATCTCCTGCTGTACTATTCAAAAGCAAGTTTCAGAGACCGAAACACATTCTTAAAATGCGAAATACACTATGACTCCATAAGGGCATCACCGCCGTTACTCGCACCCTTGGATCCAGGTCTGCCTATGATATTTGCCGCTTTCACAAGGCTCAGGAGACCCGTGGACCCTCCATGCATAATGCTGAGATGGACGCGTACCCAGTGCTCGAAGGTGAGTTCTTTTTGCGGTGCCATACCGCCATAAATTTCAAGACCGGCTTCGATTACGCGCATGAGCACCTTCTTGAGAAACCAGTTAATATAATACCATCCAAGGACATCCCTGAGCTGCCCCTGGCCCTGATTTTGCCATTCCCACGCATCCTGGTACAATTGTAGTCTTGCGACACGCAGCAGACAGTCAGTTTCCGCTATCAGCATGCCCACGTTATGGTGCTGGATGATCGGCTTGCCTCCTTGAATCCTTGCTATCGCGTATTCTTTCATATCTTCCCAGGCCCGCTCGGCCCATCCGAGTACCGCGAACATGTGAAGGGATTTACCGGCAAGGCGCGATTTCATAACTTCAAAGGCGCCGTTTACAGGGCTTATCCTGTATTTGTCGGGAACCCTGAAATTCTCGAAATGCATCTGGACATTAGACACAAGTTCATTACCCATCATATCATTCACGCGGGCGATTGACCAACCCGGCCATCTGGTGTTGATAACGAACTGGGTTACGCTTTTTGTAATGGGACCTTTCGGTTCGGTCCGTACCATTATGGTAAGGTAATTTGAAACCCCGCCTGCCGTACAGAACATCTTGTCTCCGTTGAATACCCACTCATCACCTTCCTGATGCGCGAAGTATTGTCCTGTTGCCCCGGGCTCATCATACGGTAAAAGCATATCGCTGCCGCTGTTCGGTTCTGTAATGGAAGCGCCCATCATGGTCTTTCTGTCATTCATGAAATCATCCATTACTTCTTTTGCAACATCTTTCGGTGCGTAGGCGAAAGCGGACATCTGTTTCCACGATATGGTCATGAGCCTTCCGAACTGCCCGCCCATGTATCCTGCCATTTCTGCCATTGCCCCCTGCGCAAGATGGTCTTCCTCATAGCCGCCTCCGCCGAATTCAATCGGAGCGGCAATTTGTCTCAAGCCGGCATCGTGCGCCTTGCTGACGAGGTCCCAGGGCATGCGGGCACGCAGGTCGGCACTCGTGGCGTTTGGCGGGATTGTCTGG